>JBEIQG010000064.1:0-16105 GCA_040376625.1 Nitrospira sp. | reverse complement strand
GCTGCAGTAGATCATCACTTTACCGCATCATGCCCCTACCGGTCAACAGGTCCGCGAGTTCCGGTTCGCTCCCGCCGACCAGTCGGCCTGTCGACAGAAGTTTGCTGCAGAGCTCGAATAGCGTATATTGGAAATCAGCACGCGAGGTCCATGATGCGAATGATAGTCGCCTTCCTCTCTCTCTTCCTGTGGCTTGATGCCTCGGCACTGACGTCGACTGCCGCGGCTGAATCTTCGGGCAGCTCCAAGTCAGGATCCAATCAGGGTTTGACGCTCGACGAAATCGGCCGAGGCTTGAAGAGCGCGGCAAAAAACATTGAAGAGGAGATCCCGAAAATCGGACCGGCTATCGGCGATACCTTCAAAAAGGTGAAGGGAAGCAACAACGACAAAGATCCGTCAAAAACACCCGCTCAGAACTCAGGTAAATCTAAAAAGTAGTAGTCGACCGCCTGCTGGCTGCTCTCCGCAATTTCCCATGTCGTTCCAAAGGTCTCACTCCAAGGCGCCCTTCTCCTTCACCAGGCCAGTCCTCTTCTTGGTGAACATATCGTTCATTCTCACAGCCTGTGGGTCCAGCCAGCCCCTTACCTGTTTGCAAGGCGAGCATGCTGTCACAATCGAGACCCTTTATTTCGGCACAGCCAAACCAGGCGGCCTTGTTACCGCGACGGAATGGGAATCTTTTGTTAACAAGGTCGTCATACCGGTATTCCCCGATGGGCTTACCTCATGGATAGGATCCGGCCGATGGAGAATGGCAACCGGAATAGTCGAGGCCGAAAACTCGCACATTCTCCAATTGGCGCATGATGGAAGCGAACGGAACGCAGCGGCCATTCAACACCTCATGCAGACATATAAAGACGATTTTCAACAGGAAGCAGTCATGAGGGTACGTTCGCAGGCCTGCCGGTCTTTCTGAGGAGGCCGTACGATTTTGCGATTCACTTCTTTCCCTGTCCCCTTGATCCCTTACCGATCTCGTTAAGAATTTGCTTCAACAATCTACTGCTGTTGAGACCTCCGGCCTGGGCGGGGCCTGCCCCGGCGCCGGCTCCTTGAATGGGCGATGCTACGGGCGGAGACAATATAGGAGATGAAGGACTGCTCGATGGCGTCCGGATTGAGCTTCCTCCCGCGAATGTCTGAGCTGCAGGGAAAGATGGCAGGCCGGTACTGGTCGACAGTATGGCGCCTCTGGCAGTCGCACCGGGCAGATCCTTTTCGGCACCCGCCACAGTGTTGCGCTGGAGTTCCTTCTCGACTTCCAGAGCGAGATCGACATGGGCATTGACGATTTGACGCATCACGGGATGAGGAGGTCCACGATGTTCCTCCCTGACGGCAAGAGGTTGCAGCGAGCGCGAAGCCGATTGTATCTCTGAAATGGGAGTGAGCCCTCCTGGTTTCAGTGACACCTCTGATCCCATCTTGATGGAAAATGGCTTGCCTTCACCGGTCAAGGGCTCCACTCGCGCCTGCCCCTCAAATACCCGCAGAGTTTCCACCGGCGGGGCATTGACCAATCGCGCAAAGAATGACCGTTGCTCTTCGCCCATCACAGTGGCCTCGAGGATTCCACCTCGGCTTACCATCCGCGCCAGCGCTGTCTGGAGTGTGAGCCTGTCGGTCATCCGCCCCGCGTCATAGGACAAGGCGATCCGCACGGTTCCCTTGTGCAGACGCACCTCGGTTTGGCCATGATGCGGCTCTTGAATGTGCAGCCGTGCCTCTTCATCCAAGGTCAGCAACGCGCGATGATCCCATAATATATCCACCTTCGCGCCGGCTCCGGCAGAAATCTCCTCACCGGCGGCCATGAGATCCCCCACTTTCACGGTTCGAATCGCAGAACCCGCGGAAACAATCGAAACCGATCCACCGGAAATTCCCATCACCACACCGACCGGATTCCCGTCGCCCGAAAAAAATCGCGATGCCTCCTCCGCCCGCACTCCATTATTCATGGCGCTGAAAATACATATGGCCCAGCATGCGAGCACCCGTAAACAGAAGCGGACGGTTCTCATAAGACACCTATTCTCGCCGTCGAAAACAGTTCAAAAACGCGCAATTCTCGATTCAGTCATAACCAGCAAACCGTTGCCGGTTGCCACTTTTCAGCCGTTATGAATCGGAAAATGCGGCAGACATGTCGTATAGTAGGTGGCCTTTCGTGCCCAGGTCAAGCCATGAAAATACCACTGCGGCAAGGTGGGAGGGAGAGCAATTCAATGAGCCGATATCGATCCCGCACGATCCATGTAGCAGTTCAATCCCATCTTTTTCTGACCATGAAAATTTTCGTAGCAATCCTCGTCTTCCTTCCGACGGTATTGCTGCTCTGCTCCCTTCAGGCTCAGGAGGCTGATGCAGAGGTGTTGGTCGCCGAAGGAATCTTTGCCTATGATGCCAAACGGTATGATGATGCCATTGTCCTGCTTTCGAGAGCGATCGCACTAAATCCGCGTCAGGCGCGAGCCTTCTATTACTTGGCGCTCTGTCATCTGGCGAGGGGCCATGCAGACCAGGCGCTCGCACCTCTGACTAGCCTCCGCGCTCTTCGCCCATCCGATTTGGAAGTCACTTACCAACTCGGTACGGCGCACTTTGCCCTCCGGAATTATGACAAAGCTGCGCCTCTTCTGGAGGAAGTGTTTGAGCAAGAATCAGCGCGTGAGAACCTGGGATTCTATGTGGGGTTTCTTCGCTATCGACAGAAAGACTATGACGGCGCAGCAGCGGCGCTACGCGCAAATGTGTCCGCCGACCAGGATGTGCGACAGCTCGCTGCCTTCTATCGAGGACTCTCGCTGGGAATCCTTGGACTCTCAGATCAGGCGCAGGCCGAGTTGACTTCCGCGCAACGTGTCCAGCCCAGCTCCCCAATCACAGGCGCATCCGTGCGCGTTCAGGAAGCCCTGGCTGCAACGAAGCGGGTCACGGAAACTCAGCGGCTGCGCTTGCAAATGGCCGTGGGGGGGTATTACGACGATAACGTCGCTGTCAATCCTCGCAAGAGCAGCGATCCGGTGGCAGAGGCGCTTCGCTCGCGTACGACCCAATCACCGGGCTTCGTGACGTCGGCACGCGGCGACTATGCCTGGTATCGCAATGGCCCGATCGAGTCTACGGTGACCTACTCCTACTACCAAACCGTCAATACGAATAGTGCCGTGGGAAGATTTAATATCCAAGACCATTTGGGGGCTGTATCGGGAGTCTATCGGGGGACCATCGGAACGATGCCCTACGAGATCGGAGGGCAGTACAGTTACGACTATATGCTCCTCGATTTGACAGGTTTTCTCTCGCGCCACAGCTTGACCTTACCTTTCACGTTGGTTCCACCCGCAGTCTCGCTGCCGGTTGTCGGACGGATGGAGAACTTGACCACGGTGCTCTACCGCTATCAACGCAAGGAGTTCTATGCGGAGCCCGGCAATAACGATATTCGATTCGGTCCCGAGTCGCGGGATGCTTTCAATAATATGGTAGGGTTTCTCCACGCCTTCCGATTTAGGCAAGACAAGTACATTGTCCGCATTGGATATCAGCATGATACCGAAGCCGCGAGGGGATCGAGCTTCGCCTATGCGGGCAATCGGTTTCAACTTGGTGGACAAGCCACTCTTCCCTGGTATGAGCTCAGCCTGAGACTCGATTATGAGGTTCACTGGCGAGCATACAACCATACGCAGGCAATATTCTTTGATGATGCCGGTCAGTTATCTCCACGTCGGGACACCGAGCAGGACATCTTCTTCCAAATCGCGAAGCCACTACCCCACAACCTAACCGTTGCGCTCCAATATCAAGGGGTCATGAACAATTCCAATATTCCCGTTTACAACTACGGGAAAAACGTATTCACCACTTTGGTTACGTGGACGTACTAGCGGGACAGGCGGTCTATGAGGGACCTTCAATCGGAGAGCTTTGCGGGGCAGGGTCATTACAGAAAAGCTCATGACCCCGCCCAAGGATCTCAACCTGCTGGGGGGGATGCTCAACGCGGATCCGACATAAGGGAGCCAAGCCGATGCGTGACCGGCTTAACTCCAGGTGCGATGCTGTTCGCTCACATGCTCACTGCCGTTCGCTTTCGCGATGACCCATGACACGTCGTCCGGGATCGACACGACCTTCAGTTCGGCACAATGGCCATTGGCCTCCCCCTTAAGTTCTTCCACCACCTGAACCAACCGCTTGTCGTCACGTGGTATCAATATGCCGCATTGGTTGAGACTCGGTTCCTGAGGGCCGGCCGCTGAGGGCCAGTAGGCCCCCTGATCCGTCTCTTTGAGCGCATCCGGCTGCCCCAACTCACGCAGACGCATGAACGCTTTATGGCTCAAGCAGAACTGGTCATAACTCTTGTTGATGACGATTTTTCTCATAACACGTGCTCTCTTTCCATTTTTTATCGCAAGCGAGGGCCTACCGCCTACTGATAAAGTTCCTGAACGGAGGTACCGAATTACGCGGTCGGCTTTGGATCCTTATAGCCGATGTAATTTCCGCTCCAATGCGCGTGCCGACGGTCTGCCCAGAGGCTGACTTCATCCTTATGGCCCTCCCCATAACGCTTCTGAATCACATTGCCGAACGTCACCAGGTTGCCCTCGATTTCGCCCAGATCGTTTTCCGTGATCTTCTCCCATTTGGCCTTGAGGGGAGCCTTGAGCTGCAGCCAGAACTGCTGGAACTGTTCCTGTGTCATTACAATCTCCTTTGTCGGTGGCGAACGCAGCGCCACACCGTTATGAGGGCTGACACGCGCGAACGCATGCCGAGACCTGATGGTCTGAGATGGAAACTCTGGCGTAGAAGCAGCGAAGACCGGGGAATCAAACGCGCAAAGGATGTAAGGAGGCGCGCAAGATGGGACAGTCGGCGTGGCTCAAGACGTCATGCCACACCCTACAGGGTGCAACCAGCCGTGTCAACGGAGGAGGTATGGGTCGATGAGGCAAGCCCTTGATTGCAAGCGACTTAATTATTTTTGACAGGACTCGAGAGGGCCGACAGTGTGTGGCGGATCGTGAGGAGAGGATCTATGCGCTCTATGACGGCTAACACCCGGCACACTGGCTGGGCAAGAGATTCCGCTCCTGCCCGCCAGCACAAAACCATATTGGCTTTACCCGGTGCGACCCCTCAGGCCGTCGTGACTGAAGCAGGCACAGCCTTCGGCATGAATTCTTTATAGCCGTATCGCTCGGCAAGGTACGCCTTCGCCTCGTCGCTGACATATTCGGTAAACTTGTAACGATCGTCTTCAACGGTCTTGGCATCTTCCATGACCTTATCGGTCGGAATCGCGTACTCGATATTGCATGAGGTATACGCTTGAATATAGGTCGGGCCGATGTCTCGGGCGATCAATACCGCCTTCTTGATGACGCTTTCCACCCGCCGTGGATTGTTCGGCACTACGGTGGCGATATAGGAACAGCCCGCGACTTTGGCCATCGTGACCATATCCATCTTCTCGAACTTCTTTCCGAGCGGAGCCATTTTCAGCACGGCGCCTCTGGTCGTCATTCCGCTTTCCTGACCGCCGGTGTTGCCGTACACCTCGTTGTCCAGCATGATGGTCGTGAAACGTTCCTTCCGAAACCAGGAATGCAGTACCTGCTGGAAGCCGATGTCGGCGGTCCCACCGTCGCCCGCGATCACGACCACATCCTTAGGTTTATCGCCGAATCTGAGCCGAAGCCCGCGAGATAAACCACTGGCGACACCGTTCTGGTCGCCGTAGTTCCCATACACGAATGGAATCGCCGCCTGCGAAATGGCCAATCTTCCGCAGCCCGCCGTCCCAACGGTGATGGTATCCTCGGGATTAGGAAAGGCAATGATCGCCAACCGAATGAACAGGGTCATTGCGCAACCGGCACACATCGGGTGCTCCTCAAGAATTTCCTTGAAGCTGCCCATCTGCGACACCGTCGTCTTTTTTCCAAATGGTCCATGCTCGACCATATCCCGATACTCTTTCGGCATGAACTGTTCAAAGCCGGGTGTGAATTTCACATAATCAAGACTCATTAGGAACCTCGCTCTCTCATAGCCGCATAAGCGGCGGTGATAAATTTCCCGCTTACGACACCAGTTGCTTAGCGGCGGCTTTCTTTTCTTTGGCCTTGGCGTCTCGCTCCGCGAGAAGCTGTTTCGCCGGCTCGCTGATATATTCCTTGAAGGCAAATCGTTCCGTGGGCTTCTCGGAGTCCCGCATTTCCTGCAAACCCTCCATGCTGTTCTTGCCGATTTCCAGAATGCAGGGCGTATAGAGCTGAAGATACGTCGGGCCGATTTCCCGTGCGATTAGCACTGCGTTACGGACGACCTTTTCCACCAGCGAAGGCTTGCTCACCGTGCAGTTGACGACATAGTGGCAGCCGGACTCCCGGGCAATTTCTGGCAACCGCACTTTGTCGAACAGTTTTCCGACCGGCGCCATTTTCGCAACGAATCCCTTTTGCATAAGACCGCTCTCCTGCCCGCCGGTGTTGGCGTAGAGTTCGTTATCGAAGCAAATGGTCGTGAACTTTTCCTGCCGGAACCAGGCCTGCAGCGTCATGTCCAAACCGATGTCCACCGTCGCGCCGTCTCCCGCCAACACGACCACATCCTTCACGCGATCAGGGAAACGCACACTCAGGGCCCGTTTGAGCCCCGAGGCGATGGCATTCTGATTCCCGAACAGGGAATGAATGTTGTGGACGGCTACCATTGGAAACACGAGGCTGGTACAGCCGGTCGAGCCGACCATGACCGTGTCTTCGGGATTAGGGAGCGAGGCCAGAATATATCGAAATGCCATGGATTCAGGACATCCGGCACACAGCGAGTGCTGCTCGATCAATTCCTTTGAGGTACCGATGTCCTTCCAGCCCCGGTCTTCCTTGCCGTACGTGGCACTGCTGACCAAGTCCTGATAATCCGATGGCATGATGTCATACAAATCCGGCGAAATCTTGATGCGTTCCTTGCTCATATATCTCTCCTCTCAGCCCTGCTGAGCGTCAATGTACTGCACAGTATCAAAACAGTTCTCGTCATCTGGCCTTCTGCACTTCAACCGCGTCCGGCGAGCGTGCCAGAACGCACCCCAAGCGCACGCTTAATCTCTTCCACGATGATCTCCGGCGGCATGGTCATCCCGCCGCACACTCGGGGACCAGCGATGACCCGCTCACTTCTTGAAATGGTCGCCTTGATCTCTTTCGCCATCCATCCGATGACATTGAATTCCGGAACGATAATGTGCGTGGCGTGCTTGGTGGCTTCCTTAATTTCCTCCTCCGGCCAGGGCCGGAGCGTTTTGATCTTCACGAGTCCCACGCGGATACCTTCATCGGCCAGGAGACGAATGGCTTCCCGCCCCTGAGATACCGCGGTACCGGATGTGACAATGAGCACATCCGCGTCTACGTCTTCGGTTTCAATCAGCCCGTTCAACCAGGCGATCGTGTGTTTCCGCGACCGTTCTGCAGCAGCCCAGACTTCCTGCTGCCAGCTCGCATGCGTGGCATAACTAATGTAGTTGCTTTTCATGATGAACGGATCACGCATCATCCTGACCGGCGGACATTCCATATCCATGCAGGGGACCGGCGAGCGATACGGGTCATAGGGCGGCAGGCACATATCTGTCGGGGTCAAATCGACCACGTCTTTGGTATGCGTTACAAAAAACCCGTCGCAGCAGAGCGCCAATGGCAAATGCACCTCGGGCTCTTCCGACACCATATAGCCCATGAGGATCCAATCATAGAAATCCTGCGCCGTCTCCGCATGCCAGACGAGCATACCTGTCTGCATCAGGTAGGAAATCTCGATGGTGTCCGGCTGAATCGACAGCGGGGAATTGATCCCACGGCACGTCACGATGCATTGGATCGGCAAGCGGGCGCCGGCCCACATGGGGAAGTTTTCCATCGCCCGCATCGTGCCTGGTCCTGCGGTCGTCGTGAAGACACGGGCTCCACCGAAGGCGGCCCCTGCACACTGCGACATGACGGCAAATTCACTCTCCCCGCGAAAATAGTCTCCGATATACCCCTCGGCAAACAGCTCGCCGATCAGTGCAGCGGCCTCGCTTTGCGGGGTGATCGGATAAGCGATCATCACGTCAATGCTGGCGCGCCGGATGGCTTCTTTAATCACTTCACTTCCGGTATAAAACGACGGCGTACGAGCCGCCTCCCGCATCATAATACGGGGGTCGGTGAAGACCTGGCCTTTTTTATTCTTGGTTCCAATGACGGATGTGGGCTCCATAGCGGACCTCCTTCAGTCACGGTGACAATCGTGCAGAGACAGCAACATTCGGCTTACTAGGCGCTGAATGAACTCCCGCATCCGCAAGTCGTCTTGGCTTGCGGATTCTTGATCGCAAAGCCGGATCCCTGCACGCTGTCCACATAATCCACTTCGCACCCGTTCAACAGGGGCGCGCTTTGTGAGTCCATGATCACTTTGACATCGCCTTTTTCAATAACCGTATCGTCGTCGCTCATCTTCGATTCGAATGCCATGCCGTATTGATAGCCGTGGCACCCCCCGCCCTTTACATACACACGCAGCCCGAGCGTATCTTTTTCTTCCAACATCAACTCGCGAATCTTCTCTTCGGCCGTTGCCGTAATGGTAATCATAGTGGTGCCCCCTTGTACTGCTATACGGAACTGAACATGGTGTCAGACGGAACTGCTGGTCACGATACCGTTCCTCGCCGGAAGCGACAATCGCTCCGTTCTCGAAGTCGGCATTATCGGTCGTGCAGGGCACTCTGGCGTAAGAAGCGGCGGAGACCGGACAATCAGTCGCGCAGGATGGAGGATCGAAGCGCGAGGGAGAGAACAGTCGACGGAGCTAGAGACGTCATATCTCCACGCTAAGCGCTCTGGTGATAGGAGTCAAGCGATATTGAGGCCTAGTCGGTTGGTTGGCTCGTGCTGTGGCAGGCAGCATGGAGTACAGATTGACCCTCTGCTCCCAACGATGGGAAATATAGAGCATCGCTAAACCACAGGGCTACCGCACCGACCAGAGAGTTCGACCGGTTAGACTTCACACCGCAACCCTTAGGTCTGAGTGGCGGCCCCGACCGGCACCGGCTTCTCCTGCGAGGCCGTCTGTATTGAGGTCTTCAGGCCTTGGATGGCTCGCGCCACATCTTCCTCTGTCGACCCGAAACGATCTCCCATCACCTTGATGGCGTGATTGATCGCCTTTGTCATATTCGCGATGCGTTCTTCCGGCGTCATACCGTACTTCTCCCTGCCTTCACTGAGGTTATTGCCGTCCCTTCGAGCCACCTACGCGGCGTATTCTGAGCCTAATACGCTGGAACGGCTGCTACAGAATCAATTGTGGGCATCCGACCGCTGCCTGTTTTTCACTGCTCACCTGAGGCACTTTGCTATCGCCGAACAGGTCTCGGTATTCTTTCCCGTCGATCAAGTCACGGATCAGCCGCTCAAAGCCGGAACTCACCAAATCCTTGCGAGCGCTGGCCAACGACGCACTATCCACCCGCCGGCCTAACAACGCACAGTACAGGCTATCGATGGCCTTTTCCGGGGCCGCCACGGGCGATACTCCCGGGGCCGATCCAGTCTGGGCAGTTCCCATGTGGGGCGTTATCCACTTGGCGTTAAATTCCGATGATAGGGCGATCGCCTCGACAATCTGCCTCACACTTTTCTCGCCTTTTGCCAACTGCAACGCATAGCCGGACTGCACCATATACCGTTGTTGGTCCGCCTCGTTCTTCTGAAGGGAACTTGGCTCCGTCCCCAACGGTCGCATGAGCAGCTGCGCATACGACTGCGCGAGAATTGCCGCAACCTCCTGAGGCGCCCACTCCTTCGCAGCTTCGACCTCACTGGAGCACAGCGCACTGATTCCCAGCACGGCGCTTATGATGCATGCATCGCGGCATCGCATAGTGAGAAGTCTCCTTACCACACGCGGGCCGGTCGCCTTGTCGCAACGTGGATCAATAGCAACAGCATTCCCCCGGCGGTAAAAATCCAATACACTTGGGTCGGCATCTCGGCGAACCCGGTCCAATTGAGCCCCCAAATCACAAGTCCAAGCGCGAGAGCAATCAACGAGGCATGCAACATAACACTCCTTACTTTTCCTGATACCTACCGTGAATTTTACTCATCGGGCGCCACATCCGGTTATGCGCGCAGCTGGCACGACGGGGAGAATGATTGTGCGGCCTAACAGGCAGCGACGGCCAAATGTGCCCAGGTCGCACGGGGCTCCAGGTGCCACTGACGGTGAATATCGATCAGTGAATCGATGACGGCGCCACATTGACGGCAGCCCCACCCATAGGCCAACGTCCCGCTTACGATATCCTTCATTTTGATCATCATCATGGGACCATAACAACGCGGACATCTCATTGCGCTCTCTCCCGGGGACATAACCGCTCGTGACCGTGCCATAGCTCCCCTCGCCTCACGACCCGCTCTTCTCAAACAACTTCACGACCAGTGTCTTCTCTTTGATTCGCTCCATCAACTGCGCACAGGAGGCATCGCGAATGATGCTCGCGAACTGCGCATGGTAGCTCGCGACCAAGCTCCCCCCATCCATCACTGCGTCGTAGACCAGCCAGCGTCCGTCCTGACTGACCAAACGAAAGTCGATGAAGGTGTCGACCTTATTTCCGACCAGCCGCGTTTTGACCTGCGCGAACGTGCGCTCCCGTTGTTCCGAGAGATAGCTGATGCGTTCACCGGAATACTCCACCATCCGGTTTGCAAGCGCATCGCGAAGCAGCTGGACAAACAGCCCGACATACTCCCGGCGGGCCACATCGCTCAGTTGCCACCAGGATGCGCCCAAAGACCGCTTGGCCATGTCTTCGTAATGCACATGATGCCGAATGACCTGCTCGATTTCCCAACGCCGCGCCTCGGATCGAGTCGGGTCTTTGAGCTCCTTGAGGATAGAAAGTAGCTCGGAGACGGTCCCCTTCACGGCCTCGGTGGGACCCTGCTCGGACCAAGCCACCGTGGCTTGCACGATACCCATCAGCAGGCTGATGGCTGCTACGAGGGCCATGCCCCGCCAGGATGCCTGGCATAGCCAGAACCTTCTCACCGCCCCTGCTGTTCTACGATTGTCAGTCATGCAGTCGTTTTTTCCGTTCATTCGAGCCACCCGTCCCATTCCTGAGAGAGAACACCCAGGTTATTCCATGCCGGAGGGTCAATACACGCGAGGCGCCGGATCCCAGGCACTCACCCCCTCCCTCACAACCTAAAACTGGTTTGCCACCAGTCGATCCATGATTCTGCCGTAGATGTATTCCGGCAAAATCTCTTTGGTCAGCAACTCTTCTCGATCGTGGTAGGGCCGCCCTTCCACGATCTTCCTCGCATAATGTTCGCCGATTCCAGTCAACGACTTGAGTCGGGAAATCTCAGCCCTATTGATATCGAGGAGCATACTCCGACCGACTCCCGCAGGTACCTCATTCGCCCTTGCCAGTATTCGCTCCTCGACGGCACCAGGTCGGCTTGCCGATCGTGAACGAACTCGATGTTCCATGCGCATACTGCCCTCCTTCCTGCATTGCTCAGCCTTCAACATAGTCCAGCGCCATGAAAAAATGGCTACTGGCATCTGTCAC
Source organism: Nitrospira sp. (assembly GCA_040376625.1). Classification (GTDB taxonomy): domain Bacteria; phylum Nitrospirota; class Nitrospiria; order Nitrospirales; family Nitrospiraceae; genus Nitrospira_A. The sequence goes on along the minus strand of JBEIQG010000064.1, from coordinate 4,434 downwards.
GTGCACAGTCGGCACACCGCACCCAGCCACATCCATGTGCAGACAGTTATGGAGGACAATCAGGCTACCGTCCAGGCACATTCCCCAAGGATGCTCGATCGGATTCGTCTCGCTGGCAACTCTGTTCGGCCATCAACCGCTGCCCTGGTGAGTTAAAAAGTAGGCTAGCGCCCCTTCGCCACCAGCACATAATCATGCAGGTAGGTGTACAGCATGACGCTCAGCATGGCAGCAGCGAAGCAAACCGTCGCGACCGTAAACAGATTGTGTGAGGCCCAGAACAGTACCGTCTGCGCCGTCATGGCATCCTCCATTTGGCATCCGATCCCTGCCGGTTGGCAGGAGAGCCAGGAGCACTCGATTCGTCTGTCTACGCAGTGCCGTCCGAGTAGCTAGCCCACATCGCAACAACCCACGTGAGGATCATGATTCCGATGAGCGTCCAAATTTGATACATGACAACCTCCTAGCTGCGCTAATCTTGCCGTAAGCAAAAGACTCCATCCTGAATAGATCGACTGATCGGCCAATGATCAATCACTGCGGGCCTATCATCGCTGGACTCTTGTTCTATGGCGGCGAAGCGGCGAAGACTTGAGACTCGCACGCGCAAGGAGTGAGGGAGAGCTAGAAAGTGCGCGCGAAAGGAGAAAGCCGGCGTGGCTCAGTGCGTCATGCGTTCACCCTATAGGGCTGGGAGAGCGGTGTCAACGTGCAGGACCGCTGATCTCAATGCAAGAGCATGATTCTATGCGGCAATAATTATTATCAGCGATCGGTCGTTTTGCACCATATCCGTGTGCCGAGTCCTCCAAATCAACAGCATCGCGCGTGACCGCACCTACACATGGGTAGTAAGGAAGGTCGACAAATGACCGCGCACCTCGATCGTAAGGTATGGCGGATGCGGCATGAACAAATGTGATACACTTTCGATGAACCGCTGACTCCTCAGCCGCTTTACAGTGCTTCCTATCGACTCTGTGTCCGTAGATTAGCAAGATCGATTCAACCGCCCTTCCGTCCGAGATACTCCGCTGGTTTCATTCTGAAAGTCGCAGTCGCCAGCCCAGCCGTTTTCTGCGAAGCAATTGTGTTCCGGCGAAATTACAAGAACCCTGGCGGCTACGTATGGGTACGATAACAAGGAGACACACGCACTATGAGCAACGGGCAACACAGTCAAACATCGCCGCTGGCACGATGGGTGCGCATTCCAAACGGCACAAAGGTCAGGCACCGACATAAAGGGTATGACGGCCACATCGACGGCTTGACTGAGATTGTGGTCGGACCGAATCGAAATCCCGATGGAAAAACACAGTACCGATTGAACATCGGTGGCTCGTCCCGGGAATTGGTTACTGAAGACGACCTCAGCATCCTTGTGGATGGGGACAATCTCGTGATCATGATCCGGCAGAAGGAACCGTACCGTCGCTCGATCACGGCACAACTACACGGCGTGCTCGCCGAAGATCGATTCATCAAAGCCGGCAGATCGAGCGCCGTGCCAGCAACGACGCCCCCTCAAGTGCCATCCGCCTGATGCACGCCGCTCCCGTACGACCCACGGAGGTGACCATGAGCCACGTGACTTCTAAAAAACGGCAACGGGAACAGACACAACGTGATCGCCGTACGCAGAAAGAGGCTCACCGCCTAAAACGAAAATCAGAAGGGCCAAAATCACGAGATCACGATGACCCCGACCTGGCAGGTATGGTCGCAGGACCTCAGCCTCCCAAGGAAGATGGCATCCTCTAAGTGGTTGAGCCCGGTCGGCACAGATTCGCGTAACTGCCAACAATCGCTCGAAAGACATTCGAAGTCGAGCTGAGAGTGGTGGGTACGGGAAACATCCCAATCAATGGGGGGCTTGGAAAATCCGATCGTTGTCTCAACAAAGAAGATTATTCTTCGTCGATCTCACGCTCATTCAACGATTGAACCGGTCGAGCATTGTGGCCAATCAGCGACACGAACCGTTCGATATGGGCAGATGTAATGGAGGTGGGTTCCTTCAGCACAATCCAGTACACTCCTTCCGTACAAGGAGGCGTGGTCAGTGAGCCATCATAGGCGTAATGGTGCAAGTCTTTCGGCAACAGATCCTGCGGGTTAAACAGCAAGTCCCGAACCTCATCATGCTTCTCGCTCGGAATCCGATCCCACACGGCGGACAGAGAGGCTGATTCATTACCCAAATCCATCAGCACCGCCAGGACCACCAGATGACCCGTCTCATCTCGATGCACGAGATGCGCTTCCATCGGATAGGTGCGGCCGTTCAGTTGATATTCACTCGGCTCGTGGAAATGAAACTCTTTGAGCGTATACATTCGTCCAAGGACTTCCAGCGATTCGCCTGATTGAAAATCCACTTCAATGCTGTGGTGGGAAGTGACAACGTGACCGGGAGCGGCAGTGTAGTGAACCAAGAGCCCGTCATGGCTATGGTGCTGGGGAGTGGTGCGAATATTAATGGGCGACTGGTGAGTCCCTTTTTCACAGGACGCAGTGGTCGGAGCGATTTCCCCCCAATGGGATGTCCCCTGGTCGCCATCATACTGCCACGCGATGGGCGCTGAACTAAGAGACGTTGAAGTTCGCGGTTCGGCCAGATTGGTCTCGGCTGCCCACAACGTACTCGCTTCAATCAGAGCACAGAGCCCGAGCCCCAGACCTAGGCAAACCCTCATACCAGCGGCCACTCTCTTAGGCAGATGATTGAGTAGGAAGTAAAAGAATTTTGTAGGACAACCGACGACCTGCAGCAAGTCGAATCATTCACGTGCGAGTACGAACCAATTCTGTGGCCCCGCATTTTTCCGATTCAGAGATCGGGAATCTGCCAATCGATCGGTTCAAGATTCGCCTCGGTGAGGGCTCGATTCACCCGCGAGAAACACCGTGAACCGAAGAACTTTCTCGCAGATAAGGGTGAGGGATGAGCGCAGCTAATCACCACATGCTGCGCATCTGTGATCAGTGATCGCTTTTTCATCGCCTCCGCCCCCCAAAGCAAGAATACCACACGTGTTGGCTTAGCATTCAGCACCGAAAGGATACGATCAGTTAAAGCCTCCCAGCCACGTCCCCGATGGGAGTTGGCCGCATGCGCGCGAACTGTCAGGATCGCATTCAACATCAGAACGCCTTGCCTGGCCCAGGGTTCCAGATAACCGTTATTCGGGACACGACATCCGATATCCTCCCGAAGTTCACGATAGATATTTCTGAGCGATCGAGGCAGCACGGCAACCTCAGGCCGCACCGAAAAACAGAGCCCATGGGCCATGCCGGGTGTGTGATAAGGATCTTGCCCCAATAGTAGAACCTTGACCTGTTCGTAGCGAGTCGTCTCCAAGGCAGCAAAAATATCCTCCGAAGGGGGCAAGACAGTTTCACCGGCTGCCGTTTCCTGCTCGAGAAATAGTTTGAGAGCTCGATACTTCTGGCTGCTCTCCTGGTCGGTGAGCAATTGCTTCCAGTCGGATGGAATAGGTGGCAGCATAGAACCCTACCAATCAACCATCGATTTCAGAGCAAAACCACAACACCCACCAAACCTCACAGACCGTGGGAAAAAACATGGATTTAGAGAAGCAGTAGACCGGCGATGCGGCAGGACGATCATATAAAAAATCGTGAAGGTGTGAAACACAAATTCACAGAGAAATGCCTGGAGTTGAGAATCACACCACCGCTTAGAAGGGCGCCCATTTCGCAGTCGGGTTTTGAAACCATAGGAGATAAGCTTATAGAAAATAGTTGAAGAGAATATCGAAAAAGCAGGCTTGAAAGATCAGGATGCGAAAACAAAAAAGCCTGCCCGATTTCTCGGGCAGGCTCTTTTTGTAACCCGGCAGCGTCCTACTGTCCCACTGCCTCACGGCAGCAGTATCATCGGCCTTGGAGGGCTTAACTTCCGTGTTCGGTATGGGAACGGGTGTGACCCCTCCGGCAAGGCCACCGGGAACTTCTGAAGAATCAAAATTGTGAACGGCAATGTTTAAGTGATCATACGGGATTCCACCCTGATCAGGCAAAACAAAGCCCGTCATTCATTTGTTCTTGTTAAGACCACGTCTATCAGGAGCAAAGGATGTTAAGCCGCACGGACGATTAGTACTGGTTAGCTACAGCCCTTACGAGCCTTCCACACCCAGCCTATCAACGTCGTAGTCTTCGACGGCCCTTTAGAGACTTCGAGAGTCTAGGGAGAACTAATCTTGGGGGGGGCTTCCCGCTTAGATGCTTTCAGCGGTTATCCCGTCCGTATATAGCTACCCGGCAGTGCCACTGGCGTGACAACCGGAACACCAGAGGTACGTTCACTCCGGTCCTCTCGTACTAGGAGCAACTCACCCTCAAATTTCTAACGCCCACGACAGATAGGGACCGAACTGTCTCACGACGTTCTGAACCCAG
>JBEIQG010000256.1:0-4682 GCA_040376625.1 Nitrospira sp. | reverse complement strand
GGCCTATGTCATCTATACCTCCGGTTCGACCGGCCAGCCGAAGGGGGTGATGATCGAGCACCGATCGATCGCCAACTACGTGCAGGCGATCACGGAGATCGCGGGTGTCACCGCATACGACCGGGTGCTGCAATTCGCGTCGATGAGTTTCGACACTGCCGCCGAAGAAATCTTTCCCTGCCTCACGACTGGCGCGACGTTGGTGCTGCGTACTCAGACGATGATGGATTCGGTGTCGGTATTCCTGGATCGATGCCGGGATTGGCGGCTGACACTGCTGGACTTGCCGACCGCCTATTGGCATGAAGTCGTCAGCCGGATGGAGTTGGAGCAACTCGCTTTCCCGGAGTCGGTGAAGACGGTGATCATCGGTGGAGAACGAGTTCTTCCCCAGATCGTGCAGCGGTGGGCGCAATTAGTCGGTCGTACGGTTCGATTGCTGAACACCTACGGGCCGACGGAAGCGACGGTCGCCGTCACCTGGTCGGACCTCACGGGCCTCGAGCTGCAGGAGCCGTTGCATGAGGATGTCCCGATCGGACGTGTAATTCCTCAGTCCTCCGTCTACGTATTGGATCGGCATCTCCGTCCGGTTCCGGTGGGTGTGCCCGGAGAACTCTATGTCGGCGGGGCGGGGGTGGCGCGAGGTTATCGTGGCCGGCCGGAACTCACGAATGCCAAGTTTATTCCCGATCCCTTTTCAAGCCTTCCGGGAGCCCGTCTGTATCGGACCGGCGATCTGGTGCGCTGGCGACCGGACGGGCAGCTCGACTATCGCGGCCGTGTGGATCGCCAGGTCAAGATACGCGGCTATCGTATTGAACTGGAGGAGATCGAAGCGGTGCTGAATCGGCACCCGGACCTGGAGCGCGCGGTGGTCGAGGTACGGGAGGACCAGCCAGGTGATAAGCGGATCGTCGCCTTCATGGTCCCTCGTCCGCAGAACCGGCTGGGACTGGTGGAGTTACGCGAACAGCTCCGGAGCCAGTTGCCCGCGCACATGATTCCTTCCGCTTTCGTCGAGATGGAGACGCTTCCCCTGACCGTCAATGGAAAGGTGGATCGTGCGGCGCTTCGTGTCGCTACGGACAGTCGCGCGAGCAAGGTCGATCTCACGTCCGAGTTTCTCGCGCCACGGACTCCCACAGAGCAAATACTGGCCGACATCTGGGGGGAAATCCTCCACGTGAAGGATGTCGGCGTGCACGACAATTTCTTCGAACTGGGAGGCCATTCGCTGCTGGCCACACAGCTGGTGTCCAGAGTTCAAGCCCTGTTCCGGGTCGTTCTGCCCCTGCGGCAAGTGTTTGAACGGCCGACAATTGCGACATTGGCCGAGGTGATCAACCGGTCTCAGGAGGCTGGAAAACCGAAATTGGACCGGGACGGCCACCCACTGAGCAAAGCGACGCGTGGAACGCCGTTGCCGCTGTCGTTTGCGCAGGAACGGATGTGGTTTCTCTATCAGTTGTCGCCGACCGGCACCGCCTACAACATTCCCGCCAGCGTGCGGTTGCATGGTCCGCTCAATCGGGCGGCGTTACGCTGGGGTGTAGCTGAGCTGGTGCGCCGTCACGAAGCGCTCCGGACGACGTTTGCCACGGTGGATGGTCAGGCACGCCAGATTGTTCACGCCTCGTTGGATCCGCTCTGGGTGGAACAAGATCTGCGCGGATTGCCTCGTGAGATGCGCGAGGTTCGGGCTTTGGAACTGGCGACTGCCGAGGCGCGCTGTCCATTCGACCTGTGGCGCGGCCCCTTGCTTCGCATTCTGTTGGTTCAATTGGGCGAAGAGGATCATGTGTTGGTGGTCAGCACCCACCACATCATTTCCGACCACTGGTCGTATGGCGTGATCGCCCGTGAACTGGTGAAGTGCTACAACGCGTTCTGCGCGGGGAAACCCGTCTCGATTCAACCGGACCTTCCGATTCAGTATGCCGATTTCGCCCAGTGGCAACGGACATGGCTGACCGGTCCGGTGCTGGCTGAGCAACTCGCACATTGGAAATCCAAACTCACGGATCTGCCGGTGCTTGCCTTGCCGACCGATCGGCCGCGGTTGCCAATCCATTCGTTCAAGGGCGATCAGGTCTCCCTGGACCTGTCCTGGGCGCTTGTGAATCGCCTCAAGCAGCTCAGCGTGCGCGAAGGCGTCACGTTGTACATGGTGTTCCTGGCCGGATTTTTCGGCCTCCTGCACCGTCTCACGCAGCAGCGTGATCTGGTGATCGGGACCCCGATCGCGAACCGCAATCGGCTGGAGATCGAGGATTTGATCGGCACGTTCGTGAATACGCTGGTGGTGCGGACCAATGTGACGGGCGATCTGACGTTCCGTGAACTCTTGCGGAATGTCCGCGATCTGTCCCTCGATGCCTATGCGCATCAGGACATTCCCTTTGAAAAGCTCGTTGAAGAGCTGCGACCTGACCGAAGCCAGGGTGGATTGCCGCTGGTGCAGGTTCTGTTCAACTTCGCCAATACCCCCTTTGCCCGGACGGAGTTTCAGCATCTTTCGTGGACGCCTTATGAAGTGAGTCGAGGGGCGGCACAGCTTGATCTCGGGCTGTCCATCGACCCGTTGGCCTCGCGAAAAGCCTATCTGGAATTCAATACGGATTTGTTCGATCGCACCTCCGCCGAGCGTTGGCTGGCTGAGTATCGTCAATTTATGCAGGCCATTGCGGAGCAGCCGGAAGAGAAGGTCGGATGCGTGGCGATCCTCACGGCAGGGGAGCAACATCGAATTCTGCGTGAATGGAATGCGACGGAGAAGCCAGTCGATTGCGAAACCTGTTTTCCGCAACTATTTGAAGCGCAGGTCGGCCGGACTCCGGATGCGATCGCCATGGTGTTTCACGGCGTTGAATTGTCCTATGCGGAACTGAATCGGCGCGCAAACCGGCTGGCGCATCACTTGCGAGAACAGGGCGTGGGCCCGGATGTGGTGGTGCCGGTGTTCCTCGAGCGATCTCCGGAATTGCTGATCAGTCTTCTTGCGGTGATGAAGGCCGGCGGAGCGTATCTGCCGTTGGTGCCGGGATTGCCGGTTCGCCGGTTGGCGGCCATGATCGAAGCCAGCCAGGCGGCGGTGGTCGTGACAGACTCCAAGCTTCTTGGCGGACTTCTTCAGCAGCAGCTTCGGGTGGTCTGTCTGGACCGGGAGGCAGAGTCACTGGCGCGGCATCCGGAGACCAATCCTGATCCCCTCGCGAAACCCGAGCATCTTGTCTATGTTCTGTTCACCTCTGGATCGACCGGTCAGCCGAAGGGTGTCGAAATCGAACATCGCGCTCTGGTGAATTTTCTCCACTCCATGCAGCGAGAGCCGGGATTGAGCAGTCGCGATGTGGTGGTGGCGCTGACGCCGCTGTCATTCGATATCGCCGGGCTGGAGCTCTATCTCCCGCTGTTGGTCGGTGCCCGCATTGTGCTGGCCAGTCGTGAACAGGCGATGGACGGAGCCTGGTTGCAGCGTGAGCTCGATCAAGGGACCGTCACGGTCATGCAGGGGACCCCTGCAACCTGGCGAATGGTGCTCCAGTTCGGCTGGAAAGGCGGGCGAGGCGTCAAGGTTCTGTGCGGCGGAGAAGCGCTGCCGCGGGAGTTAGCTCAGGAACTGCTCGCAAGGGCAGGGTCTGTCTGGAATGTCTATGGTCCGACGGAAACCACGATTTGGTCGACGTTAGAGCGGGTGCGTACGGCTGAACGCACCATCTCTCTCGGGCGGCCGATCGGAAACACTCAGGTCTACGTGTTGGATGTGAATAGGGAGCCGGTCCCGGTGGGGATTCCGGGTGAACTGTACATCGGCGGAATGGGACTTGCCCGCGGGTACCGGGGCGCTCCTCAGCTGACGGCGGAACGTTTCGTCTCAAGTCCGTTCCAGGCGGGTGAGCGGCTCTACCGCACGGGCGACCAGGTCAAATGGCTGCCCGACGGACGATTGGATTATATCGGGCGTATCGATTATCAGGTTAAATTGCGCGGGTTCCGGATCGAACTCGGAGAAATCGAGGCGGTCCTGACTGACGATCCGACCGTCAAACAGGCTGTGGTCATTGTGCGAGAAGATGCGCCGGGAGATAAGCGGCTCGTGGCTTATGTGGTGGCAAGAGAGGGACGCAGGTGCGATCCGCAGGCGCTTCGACGAGCCTTGCGAGACATGGTGCCGGATTACATGGTGCCGGCGGCAATCGTGCCACTCAACGACTTTCCCCTCACGCCGAACGGAAAAGTGGATCGCAGCGCCCTCCCGGTGCCGGTGGCGGAGCCGGAGCATGACAGCGCCCAGGCCATCGAGCCGAGGAATCGACTCGAATTGCAGTTGGTGGCTATCTGGGAGCAGGTCCTGGGAATTACCCCCATCGGCGTACGCGACAATTTCTTTGCGTTAGGAGGCTATTCCCTGCTGGCCCTTCGGATGTTCAGCGCCATCGAGCAGACCTTCGGTGTGCGCCTGCCGATGGCACTCCTCTTTCAGGCTCCCACGATCGAAGAGTTAGCGGATGTCCTGGCCGACGAAGGGTGCACGGTGCGCTGGCGGTCGTTGGTCGCGATTCAACCGGAGGGGAAGAATCCTCCCTTTTTTGCGGTTCCGGGGGTCGGCGGCAATGTGCTCGTATTTGCCCGCCTGGCCAAGTTGCTCGGGGATGCCCAACCGTTTTATGGACTGCAGG
>JBEIQG010000226.1:0-5729 GCA_040376625.1 Nitrospira sp. | reverse complement strand
GCGATACGTGCCACCGAAAGGAACGGCCGGCTTACTGCGTGCTTGCGTTAAGGGCATCAATCGTTCCCCCTTGCCACCGGCCAAAATCAAAGCCAGTACACGAGGCGGTCTCGAACGCGCAATAGTCTCCATACTTCACCTCTACCCGTATACGATGAGTGAACAGCGCTTGGAATACCCGCGTGCACGAAGCTGTAGGCTGTAGGGTGGCTATGCCCCCGGAACGCCCTCGACCCTATGATCCTCCGTCGACCAGCGATCGCCGAATTACGGTCATAAGACGCTATCCTTACCGGTCACATTCCTACCCGCGCAGGAATGGATCTTTACAGCGCCCGCATAAAGGCGACCAGCGCTGACTTTTCCTCTCGATTGAGTTGCAGACCGGCCACGACGTTAAAAAATTCCACGGTGTCCTCCAGGGTCAACAGACGCCCATCGTGGAGATAGGGTGGCGAATCCTTGATCCCCCTCAATGCGAATGATTTGATCGGCCCGTCGGCCTCGGCACCGAATCGCTCGAGAAACAGATCATGGAGCATGTGATCGGTATAGGCCGGAGGCTGATGACATGACACGCAGCGGGCCTTTCCGAAGAACAGCTCTTCGCCTGCGATCTCCTGTTGACTCGCCCGCGCGCGATCCAACCGCCCTGTCATCGGATCCAGCTTCGGCGCCGGTGGAAAATCGATCATGTTCTGAATCTGCGCCATATGCGCCACCTGCAGGCGGTCGATGATATTCATTCCCTTCTTCATGGCGCGGATGGGATCTCCGTTGAAATAGGCGGTCCGTTGTTCAAATTCGGTGAAGTCCTCAACAGATCTCAGACTTCGCTTGGATCCGTGCACCTGCTGGTTGAACATCCCCCTAAGACTGACCGTGTCGAGCCGCAACCGGTCCCGCTGAGGGCGCGTATCAGGGTTGAGGTGGAACTGCCCGGTCGTATGAAAATTCACATGGCAGTCCAAGCAGGCGACTCCCAAACTAGGCTTCGGAGATTTCCGGTCCGGGGTCAGATTGAATTCTTCCTGGGGGAATTGCGTGACCAGCATCCGCAATCCATCCAATTGCACAGGCGTGATGAGGCCGCGAAACAGCCGGTCGAAATTTTCTGCGCTCAATACCTCCCCTTGAGAGACGTCGCCCAATTCCGGGTGGGTCGTCAGAAAGATGGGCGGAGGAAATTCGGGAAGGAAACAATCCGGGAGATCAAAGTCCACATCGAACCGTTCCAGCCGAGGAAACTGCTCAATCTGCTTTTGAGGAAATACCTGACCACCGACCTCATGCTTGACGTGTGGCAGCCGCATGAACCCTGCGGGAAACAGTTTCTGCCGCCGAATCTCCTCGGCGTTCGTGTTGGCTAGTTTGTCCCATGACACGCCTTCCTTCAGCTGCACCGTGGGCCCGATAGGCTGTGACTTTCCCTTTGTCATGATCACGCCGGGTTGGGTCTTACATTCAAGCCTGTATCGCTCGCGCAATAATTGAGCTTGTTTGGCCATGACCGTGGGTTTGTCCGCTCTGTCTTTCGCCATCACCTCTTCGGCGATTTGTGCGGCCGATTGACCCGGAGGTGCTCCGAACAAATCGTATGAAAAGTCCACACCGTCGAACCCCTTTTCCTTGGTCTTCTCGATCTCGGTTTGCGCCTGGTTCCGTTTGCCCTCGCTGGATCCTTGCGCCTCCACTAAGGCCTGAGCGGATAGCAGGGCCAGACCGGAGAATGTGCCAATGAACAGTCCCGATGTGACACGACGCATATTCGGTAAAGTACGCATCTAATACCTCGTGTGATTGAGGGGAAGCTGAAACCCGGCGACTGTTGTGACAGTAACTGCGGAAGTTCCTAGCGGCTACTAGGTAGTTCCCTGGCCGAAAAGACCCATGCCCGTTCGGTTAGGACTCGTTAGAACCAGGGTTGCCCCTAGTGCCGTATCTGCGTGGCATTTCTTAGGATCACAGGTGCAGGTGAACAATACGGGAGGGGCTACACATGCATTGTCATCGTTGCCATAATTTGATGTTCCCGGTTGCCTTACAAGACTGGGGGGGCGGATTAACAAGGACCGACTCGCCGGCCTGGCGATGCTTCGCCTGCGGAGAGATCATGGATTCGCAGATCCGCGAAAATCGAAACCGTGATCATGAAAATGAAGAGGCGGGGCATCATCGGGGCGCTCGCCACCGCATCAATGCCATTGCCGTTCAGCGATAAGCCGGACCGTCGCCGACCAGGATCAGATGTCAGTCATCCTGGTCGGTATCCTCATCAGGTACCTCAGCCACAGACATAGAGCCTGTATTGACGATCAGACAGGCAATCTCCCATAGATCACACGCGATGAGGTCTGGCCAGCGCATGGGGGTCATATCCCAGTCAGTCTCATAACCGTTTGTCCAGAGAATAGTTTTGCATCCCGCCAGCCGGGCGACTTCGATGTTATCCAACCGGTCGCTGACCATCCACGAGCGGGACAGGTCAATTCGCAAAGCTGCCGTGGCCTGCAGAAAGGGCATGACCTGTTTGTTGACGGAGCCCGGTCTGTTTCGACGAACGGCAGCATCACGGTTGGTTGTGCCCCCCTGGCATTCGCCACAGATGGCAACCGCATCCGATGTGAAAATAACGATCGTGTACCCCGCAAGGGTCAAGAGCCGATAGGCCCTCTGCTCCGCATCAATAGACGCATTGGACGCATTCGTGCCTAGACGAGAATCGATCTCCCCGCTTCCGGTCGTTCGACTCGCCGCCACGAATACCGCCTTGTCCTGCATACTCACCGGCATATGGCTCCTCACATCTACTACCGCGTTTAGACGATCGGGAAACGCCATCGAAATTCGGTCGCACGGTCAGAAACTAAGGGCCTTGTTGTTGGCAGCATACCACCCATCTGCAGAGGGTTATTGGAGGTGCCGGATTGCGGGTTCGATGTCTATTTCCCCGAAGGCACCCGCTTGGGCGCGGGAGCCTATCGCTGCCACTTCGCCTCACACGCTTCTTCGAGGGTTTTTGATGTCCGCATACTGAATCTCCTCGATCATGGCGTGGAGGGCGTGGGGTCGTAGCCATCAAATGGATGCCGCCCCATCGTCATCACAACCGCCACGAGCCCTAGAAATATGATCAGGTAAAACCCAACCCTGAAGGCCTCTGTATAGGGAGTGTTGAAGATTCCGAACGCATACAGCGCGGTGATGATCATTCCGATCAGCACAGTAGCGACGAGCAACGTGACCATGACGTCACCTCACTTTCATTGGTTGCTTCTCATCTCTCGGGTCCTCTTGTGAGGGATTTTCAGTCGGCGGCTCTTGCCGTGGAGGAGGACTCTCCGGCGGTTCTTTTCTCGGCGACTTCTTACGACCCGGTTCTCTTACTGGAGCCGGAGTGCCCATAATATGTACCTCCTCGGGCTAGCGAGTTCACTGTTCGGCTTTTTTCAACAATGACGTCCAACCTCCGCCGAAGCGTTCTCTTACTGGGGTTCGAACGAAAGTCAGCGAGATCGCCGCAATCCCGACGACGAGGCTGCCGCACGCTCGTTCGTCCGAGTAGTCCAAAAGAAACGGGGCAGAAATGAGCCACACTCCCAGCGCGAGATTGACCCATTGCAGGGCCCGGAGACATTCCGACATTGCGATGACTCCGAACGTGGCCATCCATACCCCGACGAGCTGGTTGCTGAGGCGCGCGTGGCCGCCGTACCCCATGACGTCCGGAGCTGCTGTCAGCCATACGCCGAGCATGCTGGTCAGAGCCGGAGCCCACATGGTTGAGTCACCCTCCTTGTAGTGATCATCTGCTCCAGGCAGCCTGACTCTCGCCTTTCCAAAAGACCGTCCACAGCGGCCGATCGTGCTCCTTGGCGCGTTTCAAGACCTGCAGACTCGCCAGGACTTCATCCATCGCCGGCCCGATCATCACGATGGAAATCACGGCCGACAGCAGACACAGCGTGCACCACGCATGCAGAAGGAGCGGCTGGGCTGTCACCAACAACACGCTGACCAGGCCCAACGGCCCCACTGCGATACCAAACAGGATCACCATCCAGGGCATGGTTTTCCACCGCCTGGTTCCTCCGACTGCGCCAGCCACCGCATCAATCGCGTATGCCAGCGACCCCAGCACCGCATCCGGCACGGGAAGCACACGTGAGAGCGGGGAATGCAGAACGGTTTCGCTGCCTCGACCAAAAAATGGTTCCCATACGGAGTCGATGATCCCCCACTGATACAGTCCGAGATATCCTGAAATAAGAAATCCGATTACCGCCATTCCTATCAGCCATAGACGTTCGGACCAACTCGACGGGTTATACGTCCATCCGGGCGGCCTCGTTCCGACGGTGCTCGTCACCTCTGCTCCTCCATTTCGGCGGGAAGGCTGAGATTGTGCGCGCGATACCAGGCCGCCGGATCCCGTTTCAGCGCGTTGATCATCTTCGGCAGCGTGTCCCGGAGTGAATGCCGGGGCTCCCACGTGAGCCACTCCTTGGCCCGGCTCACGTCCAAGGCGTAATGATCGTCGGCGAAATCGATCATCCACGGTTTGATGAACGGATCCTCCAGGAGCGGCGTCACATCCTGGAGCCAGGCGCCTGTCTTCGCCATCATCTTGGGAATTCGTACGGTGTCCCAGTCTTCGTTGTGCAGTAATCGTGCGAATTGATGCTGCAATTCGTCGTAGGTCAACGGTTCCGGCTCGCCTAGTAACATCACAGCTGTTTCAGGCAGGGTCCGGCGACGATCGACTACGCGCAGAATGGCATCCACCAGATCTTCGAGATGCAAAAAGGATTGACCGTGGGAAATATGGCCGGGGAACATCTTGCTCGTAATGTGGCGTTCGTTGATGCGCTCGATTTGATGTGCCAGCGGGATAGAGTGACATTCATCGTCATAGACACCGGCAATCCGAAGGACGGCCGTCGGATATCCCTTCCGTTCTTCCTCCAGCACCTGCTCGGTCTCTACTTTCGATTGCGGATAAGGCCAGCGAGGATCAAGTGGCCATTCCTCGGTGATCGCTTCACCGGGTTCGCAGGGCTTATGCACGAGCATCGTGCTGGAGAAAATAAATCGCGCCACCTGAAAATCGAGGGCATGGAGAGAGCGAAGCAGGCGGCGCGTGCCCTCGACCGTGATTTCCTTGTATTTGGAACTGGGCTCTCCCGAGAAATCGAAATAGGCCGCCAAGTGAACGACCGCGGCAATATCAACCCCGTATCGCTCGCGCACCATCGTCAGGCCCTTGATGACACTGTCGTCCGAGGTGAGATCGCAGGGAATATTATCCACAGAGGCCGGCGGATGGGGTTCGCCGGGCCGATCCAGTCCTGCCACTCGAAATTGAGCAGACAGACGATCGGCCGTACGCGCGCCGATGAGTCCACTGCTTCCTGTCACCAATACCAGCTCCGTTTGCGCTGTTCGTTGCATAGAACTTTTACTCAGCAAGACCGATGCCCGTACCGTATCGACACGCCGTTTGGAGATGGAGATACCAGGATCATGACATCCTGTCGCTATCATTGACGGACAAATCCAATCCTCTCAGCCGCATTTCCGGGCCGAGGCTTATTTTCTGAAGAGGACAGACAGGTGAATCCCCTCCTTCCTGACGATTCATTAATTCCGGATGAGATGTCCAACGGGAGACATTTTGTCCGCGTGATCGCAACCGGAGAAAACCTGGGTCACCGGACTGGCCTAAGCAG
>JBEIQG010000293.1:0-3001 GCA_040376625.1 Nitrospira sp. | reverse complement strand
TTGTTACAGCGCTATGGCGTGGTGTTTCGTGATCTGCTGGGGCGGGAGTCGATGGTCTCATCCTGGCGCGATCTGCTGGTCTGTTATCGGCGGCTTGAATTAACAGGGGAAATTCGCGGGGGTCGGTTTGTGAGCGGGTTTACAGGCGAGCAGTTTGCATTGCCCGGCGCGTTGGAAGCATTGCGGGCGCTGAAGAAGCGGCCCGGCGTTGGGGCCCAGCAGGACATTAAAATTTCTGCCGCCGATCCGTTGAATCTCGCGGGGCTCATCCTGCCGGGACCCCGGATTGCCGCGGTGCCGTCGAACTTCGTGGTGTTCCGGGACGGGATAGTCGTTCGTACAGTGACGGGGCGCGAGATGAACGACCGGCCGGTATCGCCGGTCGTCGAGGTC
The DNA here is from genome assembly GCA_040376625.1 of Nitrospira sp. GTDB lineage: Bacteria > Nitrospirota > Nitrospiria > Nitrospirales > Nitrospiraceae > Nitrospira_A. The sequence continues at coordinate 2,608 of JBEIQG010000293.1, read as the reverse complement.
GGTCGCATCGGCGGATAAAACGCAGGTCCTGATTCGTGCGGTCCGGATCAGATGAATTTGGCCGGAATCGCCAGCAAGGGACAGCGCGCGCCTCGGAGCACGCGTTCCGTAGTGCTCCCGCGCAGCATGTCCAGCAGGCTGTCCTGTGCCTTTGTCGCCATAACGATCAAGTCCACGTCGAACTCCGCGCCCGCCGCCAGAATCCATTCCACCGGATCGCCTTTGCCGAACATCTGATTCCAGGTCCAGCCTGTCTTTTGAGGCAATTCCAGCGTATTGACGTCCGGTTCCGTTCCCGCATGAACCAGGGTCAGCGTGACAGGTGGGGCGCTCAGTTCCGAGATCAGCGCGGTTGCGGCATCAATGGCGGGCTGGGAAGACGGCTGGATGGATATGGGCAGGAGCAGGCGCTGGAGCGAGGTGTGGCCCGTTTCCCGGGAAACAAATCCTTCCACATGCGAGGGGACAAATAGCGTCTTCACCTGCATCTCACGTGAGACCGGTTCCGCCAGCGCGTGATGCAGCCATCGGGCGAATCCTTCATGTTGATGCGTGGCCAGCACCATCAGGTCGGTCGGCGAGGCCGTCAGATGATGAATGATGGCCTGTTTGGCATCCGCGGCCAAGGCCCGTACTTTCCTGATCCGGATCCCCAGTTTTGCCACATCCCCTTTGGAACTGGATTCCGGTAGCAGTCCCCATTGAGCAAGGGTCGGACGAATGCGGGGGAAGTCTTCGAATCCCTCGGGAGAGACGGTCGGATCCACATGCATGATCGTCAGTTCGGCACGAAACACCAGCGCCAGCTTGAGTGCGTGGGCGAAGGCCACCTGGCTGTCCTGCGAAAAATCTGTAGGGTGGAAGATTTGCTGAATCGTGAGTGGAGGGCGCAACGCATTCATATCGATGTCGAACTCCAGTGAGGTGCTGTGATCGCCACGGCTGCCGGCAGGCTCATTGCCCGGACGGAAACGGCTAGGGCCGCGCGGATTGAAGATGGTTCACCAAATCGGTGGTTGAGGCGCTACCGGATCGAATCCAGCGGCCGAATGAATCCTGCGCGGCCGATTGAAATGCCGGGGCGTCGGGGGCGCCCGTGAGACGATCCAATGAAGCCAGGTACTCGCCCTGTCCGCGAGCCGCGTCGGACTGAAGATTGTCTGCATTGTAGGCGGTGAAGGCCGCCACCTTGTGCTCGGACTTCAACAGGCCGTCTTCGTTCCACCAGATCCGTCCGGAGGTCGTCCCGGTGATGTTCGAGGTCGTGTCCGTGGTTTCCTTGAAGGTCGCTTTGAAGGAGCAGGCCGAGAGCAACAGGAGGAGTGAGAGCCATCCGAATGCGGCGACAGTCGGGCGATGATGGGCAATCATGCGTAGACTCCTTTCGTGAGGCGAATAGAATCGTGCCGCGACTATACCATAGTGGAGACTAATTTAAGCCAGGTGAGACATCGGATGTGGTCGTACCGATCCGGATCGTTGACGGGCCGTCACCGTTGACAATAACGCCGAGCATGAGCACAATCCCCGAAGCCTTGATGGGGCAGAACTTCGGGCGAGGCGGTCTGGGGGGAACGATAGACCCAGGGGCCGGCGCACCCCGGTAAGAGGAGGAGGCGTGAAGATGAAGATAGGCTTGCTATTGTCTGTGATGGTCGGCGTGGCCCTCGGTGTTGCGCCGGTGTGGGCGGAATCGGTTCCGTTGAAGCCAGGCGAGTATCAGGTGACGGCGGTTACGGATGCGAGTAACGGAGAGGCGGGGAAACCGGACACCCGCACACGCTGCGTGAGGGAGGAGCACCTGGCCAATCCGGATGCCGTCTTCAACTACTATGCCGTGAATGGATTTCAACCCAACCCCACCAGCAAGGTGGTAAATGTGTCGATTCAGGGCGGGAAGGTCAGTTATGACATCGAAGGCGTTTACGCCGTCACTCGCGTGGAGGGGACCATGTCTCCCACCGGTTTTTCCGTGGTACGCAAGGCGACGCCCAAGGGCGATCATGCGCTGTCGGTGACCATGAAAGTCGATGCGAAACGAACCGGTGATTGCCCCGGCAAGTGAAGCCATTCAGGCGATTCGCTGACGATATTCCCGTCGATGCGGAGGCCGGGTTATCCCGGCCCCGCCTCCTTCGTTTCGCCTGCACCCGCTAATTCGCCCACAAACGCCGATACCATTTTTTCTCTTCGCCGGTCGGCAGCGAAGCGATGTTCATCGCCTTGCGGATGTCCCCGATGTTCCATCCGGTGAGTGACGCCAGCGTGTGCGCTTCCCGCTCATACCGATCCGGGAGCAGCCGACGATAGGCCGTGGCGGCGGCGCATTCATCGGTTCCAATCCAGGGATGACGCAGAATATATCGCGCTTGAAAGTTGGCGCGATCCGGAGTCTCCTGGAACATCAGGTCTTCGGGGAAGTGCGCCGCATCGTAGCGGACGTGCAGCCGGGTGAGGAATACATTTCGGGCCATCGGCATGCTCGTACCCATCCGCAGGTTTCCATCCAGCCAGAAGACGCCTAGGCTGCGGAGCTCGTCGGCGGTGAGTGGATCAGCCGCGCAGGGATCGCACCAGTTCATGTCCCAGGCATACTCCATGAACAGAC
>JBEIQG010000250.1:0-4812 GCA_040376625.1 Nitrospira sp. | reverse complement strand
CGCTTGGATTCGGCCTTCTCTTCCTTCTCCAACCGATCCTGCTTCTGTTCGAGCCACGCGGTGTAATTGCCCTGGAAGGGAATGCCGGAGCCGCGATCGAGTTCCAAAATCCAGCCCGCCACGTTGTCCAGAAAGTACCGGTCGTGGGTCACGGCGATGACGGTCCCTTTGTACTGTTGGAGGTGCTGCTCCAGCCATTGCACGGATTCGGCATCGAGGTGATTGGTCGGCTCGTCGAGCAGCAGGATATCCGGCTCCTGAATCATGAGGCGGCAGAGGGCTACCCGACGCTTTTCACCTCCTGAGAGCACGCTGATTTTCTGATCGGCAGGGGGGCAACGCAGTGCATCCATGGCGATTTCAAGTTCGCTCTCCAGTTCCCAGCCGTTCGCGGCCTCGATCTTCTCCTGTAGCTGGGCCTGCTTGTCGATGAGCTTTTCCATCTCATCGGGGCCGGCCTCGCCCATACTGTTGCTGACCGCTTCGTACTCGTGCAGCAGCGCCACCAGCTCCTTCTTCCCTTCCTCGACGACCTCTTTGACCGTCTTGTTGGGGTCGAGCTGCGGCTCCTGTTCGAGCAGTCCGACGCTGTAGCCTTTCGAGCGGGTGATCTCGCCGACATAGTTGGGATCAGTTCCGGCAATAATCTTGAGTAGTGAGCTTTTTCCGGATCCGTTCAACCCCAGCACGCCGATCTTGGCGCCGTAGTAGAAGCCCAGGTAGATATCGCGCAGGACCTGCTTCTTCGGCGGATAGACCTTGCCGACACCGACCAGTGAAAAAATTACTTGCTTATCGTTCGTCGCCATAGCCATCCTCGGTAGAGTGTGAGCCGTTTGTTCGTTCGTGCAATCGGTCACCATAACAAAGCACGGCTGGATTCACAACCGCGCCAGGGAGTGCGCTCATGCTTCGCGACACCCAGACTCAGAGACGATCCGGCCATCTCATCCTGGCACTGCTCCTTTTCTTCGCTTGGATCGACTCCGGCCCCGCCCTCGCGGACGACCGCGAACAGCGGGATCTGGTGGATCAGTCCCGCATGACCCTCGCCAACTTTCTAGCCGATTCCAACATGTCCTGGTTTCGCGATCACCTCAAGGACGCCAGGGGGCTGTTCATCGTGCCGCAATACATGAAGGGCGCACTAATCTATGGCGCAGCAGGCGGCAGCGGCGTCTTTATCGCCAAGGACGAGAAGACCGGCGACTGGAGCGAGCCGGCCTTCTTCACGATGGGCGCCGCCAGCTTTGGTTTTCAGTTCGGCGCGCAGATGTCGGAAGTGGTGTTACTGGTACTGACGCAGCGCGGAGTGGATTCACTGCTGCTGGGCAATTTCAAACTGGGCGCGGATGGTTCGGTCGCGGTGGGGCCGGTCGGAGCCGGTGTCGCAGGCGCGACCACGCCGAATCTGAGCGCGGACCTGTTGTCGTTCGTGCGGGCCAAGGGCCTGTTTGCCGGCGTGTCGTTGGAAGGCGCCGCGCTGATCTCACGCGATGAATGGAGCCGCGCGTACTACGGCAAACCGGTCACCCCGACCGACATCATCATCCGCCGCGAGGTGAAGAATCCGCACTCGGAGGTGCTGCGCGCGGAAATCAAGAACGCGATGGGGGGCAAGTAATCCTGGTCCGATGCCCCGGATCAAACCCGTTACATGCGGCGACTCAAGCGTGCAATCACAGCGAGTGCAGCACCTGGCCGCCTGCCTTCGCTTTCGCTGCAAGGTCGGCGAGACCGGCGCGGGCCTCCTCCGCATTGCGCACAGAACCGGTGAAGGCAAATCGTCCGCCCTGCATCCGGTCTGGTGTCTTGACGCGCAGGTGAAATCCCAGCCGGTCCATGGTCGTGATGCTTGCCTGTTGCGCATCCAGCTTGCCGAATGCGCGGGCGAGCAGAAGGAGTGTCTCCTGCTGCGTCGTATTGATCTCGCGAATAAGGTCCGCGGCAGTCTCTGCCAGCGGGTCCACTGCCGCCGCCATATAATCGGCCGGCGCGACCCATCCCATGGAACCGAACCCGCCGACGAAATAGATATCCGCGATTGCCATGCGAAAAAAACCGAAGTCGTTGAAGTCCACCCAATAGGCGGCGTTGGCATGCCGGGCCAGATACCGTTCGCGAACCGGCCCGCTCTCTTCTTTCGGCACACGCGTCACCAACCCCATCAATGTGACCCGGGCGGCACCCAGAGGATCGGTTCTGCTTTCCGGCGGCGTAACGAGCAAACTGGCACGCGGATCGCCGAGGAGGTTTTGCGTGTGCATCGCCATGGTGCTGATGAGAAACAGCGGCTGCCCCTGGTCGTCCAGTGCATAGGGCATGACGGACCCGAAGGGCCAACCGGGCTGCTTCCGTGAGAGGGTTGAGAGACCACCCGTCTGTTGCAGATAGACCAGCGTCTTCGCCCGTTCGGCATGGGACGGTTCAGGAACTTCAGGTTCGTCTGAATCCGGCCCGCTATTGTGTTGCTGCGTAGATGACACCGATGCCTCTTTTCTGTGCAATAAGCTGCGTGACACCTTACCTGGATGCTTCCGGAATTTCCACTGAACGCGGAAGGGAGGAGGCATGGACGACGCCTGGCCTTTGCCCCTGCAGGCTGCAGAATAAAACGCAGGCGGACTTTTTCCGCATCCTACTAGATGCCGAGATCCTCGGTGAGCCGCACTTCGGATTCATCGAGGATGTCTTCCAGGCAGGTAAAGCAGGAAAACGGGAACTGACTGACCGGAATCGCGCAGACCTCGCCGACCGGCGATTCGTCCAGCGCCGGACCACCGCATTCTTTATGAATCATGACGAGCATAGATACACCTCCACGGAGCTCACTCCATTCCTTGTACGACAGGAAGCGGCTTCGAGACAATCCCTGCCTAGCCACTTCTAAGGCCGGCTCTCGGTCAAGGCACAGCGTCACTATCCAAATTGGCGGAAGTAAGGAAGAAGCCCGGAAGGGTCGCTACCGGAGCGGGATCGTATGAGCATGACTTCGTACACGTCGACTCATGGCACATTCGCCCAGCCCCGAACATCAGCCAGAAGTATCCGATCAATCGTCTATTCAATCTCTACTGAGCAAGCCCTGCACCCGCTATCCGTTTTATAACATCGGATGCCTTTTCCTCCCAGGTGATTTCGCCGGCATCCTTCGTCGCAAAGAAGTCCGGCTGAGTCCTCTCCGAATAACTCAAAAAACGTTGATAGGCGATCATTGCCTCAGAGCCTTGTCCGCTTTCCTGCAACGCTCTGCCTCTCCAGTACTCCACATCTGAGATCGCCTGAAGCTCGGGCGTCATTGCCTTGGCCCGATCCCATTCGATCAGCGCTTCCTTCAATTCTCCCCGAGCGAAGTGCGCTCGCCCGGAACGGTATGCTGTCTCTGCCTTTTCCCGATATGCCGTGACGATACCAGATGCCGTCATAAGCAGAGGAACCGTCGGCACGACATAAAACAAACCGGCCGCGAAATTGAAGGGTGTGTATATGCCTGCGAGCGCATAGGCAGGATACCTGATCCCTGAGCCCACGACCTCGGTCCCCGCACTTGAAATGTATCGATTCAACTCTTGCTCCGTTTGAATTTTCTTTCCGACAGCATTCCGCAAAACCAGCCCCTTCGAGGACTCCTCATCCTTGGCCCGATAGGCGAAGATCGTCTTGTCGTAGACCAGCTCTTCCTTGTGAGGAGCCTGCTGAAATCCGGGCAACCGTTTCAATTCCGTAAATCCCGGCAAGGCAATACATCCGGAAAGGATCAGGCATAGACCCACAGAACTAAGGCCAGACCATCGTTTCACCACACATGCCCTCCAGTCGAGTACCCGATCACTGGTCGTCTGAACGCTGTCGCTACGGCTGCATGGCCTGCAAGGCCGGAGACGGATTGTATCCTGCCAATCGAGCACTCATATCAGCAATTCGAGCTTCTGCCTGATCCGCCTTCCATTCCCAGGTCGGATCGTTAGGAAAGTCCGATTTGAAATACGACGGAAGGGACGTTTCAGAATAGTAAAGAAATGTCGAGTAGGCGAGCACCGCTGATTGAGGCTCTCTCAGTGCGTCGAACGTTCGCCCGCGCCAGAAATTGACATCGGACAACGCCTGAAGAGAAGGCAACAAGTGTTCCGCATAGTCCCAGCTGGCGAGTGCCGAATCGTACGAGCCTCCAGCCAACTCTTCCCTGCCTTTCACATAGGCTCGCTGAGCTTCTTCGATATATGCAGTTTCAAGGTGAGAAGAGATGGGCAAGGATGGCAACCCCAAAACACTTCCCGCTACGCCCCACACTAGGACACATGGAAAGAATATGATGATCTGCGCAACCAGCACCCCCATCCCGACCATCATTCCCGTCCCGACAGCGACTTTGCGATGAGTCCCCAGCACGTTCCTCCATTGTGCCTCGCTTATCGCCATCAGTTCTTCTTGACGCTGAATTTTCTTTCCGAGCGCATCCCTCATGACAGGTTCCAAATTCTCATGGCCATTCTGTTTTTTCTTGGAGGCAAGACGATAAGCCCTGACGGACTTGTCATACCAAGGGCTCTGGTTGTTCGAGTCGTCGTTGATTGCTTCAGTAGCCTGGGGGAGATCTCTCATCTTCTTGAGCCCGTCGAACGTCGTGCATCCTGAGATCTGAACGGACAGGAATACGAAGCTCAATGCAGACCGCAAAACGCAGCCACAGAACATGCTCATGAATGAACCTTTGCGATTGAAGTCCTACGGTTCGGCTGAAAGTTACGGCTCGATTTGTCTTAGCCGGCAGGACCAGCCGGCAAAGAAAGCCTGACGGAATCCATTGCTATT
>JBEIQG010000103.1:0-12324 GCA_040376625.1 Nitrospira sp. | reverse complement strand
TGATGGCTGAAAGCTGAGAGCAATCGACCAAGGAGTTGAATGGCCAAAGACGACCAGCAGGACAATTCCGCCAAGCCGAAATCCGACAGTTACAGCGCGGATCAAATCAAAGTTCTCGAAGGACTCGACGCCGTCCGGAAGCGACCGGCGATGTACATCGGCAGCACCGGTGTCGACGGGTTGCACCATCTGGTCTATGAAGTCGTCGACAACAGCGTCGACGAGCACATGGCCGGATTCGGTGAAGCGATCGACGTCACGATCCACATCGACGGCAGTGTCACAGTTGTGGACAACGGCCGAGGCATTCCCACCGGCATGCATTCCACGCAGAAAAAGTCCGCCGCCGAAGTGGCCCTCACGGTCCTGCATGCGGGCGGCAAGTTCGAGCAGGGCGCCTACACGGTTTCCGGCGGGCTGCACGGAGTCGGCATCTCCGTCGTCAACGCGCTGTCCGAATGGCTGGAACTGGAAATCTGGCAAGACGGACAGGTCTTTGAGCAGCGGTATGAGCGTGGAAAGCCTCAGGCGCCGCTGGCCGTCACCGGAAAAACCAAACGCCGGGGCACGAAGGTGCGGTTCATGCCGGACGGCCAGATTTTCGAAACTTTGGAATTCAGTTTCGATGTGTTGGCGCAACGGCTCCGCGAGCTGGCCTTTCTCAATAAGGGTCTGTCGATCACGCTCAAGGACGATCGCAAAGAAAAAGAACAGGTTTTCCACTACAAGGGCGGCATCGTCTCGTTTGTCGACCATCTCAACGAAGCCAAGACCCCGCTGCATAAGCCGATCTACGTACAGACTGAGCGTGCGGACCTGATTCTTGAAGTGGCGCTCCAATACAACGACGGGTATGCCGAGAACCTCTTTTCGTTCGCCAACAACATCAATACAAAAGAGGGCGGAACCCATCTGGTGGGTTTTAAGGCCGCGCTGACCCGCACGATCAACAGTTACGCCAATGCCAACGATCTCCTGAAGAAAGACACCGAATCGCTCAGCGGCGACGACGTACGGGAAGGTTTGACCGCGGTCGTCAGCGTGAAGGTACGGAATCCGCAGTTCGAAGGGCAAACCAAGGCGAAGCTCGGCAACAGCGAAGTGAAGGGCATCGTCGAGGCGGCCGTGAACGATGCCCTCGGCACCTACTTCGAGGAGAACCCGCCGGTTGCCCGGAAAATCATCGGCAAGGCGATCGATGCCGCGCGGGCGCGTGAAGCGGCCCGTAAAGCGAAGGACCTCATCCGTCGGAAGAGCGCCCTGGATGGAGGGTCGTTGCCCGGCAAGCTGGCCGACTGTTCAGAGAAGGATCCGGCGTTGAGCGAACTGTTCATCGTCGAAGGTGATTCCGCCGGCGGCTCGGCCAAGCAGGGCCGAGACCGAAAGTTTCAGGCGATTCTCCCTCTCAAGGGAAAAATCCTGAATGTCGAGAAAGCTCGCTTTGACAAGATGCTCAGCAGCGACGAAATCCGTACGTTGATTCTGGCGCTCGGTACCGGAATCGGCCGCAAGAAAGAGGACTCCGACAAGCCGGACAAGGAAGCCTTCGACATTGCGCGGACCCGATATCACAAGATCGTGCTGATGACCGACGCCGACGTGGACGGCAGCCACATCCGCACGCTCCTGCTGACCTTTTTCTTCCGACAGATGCCGGAGCTGCTGGAACGGGGCTACATCTACATCGCACAGCCTCCCCTCTTTAAGGTCAAGAAGGGCAAGACGGAGCGGTATCTCAAGGACGAACCGGCGATGAACGAATACCTCGCGGACCTGGCGGTCGAAGAGGTCGAAGTGGCCTTCGAGAACGGGCGGGAGTACCTGTCGGGCCGCCGCCTGCTGCCCACGCTCAAAAAGTTGATCGCCTTCGAGAGCCTGCTGCACAAGGTGAATAAGAAACATCATGAAGCCAATATGTTGCGGGTGTTTGTCGACGAGCCGGGGTTGACACGGGAAGCGTTGAAGGATCAGGCCGCGTTGACCGCGATCGTCGCCAATGCGAAGGCCACGCTGGCGCTCGTCTACCCGAAGGCCGAACCGACCATCGACATTCTGGAAGATGAGGAACATCAATCCAGTAAGTTGGTGTGCAAGGTCGCTACGGGCGGGATCGCCTACCAACTGGACGTGACGCATGAGCTGGTCGGGTCCGCCGACTTCCGTGAGCTCCAGAAACAAGCGCCTTCAGCCATGGGCCTGGGCAAGCCGCCATACAAGATCAAAATTAAGGGAGTCGAAGTGCACAAGAACGGCTCGGCTGAGCTGGTGCAGGCGATCCTGGAGGAAGGCAAGCAAGGGTTGAACATCCAACGGTACAAAGGTCTCGGTGAGATGAATCCCGGCCAGTTGTGGGAGACCACAATGGATCCTGAAAAGCGGACACTGCTGCGCGTGAAGCTCGAAGATATGACCGGTGTGGACGAGATTTTCACGATCCTGATGGGCGACGAAGTGGAACCCCGCCGCAATTTCATTCAGCAACATGCGTTGGAAGTCCGGAACCTCGATGTATAGCCGGTCCTGATTGAGAAGACGACAACTTGGTATTGTGAATTGGTAGGATGCTCCCCATGGCGCTTCAGCAAGGCCGCAGGCGAGAGAGGACCCGAGGCGTACCCTCCTGGGTACGTTGAGGACCTGTCGAGCCGAGAACGAAGCCGAGGGACATGTTCAGCATCCGTGGAGGGTCGATGCCGCCAGATGAACGACTAGGACAGATTGCGATCGAAGACGAGATGCGCTCGTCATACCTCGATTACGCCATGAGCGTGATCGTCGGTCGCGCGCTTCCCGACGTGCGGGACGGATTGAAGCCGGTGCACCGGCGCATTCTGCACGGCATGAACGAAATGGGATTGGCCGCGAACCGGCCTTACAGAAAGTCGGCTAAGATCGTGGGAGAGATCATGGGTAATTACCACCCCCATGGCGATTCCGCGATTTACGACACCCTCGTGCGTATGGCGCAGAACTTCAATATGCGCTACATGCTGGTGGACGGCCAGGGTAACTATGGCTCGATGGACGGCGACGCCGCTGCTGCCATGCGGTACACCGAAGCCCGCCTGACCAAGTTGGCCGAGGAGCTGCTGGCGGATATCGAAAAGGAAACGGTCGATTTCGGCCCCAACTATGACGAGTCCCGTGTCGAACCCCTCGTCCTGCCCTCCCGAGTGCCAAATCTCCTGGTCAACGGCGCCGGCGGAATCGCTGTCGGGTATGCGACTAACATTCCCACGCACAATTTAGGCGAAGTGATCGAGGGACTGCTCCTGTTGCTGGAGAACCCCGACGTCACCATCGCGCAGTTGATGAAGAAGATTCCCGGGCCCGACTTCCCGACCGCCGGATTCATTTACGGCACCACCGGGATCAAGGATGCGTATGAGACGGGACGCGGGCTGTTGACGGTTCGCGCCAAGGTCGCCATCGAAACGGACGAGCGCACCGACCGCGAACGGCTCATCGTGACCGAAATTCCGTACCAGGTGAACAAGTCGAAATTGATCGAAAAGATCGCCGACCTGGCGCAGGAGGATCGCGTCACCGGCATTTCCGATATCCGCGACGAGTCGGACCGCGAAGGGGTGCGTGTCGTCATCGAGCTGAAGCGAAACGAGATTCCGCTGGTGGTGTTGAACAACCTCTACAAACACAGTCAGTTGCAGACCACCTTCGGCGTCAACATGCTGGCGCTCGTCAACAACCGTCCGGAGGTGCTGAACCTCAAGCGTATTCTGGAGGCCTTTGTTGAGCACCGGCGCGAAGTGGTGGTCCGACGCACGGCCTACGACTTGCGGAAGGCGGAAGAACGCGCCCATATCCTCGAAGGTCTCAAGATCGCGCTGGATAACCTGGATGCCGTGATCGCCCTGATCCGTCGTTCGCAATCACCGGATGTGGCGCGCACGGGTTTGATGCAGCAATTCCGGCTGTCGGAAATCCAAGCCAGTGCCATCCTCGAAATGCGTCTCCAGCGGCTCACGCAACTGGAGCGCGACAAACTCGTGGAAGAGTATCGGGAAGTGCTGAAGACCATCGAGTATCTGCGGTCGGTCCTTGGCAGTGAGGCCTTGGTACGGCAGATCATCCGGGACGAATTGACCGAGATCAAGGACAAGTATCAGGACGAACGGCGCACCAAGATCGTCAAGGAAGAAGCCGAGTTGACGCTCGAAGACCTGATCGCCGAAGAGGAAGTCGTCGTGACGATTTCCCACGCCGGCTATATCAAACGGAACGCCGTCACGCTCTACCGGGCGCAACGGCGCGGCGGCAAGGGCAAAATTGCGATGGGCATCAAGGAAGAGGATTTCGTCGAAACCCTCTTCACGGCGTCCACCCATGACTCGCTGCTTTTCTTCACCGATGCCGGCAAGGTCTACTGGCTCAAGGTGCACGAAATTCCGGAAGCCAGCCGGGCCGCGAAGGGCAAGGCGCTGGTAAATCTCCTTGCGCTGTCGAAGGACGAGAAGGTTACGGCGTCGCTGCCGGTGAAGGAGTTCCGGGCCGATCGGTTTATCATCATGGGGACCAAGCTGGGCGTCATCAAGAAGACGGAACTGTCGGCCTACAGTAATCCGCGCCAGGGCGGCATCATCGCGCTCTCGCTCGATGCGGGTGACAAGCTGATCGGTGTGGACCTGACCGACGGCCAGCGCGAGATTCTGCTGGGCACGAAGCAGGGCATCACTCTCCGGTTCAAGGAAGAAGATGTGCGGGCCATGGGACGCACGGCCCACGGCGTGCGCGGGATCACTCTGGAGCCCGGCGACGAAGTCATCGGCATGGAGACGATTACGCCCGACTCGACTACCGCGATCCTCACCGTGACCGAAGGCGGGTACGGCAAACGAACACCGGTGAACGAGTATCGTGTGCAGGGTCGCGGCGGCAAAGGCATCATCAGCGTCAAGACGACCGAGCGGAACGGGCCGGCTGTGGGATTCCTCCAGGTTCGCGACGAGGACGAGATCATGTTGATGGCGGCGCAGGGGAAAGTGCTGCGCTGCAAGGTCGACGACATCCGTGAAATCGGGCGCAATACCCAAGGTGTCCGCCTGCTCGACATGGATGGAGATGAGGATCGTGTGGTTGCCGTCGTGAGACTGGTCGAACGCGAAGAAGGAGTGCCCGAAGAGGGCGAGGCATGACTCCTTGGAGCCGCACCGGTGTCATGCGGCTCCCGCCGCCATAGTTATGAACCACCCGACTTCCCCATCGACCGGGGCCCCGACGAAAACTCCGGCCAAGCGTCCGCTGGACACCGTAGTCAAAATGGCGCTGGGCGTCCTGTTCGGCTCCTTTGCCTTGATCTGGGGCGGAATGTTTCTCAGCCGTCCGGATCGTTCGATTCCCCCCTATAGCATCGGCTCCCAGGAGCGCACAGTGGTGGCGGTGCATGTGCCGTCTTGGACCAGCGACACCGAGATCGAAACTCTCATAGAGCGATTCCGGAAGGTCGGGGCGGAAAACCGCAATTTCGGCAGCATGAAGATCCAGCCCACGACCCTGGATGATCCCAAGGGTCGTTATCAGCATATTGCGATTTACATCTTCACCGATGAGGGCTGGACGGAGCCGGAGGTGTTGCACAAGTACGTGACGGGTGAAGATGCCACGGTGCGGGACGGTTTCGAAGGATCGGTGCGCGGGTTTTACCGGCTCGATGGACAGGAAGAAGAAGGCCGCATCGGACCTGTTCCCAGAGGAAAGGACAGTGCGGCCACCGCGGCCTATTCGCGGCAGTTGTTCAAGGGGACCGTCGTGCGGAACGCGGGGGCGTCTCCGGCTGACTCAACGCCTGCGCCATGAGCGTGACCAGGTGTTCACGCAGGGCCTGGTCCTGAATGCCCTGAGCGTGGAGCGTGACTTCGCGGAGCAACTGGGCCGACGGTTGAATCGCAAGCGGTTCGGGTGCAGCAGTCCCTTCGGCAGTGGATGCATGGTCTGCAGCGAACTCTCCGATGCGCAAGACGATCTCCGTCACCAACGGCTGGCCCGCCATCCCGTTCACTTTCTCCAGCAGGACCGGCTTGAGGAAGGTGAGTTGCTGTAGCCACACCGAGTTGTGCACTAGGACGTACAACTTCTTGAACCGGATCTGATCGGGACGCGTATGCGCGGCGATCGGTTCGCCCACGATGTCGGGCCACTGGCGTCGCAGGCGCGCTTCGAACAATTTGCTCTCCAGGCCCAATCTGTGGGCGACGCCGGCCAAGATCGAGCCGAAGGAATCAAGTCTGCTCTGTCCACGCATGGTGGTATGATAACAAAATCTGTCCGATGGAAATAGCTCGCGACGGCATGAAATGACGAAAACGCACGACACAGAAGACCAGTACAAAGTCGTTGCCACCAATCGCAAGGCGTATCACGACTATTTCATCGAAGAGAAGTTCGAAGCCGGGGTTATCCTGCGGGGGACTGAGGTGAAGTCGTTGCGGGAAGGGCGAGTGAACCTACAGGATAGTTATGCCTCAGTGGATGACGGCGAGGTCTACTTGCAACATTGTCACATCAGCCCCTACTCGCATGGGAACCTGATGAATCATGATCCCCTCCGCAAACGAAAGCTGCTCTTGCATCGCAAAGAGATCAGCAAGCTGATCGGGAAAACCCAGCTGAAGGGTCTCACGCTGGTTCCATTGCGCATTTACTTTTCAAAGCGCGGCCACGCCAAAGTAGAGTTGGCCCTGGCGAAGGGCAAGAAACAATACGATCGTCGCGAATCGATCAAAGCCCGCGAAGCCGGCCGTGAAGTCGAGCGCGCCATCAAGCAGAGGAAATAATCCTCTCCATCCCCCTCAGGTGCCTTCCTTTCCTGCCCGAGAGAGCCGTGATGTCTCGGGCGCTCCTCAGAGTTCTCAATGCGATCTTCCGGCCGGCCGGTCGTTGATGGGTCGGTCACCCGGCGTGTGTGTCCCGAGAACCATAACTGACTGATCTCTAGGAATATGTTTCCTTCCTGTTGAGGGAAAATATTTGCCCTTGACTTAGTTCTAATTAGAACTATTATACTGGCTCACGGGCAGAGCGGCGTTTCGCCGGCGATTTGAGCGGTGGGCAGAGTCAGGCGGGCGATGGGGTCACGGGAGGTACTGTCATGAAAGCACTATTCGACACAGACGAGGGCTGGTCCGGCCTCATTTTGCGGTTGACCCTGGGATTGGTGATGCTGCCGCACGGGGCTCAAAAGCTGCTCGGCTGGTTCGGTGGATTCGGGTTAGACGGGAGCATGGGCTTTTTTACCCAGAAAATGGGGCTACCCTGGATCATCGCGTTTCTGGTTATCATGGGGGAGTTCTTCGGCAGCCTGGGGTTGCTCGCCGGCTTGTTGACGCGATTCACCGCCGCCAGCTTCATAGTGATCATGCTGGGAGCCATTCTGACGGTGCATCTGCCGGTGGGGTTTTTCATGAATTGGTTCGGGCAACAGCAGGGAGAGGGTTATGAGTACCATCTCCTGGTGATCGGGCTGGCCTCTGCGTTGCTGGTGACGGGTGCCGGTCGATGGTCGATGGATCGAGTGGTGGCGGAACGGGTCGCCTGAGGCAGGAAATGAGACCGAAAGATGTTCGTCGTACTGGGAGCAACAGGACAGGCGGGAGACGTCGTCGCAGAGACGGTCCTCGCCCGCAAACAGCCGGTACCTGTGGTGCTGTGTTCGGTCGACAAGGGAGCAGCCTGGAAAGCGAAGGGCGCCGAGGTGCCCGTCGCCTCGCAGCAGAGCGATTGATGGCCGGTGGAAGGGGCCACACGACAGTGGAGCTTGCGGGCCCGTAGGAGTACAGTCCGGAACAGGTGGCCGAGGCGCTCGTTCGGCTTTTCCGGAGAAGCAGCCCGTTTGTTTGAGGACATGTACACCGCGTTCTCAACGGGTGCGATCGGGCATGAACAACCCGCCTCGCCGGTGCGGGGGACCATTCCCCTGGCGGAGGCATTACGCGAATTGGCGTAAGAAAGGAGCCACTATGCGAACAGACACATCCATCACGAAAGAGCTTGTCGGAGTGTATCAAGCCGGGTCCCATCATATGGTCGGGGATGGGTTTCCGGTCCGCAACATGATTCCCGGGGCCGGAGTCGAGGAGCAGCTGTCGCCCTTCTTAATGCTCGACTATATGGGCCCGCAGCAATTCCCGCCGACCGATCGGCAGCTCGGGGTCGGCGAGCATCCCCATCGGGGCTTTGAGACCGTCACCATCATGTATCATGGCAAGGTGGCGCATCGTGACTCGACAGGCAGCGGCGGCGTCATCGGCCCCGGCGATGTACAGTGGATGACGGCGGCATCAGGTGTCGTGCACGAAGAGTTGCATGAAAAGGAATTCGCGAAGCAAGGCGGCCTGTTGGAGGGGATCCAGCTCTGGGTGAATCTGCCGAAGGCGTACAAGATGACCGCACCCCGATATCAGACGCTGGTTGAGGCGGAGATTCCTGCGGTGAAACTCGATGGAGAAGCCGGCCTGGTACGTGTGATCGCCGGAGAGTTTCGCGGGGTGAAAGGGCCGGCAAAGACATTCAGTCCGGTCCACCTCTACGACCTGCGGTTGAAGGCGGGTCACCGGACCGAATTCGACTTGCCCGAGGGATATAATTCGTCTCTGTTCGTGCTGCACGGGCAGGTCGTCGTGAACGGGTCGCAGCCAGTGCAGGAAGTTGAAATCGCGTTGTTCGGTCAGGGAGGCAAGCAGGTCGTCGTGGAAGCGAAGCAGGATGCAACCATGCTCGTGCTGAGTGGTGAACCGATTGCCGAGCCGATTGCCCGGTACGGTCCATTCGTGATGAACCAGAAGGACGAAATTATTCAGGCCGTGCACGACTACCAGGCGGGAAAGATGGGGCATTTGTCATGACCGGTCAGGCACTCACGGTCGATGTGTATTCGGACGTGGTGTGCCCCTGGTGTTACATCGGCAAACGGCGGCTGGAACAGGCGCTGGAATCGATCCGGGTGCAGGCGACGGCGCGCATATTCTGGCGCCCGTTTCAGCTCAATCCGACGATGCCCAAGGCCGGCATGGATCGTCGGGTGTATCTCGAAACGAAGTTCGGCGGCCCTGATGAAATGAAGGCGATCCAGGATCGCGTGGCAGCCGTGGGAACGAGTGTGGGCATCGAGTTCGCGTTCGACCGGATTGCGCGGACGCCGAACACGTTCGATGCCCATCGGCTCGTCTGGTTCGCCCAGCAACAGGGCCGTCAGGATGAGGTGGTTGAAGAACTGTTTCACGGGTATTTCACGGAAGGTCTGCATATCGGTCAGGCTGAGATCCTGGTCTCCCTCGCCATCCGGGCCGGATTGGAGGGAGAGGCGGTCGGCCGTCTGTTGCAGGCTCAGGAGGGCGTGGATGCCGTGCGGCAGGAGGAGGCCCACGGCCATCAGCTGGGCATCAGAGGGGTCCCCTATTTCGTGCTGAATGGAAAGACTGCGCTGTCCGGTGCCCAGCCGGTGGAGAGGTTCGTGTCTGCGATCAAGCAGGTTACCGGATAAGGAGGTCCCGCGAATGGCGGTTCAAGTGTATGGATGTAACCACATCGTCATTGAAGTCACCGACGCCAAGAAGGCCGTGAAGTTCTATTCAGACGTGTTCGGACTCAAGATGTTGCAAGGCGGAGAAGGCGCCGCATGGTGCAAACTGGGCGAACACCAATTCATGGCGATTTTTGAAGTCGAGCAACTGCAGCCGGATCGCGTCAAGCATTTCGGGCTGATGGTGCGTGATGCGGAGCAGATCAAAGAAGTCCGGCGCAAGCTCACCAGGAAGTACAAGCTGAAGATGGAGCCGCATTTCCGCTGCGATTTCCGCGACCCCTGGGGAAACCGCATACAGGTCGGTGATCTGTCTGACGAGTCACTGGTCTGGCTCCTCCCCTATCAGGAGGTCCAGAAGGCGGGAATCACATTCTCCAAGGCCTCGCGCGCTCGACCAGGAAAGGATGGACGGAATGAGTGACTTGGACAGAGTCCGCACGCTTGCGAAAGATCTCACCAAGACCTATCCTCGCAGCCCGCGGGAAATGCTGGGGGGCTATGTCATCGGCGCACGTTGCGCGGACAAGTGCCGGGCGTTCCTCCTGGGCATCAACGGAGACTATAACTATTGGCCCTGCTCGTTAGCCGGCATGCTGTTTTCGTTCACAGGCATCACGCCGGAGCGGTTCAAGGACGTCGTGGCCACCGGAGCACGCGATGAGGAGCTGGCTGTCTGGATCAAGGCTCAGAGCAAGGTACAGGACCAGCAGGCGATCATTCAGTGGAACAACAAGATGCGGGATCTGCGCCTCTCCGAAATGACGCCGCAGGTACAGGCCTATATGGAAGACTACATCCCGAAATATGTGCCGAGCCACCGCCCCGTCTACGTGTATTTCGATGTGTACGATCTGGAAGAGAAGCGCTTGTGACATACGGATGTGTGCTGACACCTGAAGGAACTCGACATGCCGGATGTGAGATGGACTGAGATCGGATCGGTCGATGAACTCAAAGCACACCCCCTCCAGCAGATCGTCTGCGGCCAGACGAAGCTGGCGTTGTCATACAAGGACGGCCGGTTTGCGGCAATCTCAGGGGTCTGCAATCATATCGGCGGGCCGCTGGGTGAGGGCCGGCTCGACGGCGATTATGTCGTCTGCCCCTGGCATTACTGGAAGTTTCATCACCGGACCGGCCAGGGAGAGCCGAGATACGAAGCCGATCGAGTGGCGACCTATGCCTTGAAGGTGGAGGACGGGCGAGTTTATGTGGATCTGACGCCGGTCACAAAGCGCAATAAGCTTCCGAAACAATCGCACCCCCTGGCGCGCCCGATCGTTCGAGGCGACGGTCCCATTCGCGTGCTGGGCATCGCCACGACCGCGATGACGGCGGACCAGCCGCGCTTCAGCGCCTCCGATGCCCTGCTGGAGGAAGCACTCGCGTATGCGCGCGAACACCTGCAGCTCGACACGCAACTGATCAAGTTACGGGACCTCTCGTTCCGGGCCTGTGAAGGGTTTTATTCCAAGTCGGCGGAAGCCTGCACCTGGCCCTGCTCGATCACCCAGATGGATCCGACCGATCAAATGGACCGTGTGTATGAAGCCGTGGTCCATTGGGCGGATGTGATTCTCGTCTCGACACCCATCCGATGGGGCGGCGCCAGCAGCCTGTATTACAAGATGGTCGAACGGATGAACTGCATTCAGAATCAGGAGACGATCGCGAACCGACATCTCCTCAAGAATAAAGTTGCCGCCTTTATCATTATGGGCGGACAGGACAATGTGCAGGGTGTTGCCGGCCAACTCATGACCTTTTTTGCCGAAGTCGGCTGCCAGTTCCCGCAGTTTCCGTTCATCGCCCATTCGCGCGGATGGAGCGCGGAGGATATGGAGCGGAACAACAGCGAGGTGCAGAACAGCCGGGAGTTGCGCGAGGGAGCTCAAGCGCTCGTCACACGCGCGGTGGAAATGGCGCGACTCATGGTCGAAGGGCAGCTGGCAACGCATCCGCTCACGCGGGGGGGGCGCAAGGCGCACCAACTGGATAGTGAGCCAACCGGATAAGCGGGGTGGATTCGCAAGGAGGCGACATCATGTCAGGTCAGGATCACATGCGCACCCACTTGGGAAATCTATCGCGGTCATTGCTCCGTCTGCACAAGGCGCTGCTGGACAGCGAACGGGTTTCCTATGAGCGGGTGCATGGGAGGATCGAGACGAATGGCGCATTCTTCCAGCTCGTCTTAGGCGATGCCTGGTTCGCCTGGTTGCGCCCCCTGTCGCAATTGATGGCGAAGATCGATGAGTTATCCGAGGAAGAGGAGATCGAGGACCGGACGGAGATCACCCTGGCAATCGACTCGGTGCGGACCATGTTGACGCCGTCCGAAGAAGGTAATGGATTCGGCCGGCATTATTATGACGCGTTGCAGCGCGAGCCGGATGTGGTGCTGGCGCATGCGGCAGTCAGGGCGCTGCTCCGGACATCGTCGCCTGGAAAGGAGTCGATCACATGAAAGCGCACTACCTCGGCCATGTCGTGTTCTATGTGAAAGATCTTGGACGGTCGCTGGCATTTTATCGCGATCTGCTTGGATTCCAGGAAGTGGGGAGAATTTTCAATGGCGCTGCGGCGGCGCTCACATCCGGCCGCACGCACCATGAGCTGCTGCTGATTCAAGTGGGCGATGCGCCGGGTCCTCCATCCGGGCGACGTCGAGGCCTCTATCATATCGGCATCAAAGTCGGCGACAGCCTCGATGAGCTCCGTGCGGCCAAACAAGAATTCGAGCAGGCGGGTGTGGTCATCGACGGCATGAGCGATCACACCGTCAG
>JBEIQG010000076.1:0-15113 GCA_040376625.1 Nitrospira sp. | reverse complement strand
GTCGTATTGTCCGGGCCCTAATCACGGGAGGAGTGGAGACGAGAATCTTCTCCGCCGGCAATCTGGGACTCCATCCTTTCTGGATGAACCGTTACGGGAAGGCCAGCTTCCCTGTGGCGGATCGAGTCCACCATTGCGGTTTCTTTCTGCCCAATCACGCCTCCATGAACGAAGAGGATGTGGCACACATTGCGCGCATCGTTCTGGAGGCCGCATGAGAGCATCGTTCTATTTCAGCAGCGACGTCTTCACAAGGGAGCCCGTTCAATCATGACGACAGCCTCAACCCATGTCCTGGTCACCGGCGGCGCCGGCTATCTCGGTTCCGTGCTGAGCCGGCGCTTGTTGGATCGCGGGTACAAGGTCACTGTTCTCGACAATTTCATGTACCGGCAGAACAGCCTGATGGACTGTTGCGCCGAAGAGGGATTTCAGGTGGTGCGGGGCGACTGCCGGGATGAACGCCTGCTGACCGATCTGCTGCGCACGGCCGACATCATCATTCCATTGGCGGCGTTGGTCGGCGCGCCGCTGTGTGACCGGGACCGTGTCGGGGCCTATACCGTCAACTTCGAAGCGGTACAGCTCTTGTGCAAACTCTCGTCTCCCCGGCAACGGATCATTTTCCCCGTCACCAACAGCGGTTATGGCATTGGTGAACCGGGAGTGCCCTGCACGGAAGAATCACCGCTTCGTCCCATCAGCCTCTATGGCGAGACAAAGGTGAAAGCCGAGCGGGTGGTGCTGGACCGGGGAAATGCGATCACGCTGCGCTTGGCCACGGTGTTCGGCGTGTCGCCAAGAATGCGGATGGATCTGCTGGTCAACGATTTTGTCTGGCGCGCCGTACACGACCGCGCCGTCGTCGTATTCGAAGGACATTGCAAACGCAACTACATCCATATCCGGGATGTCGTCCGGACGTTTCTGCATGCCATCGATCATTTCGACGAGATGAAAGATCGTCCTTACAACGTGGGCCTGGACGATGCCAACCTCTCGAAACTCGAACTCTGCCGGGTCATCCGGACGGTCATTCCGCATTTTGTGTCATTCGAGGCGCCGATCGGCGAGGACCCCGATAAGCGCGACTATATCGTATCCAATCAGCGCTTATTGGCAACCGGGTTCAAGCCGGAGTGGTCCTTGGAACGCGGCATTCGTGAGTTGATGAAGTGTTACACGGTCATCAAAGCCGGTCAGTATGCCAATGTCTGATTCGAGATCGGGCGGACGGGGAGGGCATGGATGATTATCAGTCGAACACCGTTCCGGATGTCCTTCTTCGGCGGCGGCACCGATTATCCCGTGTGGTTTCGTGAACATGGCGGCGCCGTCCTTGCCACGACCATCGATAAGTATTGTTACATCAGCTGCCGCCGCCTGCCGCCGTTTTTCGAACATCGCTCGCGCATTGCGTATTCGCGGGTTGAGCTGGTGAAGAACCATGAAGACATCGAACATCCCGCAGTCCGCGGCGTCCTGAAATATCTCAACATCAACGACGGTCTGGAGATCCACCACGACGGAGACCTGCCGGCGCGCACGGGGCTGGGATCGAGTTCTTCGTTCACGGTCGGCCTGCTCCATACGCTGTATGCCCTTCAGCACATCATGCCCAGCAAGGACCAGTTGGCCCAAGCGGCCATCCATGTCGAGCAAAACGTGCTTGGAGAAGCGGTCGGTTGCCAGGACCAGGTGTTGGCGGCGCATGGGAGCCTGTGTAAGGCGACGTTCTTTCAGAACGGAGAGATCGGGCATACCCCGATCATCATGCGGCCCGACCGGCTTGCCGCCTTTCAGAGCCACTTGCAACTGTACTTCACCGGGTTTTCGCGGATCGCGTCGGAGGTGGCTCGCGAGCAGATCGATCGCACCAAACAGCGCAAAGCGGAACTGCTGGCCATGCTGCAGATGGTGGAGGAGGGCATTGCCATTCTCACGGGCGGCGGCGACCTGGCTGCGTTCGGATCCTTGCTGCACGAAGGCTGGATGCTCAAACGCCGGTTGACCTCGCGCATTACCACGCCGGCCATCGACGAGATCTACACGACGGCCAGGGCGGCCGGTGCGCTGGGTGGAAAGTTGCTGGGGGCGGGAGGCGGCGGATTCATGCTTCTGTTTGCCAAGCCCGAGGACCACGAGCGGATTCGTCGGGCGCTGCCCGGATTGTTACAGGTTCCATTTAAGTTTGAAGGTCTGGGTACACAGATCGTGTTCTATCAGGAAGATCATCTCATGCTCGACGACGTGTGGGCGCAACAGTCGGCGGATACGGCCTCCCAATTGAAGGCCGTGTTGCTCGGAAAGGCGGCGTGACAATGGGCCGGTTCACGGACTGCGATGTGGTCGTTCTATGCGGAGGGCTTGGTACACGCCTGCAATCGGTCGTGGCGGATCGCCCGAAATCGATGGCGGAGATTCATGGCCGCCCGTTTGTGGCCTGCCTCGTCGAACATTTCCTGCGGCACGGCGCCCGTCGATTCATTTTCAGCACGGGATATAAGGGCGACATGATCGAGGACTGGTTCGGGCGCCATCGCGGCGGGTATGAAACTCTGTTCGTCCGCGACCCCGCTCCCCTGGGAACGGGCGGAGCGGTCGCGCAAGCCATGAAGTTCGTTCGCAGCAATCCCTTTTTGGTGCTGAACGGAGATTCCCTCTGTGAGCTCGATCCGGAGCGACTCCTGCGGTTCCATACCCGTAAGCGCGCTCGCGTGACGATCGCGGTTACGCCAGCCGACACACGGGAAGATACCGGAGCCGTCACGTTAGGGGAGGACGACCGCCTCCTGTCCATGGTGGAGAAACCGCGCCGCAGGATGACGGGCTACCACAACGCCGGCATCTATCTGTTCGATCGTACCGTCGAAGCGTTGTTTCCGAAGAGTCATTCCTGGTCCCTGGAGCGCGAGTTACTTCCGCGGCTGATCACGGAACCCTGCTATGGATTCGTCACGGCCAGCCCCCTGTACGACATCGGCACCCCCGAACGCCTCGCGCATTTTCGAGAAGTCTGGAAAGATCCGTCGGTTCACTATCCGGTCATGTCCATGAATCAGGAACAAGGATCGCTGTTGTAATGGCTCATCAGACAGTCCCGGCTTCACAGAAACCAGGCCGATTGGAATTTTCAGCGCGGGGCGAGCGCCTCATCGGGCAGGAGATGTTTCGGGTCATGGATCGCGCTCAAGCGCTGGAGCGGCAGGGGCACCGCATCTATCACCTGGAACTCGGTAGTCCCCGCATGGCTCCGCCGAAGGAGATCGTCGACGGCACCGTCCAGGCGCTCCGCGAGAAACAACTGGGATACGCGCCGATGGCCGGCGTGAAGGAATTACGCGCCGCCTTGGCGGCTCGCTACACCTCCTTGACGGGCGAGGCGTTGAGGGACTCCCAGGTCGTGATCAGCCCGGCAAACCTCCTGATTCATCAGTTTCTGGACATCACCTGCAATCCCGGCGACTCTGTGGTGCTGTTCACACCGGCGTTCCCCTCCTACTGGGCTGCTGCGGCGCATCAGGGACTCCGGGTCACGCCGGTGCCACTTTCTGAGCGCGACGGATTTCACCTGACCCGGCAGGCCATCGAAGACGCGCTGGCCGCCAAACCAAGGGCGATCGTCGTCAACAATGCCAACAACCCGACGGGGGCCCTCTACGATCCGATGATGCTGCGCACGCTTGCGAAGCGCTGTGAAGAGGCGGGGATCTGGCTGTTGAGCGATGAAACGTACGCCGATCTGACCTTCGATAGCTCGTTTTTTACCCTCACCTCGGCACAAGCCGGATATGTCGTGGCGATGTCGTCCTTTTCGAAAGTATGCTCGATCCCGGGATTTCGCACCGGATATGCCTTCGCCCATGAGGCCGTAGCGGCGAAACTCGCGCTCTCGAATTCGACCCTCTATTCCTGTCTCCCCCTGTTCACTCAACTGGGTTGCCTGGCCGGCATGAAGGTGTTCGATGCGTATGCCAGCGAGGTTCGATTACGGGGCGCCAGGCTGATCGGATCCTGCCATAGCCGCATCAATCGTTCCGGCATCCTGCATTGCCACAAGCCCGAGTCCGGGTTCTATCTGTTTGTCGATATCGCGCGCACCGGACTCGATGACATGACCTTTTGCCGGCGACTGCTCGACGATCACCAGACGGCGGTCACCCCGGGACGCAGTTTCGGCGACGCCTACGCCTCGTTCATTCGTATTGCCGTGTGCGGGCAGGAGGAGGATGTGGAGGAAGGTCTGTCTCGCACGATCGCCTTTGCGCAACAACTGGGAGGTTGCCGTGTCCAAGCCGCTTGACGTGTTGCTGGTCACCCCGCCCAGCCGGGTGCAGGTCTATCAAGATCTGAGCCGGGACCTGGCCGCCATTGAACCACCGGTCTGGTCGGGTTTGATCGCGACGTTCCTGCGGCAACACAGTTGCTCGGTGGCTATTCTGGATGCAGAGGCCCAGGGGCTCAATCACCTGCAGACTGCCGAACAGATCGCGGCGATCGGCCCCAGACTTGCCGTGTTCGTGATCTACGGACAACAACCATCCGCCTCCACGCAATGCATGCCGGCCGGCCGGAAGGTGTGCGAAATCCTGAATACGCTGGCCGATATTCCCACGCTCGTCATGGGTACGCACCCCTCGGCACTGCCGAAACGGACCCTGTTGGAGGAACCATATACCTATGTCTGTCAGGGAGAAGGCCCCTCCACGATTCTTGGTCTGGTGATCGCCTTGCGTGCGCCGCAACATTCGCTTCGCGAGGTTCCCGGCCTTTGGCACATGGAGAAGGGGGAGCCGGTCGGGAATGCTCCGGCCCAACTGCTGACGAATCTGGATCGCGAGTTGCCGGGGCAGGCCTGGGATCTCCTCGATATGACCCGGTATCGCGCTCACAACTGGCACTGTTTTGGGAACCTGGAGGCGCGCACACCCTATGCGTCGCTCCAGACCAGCTTGGGTTGCCCGTTCACCTGCTCTTTCTGCTGCATCAATTCGACTTTTGGAACTCCTATGTTACGGACCTGGAGCCCGGATAACGTCATTGCGCAAATCGATCGGCTGGTCCGGGACTATGGCGTGACCAATATCAAGATTCCCGATGAAATGTTCGTGCTGAATCGACGGCATGTCATCGGCATCTGCGATCGCATCATCGAGCGAGGATACCGGCTCAATATCTGGGCCTACGCCCGCGTGGACACGGTCCATGACGACGTGTTGGCCAAGCTTGCCCGGGCCGGGTTTACCTGGTTGGGACTGGGCATCGAATCAGGAAGTCAGCATGTCCGCGACGGCGTCGAAAAGGGCCGCTTCGGCGAACGGGACATCGTGGCGACAGTCGACAAGATCCGCTCGTACGGCATTCATGTGGCCGCCAACTACATCTTCGGTCTGCCCGACGACACGATGGAGAGCATGCGCGCCACGTTGGACCTGGCCCTCACGCTCAATACCGAGTGGGCCAACTTCTACTGTGCGATGGCCTACCCCGGTTCACCGCTCTATACGCAGGCGAAGCAGAAACAGTGGGCTCTGCCCGATGACCCAGGGGGCCCGGGATGGATCGGGTACGCGCAGCATGCCTACGACTGCCGCCCCTTACCGACCGACCATCTCACGGCGACGCAGGTCCTGGCATTCCGTGATCAGGCCTTCACCGAGTATTTCACGCATCCACAGTATCTGAACTTGTTGCACCGTACCTTCGGCCCGCACGTCGCGACACACGTGGCGGACATGTGCCGGCGCCAGGTCCGGCGCCGGTATCAGGATGAGGCCACGAACGCAGCCGCCTAGCGGGAGAGATGGGAAAGGAAGGGTCATGATCAAGGTTGGAGACTTCATCATTCATACATTGGCGGAACGGGGAATCGACAAGATGTTCGTGGTCTACGGCGCCGCAAACGGCGACCTCATCGATGCATTCACCCGCACTGCCGCCACGGAATACGTCGCCGTCATGCATGAGCAGGCCGGGGGGTTTGCAGCCGAGGCCTTTGCCAAGGTGAAAGGTGTGCCCGGTGTGGCGATTGCCACGAGCGGTCCGGGCGGTATGAACCTCCTCACGGCGATGGGCAACTGCTTTTATGACTCCGTGCCCTGCATATTTCTGACCGGCCAGATCAACTCCCGGTTTCTCCGGCCGGATCCTGCCATTCGCCAGATCGGATTCCAGGAGACCGACATCGTGGCCATGGCGACTCCGGTCACGAAGTACGCCAAGATGATCCTCAAGCCGGAAGACGTGCGGTATGAATTGGAGAAGGCGCTGTGGCTTTGTCAGGAAGGACGCCCGGGACCGGTGCTGCTGGATATTCCCCTCGATGTGCAAAAGGCGATGATCGATGCCAAGCAGCTCATCGGGTTTGAGCCTCCCGCCGCTGCAAGCTTCGACCTGACCGTGGTCGATGAGCAGATCGGCCGTTTCATCGCGGAGCTCCAACATGCTGAACGACCGGTCATTCTCGTCGGTGGCGGCGTGCGTCTTGCGAATGCCCAGGATGATGTCCGTGCCTTGGGGCGACGGCTCAACGTACCCTGCTTTCCCACCTGGAACGCCTTGGACGTGATCAGTTCGGACTACGAAAATTACGGCGGACGGGTAGGGACCTACGGGGGAGCCGGCCGCAACTTCGGCATTCAAAACAGTGACTTGCTGCTCTCGATCGGCAGCCGTATATCCGGCCGCATTACCGGCGGCAATGTCCAAAGCTTTGCGCGCCAGGCCAAGAAGTATCTCGTCGAAATCGATCCGGCGATGGTCCAGAGGAAGTTTCAGCAGGTGCCATTCGATGTGAACATTCTCTGCGATGCGAAAGTGTTCACTCAGCGCCTGTTGATCGCCCTGGATCGTCGCACCAAACCGCTGCCTGACTATTCGGGGTGGACAGAACGGGTGATGGAGTGGAAACGCCAATACGACCCGGTCCGGCCCGAGTTCTTCGACCAGCGAGAGCGGGTACACCCCTATGCCTTCATGCGCCGCCTTTCCGAGAAGATGGGCGCCACGGATATTCTGGTCGGGGACTGCGGCGGGAATATCGTCGTCAGTAACCATGCCTTTGAAACCAAGTACGGGCAACGGAATCTCACGAACAACGGCAACTCGCCCATGGGGTTCTCGTTTGCGGGAGCCATGGGGGCCTGGTTTGCCGCGCCGACCCGTCAGGTCGTCTGCACGATCGGGGACGGGGGCTTCAACATGAATCCCCAGGAATTGCAGACATTCATCAATTACGGCGTGAAGGTGAAGACCTTCATCCTCAACAACCACATTTACGGCATCACCAAAGCCTATCAGGAAACAAATTTTCAGGGCCGCGCAGAAGCCTGCGGCCCGAAAGGGTACAACCCGCCGGACTTTCTCAAGATCGTGCAAGCCTACGGCATCAAGACGGTCGCCATCGGAAGCCATGCCGAAATGGACGCCAAGATCGACGAGGTGCTCCGGTTCGACGGCCCCGTGGTCTGCGATGTGGATATGCATGAATTCCACACCTACGAGCCCAGGATCTTCGGGTGGAAGACGCCGATTGAAGACATGTATCCCTATCTGCCGCGTGAAGAATTCCGCGCCAACATGGTCATCGAGCCGGCCGAGGGGTGGATGAACCCGGAATACCCGGACGTCGTTCGACGGAACGATCGGGCACAGCCCTAACGGGTGGAGCGTCAAGGTACGCCGGGTCTGTTCAGTCGATGCTGGATCAGTGGTCGCTTACGTGAGGTGAATTATGAACGTCTTGTTGTTGTATCCCACATGGACCGGGGCATATGGAATGTTCGGCCATTTCGCCCGCCGGAATTCGACCTGGCCTCCGCTGAACCTTGCGCTGCTGGCCGCGATTGCGGAACGCCACGGCCACAATGTCACGATCCTCGACGGCGAATCCGAGCAGATTCCGCTGGACGACATGGTGCAGCGGGCGGTCGCAATGAAGCCGGACCTCATCGGCTTCACCGCCACGAGTCCGTTTTTCCATCTCAGTAAAACCGTGGCGGAGGGCATCAAGCGCCTGGCTCCGGACATTCCCATCGCCGTGGGCGGCCCCCATATCACCATCATGAAGGAGCAGGCGCTATTGAGCTGCTTCGACTATGCCTTCATCGGGGAGGCCGAGGAGTCCTGGCCGCAATTCCTGAATGCCTTCGAACAGGGCAAGGAGCTGTCGTCGGTCGCCGGGATCATCTATCGGCGAAACGATAAAGTCGTCTCGACCGGTCAGCCGGCCGACATCACGGATCTCGACGCCTTGCCCATTCCTGCGCGGCATCGACTGCCGATGTCCCGGTACAAGCTCGGCACACTGCGCGGACGTCTCCCGTTCACATCGATTCAGACCATGCGCGGCTGTCCCTGGAAATGTATCTTCTGCGCCTCGGAAGCGCTGAAAACCACCGAAATGCGCGTGCGCTCTCCGCGATCGGTCGTGAATGAAATGAAACAGGTCGTGGAGACATTCGGCACACGGCATTTTTACATCGTTGACGATGTCATGACGCTCTGGAAGGAGCACATTCTGGAGATCTGCGACTTGATCGACCGGGAGGGCCTGCAGATTACCTTCGAAGGCAGTACCAGGGCGAATCTCGTCGAGGAAGACGTGATTGGCCGGCTGGTGAAGAGCGGCCTCATCCGCCTGTCGTTCGGACTCGAAACAGTCGACCCGGAAATACGCAAAACGATGAAAAAACAGGTTCCGCTGGAGCATTACGTAAAAGCGAACGGGATCTGCAATAAATACGGAGTCGAGGCGTTGAATTCCGTGATGATCGGATTGCCGGGGGAGACCCGGGAGACGGTCCGGGCAACGTTGAAATTCTTGCGACAAGCCAGAGAAGTCAAACAAGCGAATTTTGCCATCGCGGTGCCCTATCCCGGGACCGAGTTTCACAAACTGGCGGTGAACGGCGAAAAGGGGGTGCGGCTGATGACGCAGGATTTCTCCGAATACCGACGGTATGGGTCGGCCGTCACCACGGTCGGAGAGCTGACCCCCAATGACCTGATCGACCTGCAGAACGAAGGATTTGTGAGTATCTACTCCGCTCCTTGGCGCTGGATACCCATGCTGCAAAAACACGGGGTCATCGGGGGCTCGCTCATGCTGGTCCGTGTGGCCCGCCTCCTTTCTAAAAAGCTGTTCGCGGGTTCGGGGCGAGCATCGCAGGAACAGCTCATCAGTCTGGGAGACGGGGCCTTCGGCCATATACAGGAACCCGTCTTGAGCGCGCAGCCTACGGGGGTCGGTCCGACCGGCTCGAGCAGCACGGCTCCGCTGTTGACCATCGCTTCCTCGTCGAGAGCGGCAGCGGCGCCGGCCGGACATTTCGGCCATCCCAGCAACCCCAACGGCTAGCTGACGGAGCAGAAAGGTATCCGACACACCGTGACACCACGTCCGCCCTCGAGAACTCTTCTCCTGCAGTTGGAGTTTCCAACGTGGAAACAGGCTCGCGCCTGGACGTATCCGGCCTGTTTTGGAGTCGCGGAAGGATTACGGGCGAACGGTGTGGAGTGTGTCACCCTCCCGCTGATTGCCGACGCGCCCTTTTCCAGCGCGACTTGGCTGGCACACATGAAGCGGATGATCGACGGACAACGGTTCGACCAGGTGTGGGTGTGGCTGGTCCACGCGCCTCTCGATGACGCGATTCTGCAATGGTTGAGCGAATTGGCGCCCATCCGGGTCGGCATCATCATGGAATCCTTGCAGTACAGCGAGGAGGATTACGCCTGGGCCGCGCATCTGCGGGCGCGGCAGGGATTGGTTGAAAAGCAAGTCCGTGCGTTGACCCATGTGCTCGTTCCGGATGAATGCGATGTGGAGCGAACTGCGGCACGCACGGGCATTCCTGCCTTGTGGTGGCCGCCAATGGTGCCTGAACGGTTTCTGACCACACCGTCAACGCCCGCTGTTCAGCGGGCCGGCGTCTTCCACGGCGTACCCTACGGTCCGCGTGAGCAGTGGATCCATCATCCTGCACTGAAGTCTTGTCTCACCTTCGCCCGGCCGTCGTCTCCGACGATGTTTCAACAGCTGTTCGATCGGCTCCAGCAGTCAGCCATTCAACGGTTGACCACGCCTGCGGGCATGCCTGCCGAAGAACTGACGCACTATACGAAGATGTTGCAGGAGGTGCGCGAAGGTGAATTCCGGGAGTGGATGAACCAATTGCCGCAATGGGCGGCGATCGTCAACCTTCCGAGCTTGGCGAAATTCTTCGGCGGCCGTGTCTTCGAAGGGATCGCCGCCGGCCGCCCGGTGGTGTCCTATGCCGTGCCCGAACATCCTATGAATAACGGTTTGTTTGTCGAAGGGGAGGAGCTCCTCTATTTTTCCCCGAGTCGGCCGGAATCGCTGGCCGAGGTCTTGGAGCGCCTGCTGGCTGATGACGCACTGGCGAAGCGACTGGCCAACAACGCGCAGCGCAAATTGCGGGCCTATCACACCAGCGAACGACGGCTGGCGGACACACTCACATGGATTGAGTCGGGCACCAAGCCGGTGTATGGCGTACAAGAGAGCGGTACCGCCCACGCGTCCTCCTCTGCCAAAACAGCGTCGGAACGGGCCGGCCACATCGTTCGAGCTATCGAACCGCACCGCACAGGAACAGCCGACCGCATCGACACGACTATCTTTATCCTCACGGTCGGCGATCCCGCGTATCCCTCCTGCAAGGCGGCCGTGGATGCCCAGCAGGGCGGACCATTCCATGTCGAGATCATCCGTAATGTCGCGCCGTTCAGCGCGGCAGCACAGCGCATGATCGCTGACTGTTGCACAGAGTTCTTCATCCAGGTCGATGAAGACATGATTCTCAACCCCGACGCGGCGTCCAGGATGGCCGGCATGATGCGGATCGCGCCTGCCGATGTGGGCATGATCTGTTTTCATCTCTACGATGAGGATCGCGCCTGCCCGATTCAGGGCATCAAGATCTACCGCACTGCGGCCATGAAGCCCTTCGCCTTCCAGAATGTGAAGGCGAGCGAGATGAATTTGCTCGAACAAATGGGCGAACGCGGCCTGCGATGGGTGCTGCACCCGGATGTCATGGGACGGCATGGGACCCTGTATACACCAGAGACCATCTATCGTCGTTATAAGACGATGTATGAAAAAGACATCCGGCAGTGGAACACCCTGACCTCGGACATCCGCAGCAAGGCCGATCAGTTTCGTGTGACGGGAGACCTTCTCCCATTGTTTGCGCTGCTTGGGGCCGCCCATGGAATCATCGAAGGTCCTCGATCGGTCGACCGTGAAAAAGATGCGCGAGAGTATGTCATGAAAGAGCTGGACGTCTTTTCCCGGCTGTTCTTCCAAACCCCGCCAGTGAGTCAGCCCTATGATTCGAACCGCACCACGACTCCGGTGGCGAATGCGCCGCTGACACCTGCAGAGGTGCGTTGGGCGGCGGAGACAACTGTCAAGAAAGCGCCGGAACATCGGACAGCCCAAAGCGCAGCCCCGGCGCCGCAGATCCAGAGAGATATTGCCTCCCGAATCCTCATCGTCACACCCTATTTTTGGCCTTCCGTCGGCGGGGTTGAAAAAGTGGCGGAAACTTTGGCCATCGGCTTGCAGTCTCGAGGGCATGCGGTCGAGGTGGCGTCCTATGCGCTCCCTGAGCGCCAGGCGAAATCTCATCGGGGCATTCCCATCATCGACCTCACGTTCCCCACCGACTTTGAAACCACCAGCCCCTAGTCCATGCTGGAAGTGAAACGGTTGATTGAGTCGGGGCAATATGGAGCCTGTATTCTGCTGGGCGCCCCGCTACATCTGATGTTTTATGCGCCCCTTGCGATTCCGAAGGATTGTCCTACTCGTTTCATCCTGCAACCGACGATCAACAAAGAGATCGATGACGCGTTGCAGGGGAGCGAGCAGGGCCGAACCATGTTGTCGCAATTGGGGCAACGGGTGAACGCAGTCGTCACCTTCGGCGGCAATGGGTACGACGAACGATTCTTTCGGGAACGTCGGATTCCAACCAGCGTGATTCCGAACGGCACGGCGGCGCTCGCGCCAACGGACGATTTCAGGCAGCGCTACGGGATCGTCCGGGAGACATTCCTGGTGATCCATCTCGCCAATCTCTACAAGGTCAAGAATCACCCTGGGTTGCTCGATGCGCTGGACCATCTTCAGGAAGGGGTTCAACTGGTCCTGATCGGGAATACCACGCATGAAACCGAATATGTCGAGGCTGTCAAAGCCCGCCTCGCGGCGCGACCGGATGTCCGGCTGCTTTCAGGACTGGATGCCGCCGCTGTGGCCTCGGCTTTGAAAGCCGCAGATCTCGTGGTACTTGCGTCGCATGCGGAGGTCTCTCCGCTGTGTCTGCTGGAAGCGATGAGCGCCGGCCGTCCCTGGCTCGCCACGCCGGACTGCGGGACGGCGGCTGAGCACGCGGGTGGATTGGTACTGCCGCTGTCGCAATTCGCCTCGGCAGTACGTCTGCTGAAGAACCATCCGGAACTCTGCGCAGAGCTCGGGCGACTCGGTCGGGAGCATTGGGCGCAGTCGCATGACTGGGCGACCGTATTGACGGCCTGGGAAGCACTGATCGAAGGGCGTCCGATCTTGCATTCCTTTGCCACACCAGTTTCCATCGCCGGGCGGCGGGACAAGCTCCGTGAACAATTCCATAGCCTCTTGGCGCAAGCAGGAATCTCCGAGGTATCGCCTGTTTCCAGGCGAGGGGCCGAAACGAAAGGGGTCGTGATGGACGGATTGAATCAGGGGCCATTGGCCCCGGCAGGCGCTCACGCCAGACCGAATTCCGCGCCCTCTCCTCAAGAACAGAAACAGCAGGATCAGTTTTATATCGACATGTTCGTCAACAGTCGAGGATGGTCGTCCCCGGGGCCCAATCCGGACGAAGCCGCCCGTTGGAGCAAAATCGCTGCGTTCCTGGAATACCTGTTGCGCCGGGTTCGTCAGACAGACCCGGACCGGCAGCTGCGGATACTGGATGTCGGGTGCGGGCGAGGGTGGCTGACGAATCTGGCGACAGCCTATGGAACATGCGAAGGCATCGAACCGGTGGCCGGGGTGATCGAACACGCGCGACGGCTGTTTCCGCACCTTCGATTCGAAGCGGGCACAGCCCAGAGCGTGCTTACTCGTCCGGATTTTGCGCCCTACGATGTCATTCTCTGCTCTGAAGTGATCGAACATATCCCGCACGGACGAAAAGAGGCCTTTGTGGCAGAGTTGGCCATGCTCCTAAAGCCGGATGGATATGTCATCCTGACGACACCCCGCGGAGAAATGTGGGAACGGTGGAAAACAATCGCACCACCCTGTCAGCCGGTCGAGGACTGGGTTACGGAAGGGCAACTCCGCACCATCTTCACATCGCAAGGATTTTGCGAACTCGGCCTGGAGCGGGTCCATGTTGAACTCCCGTCGCTCCGTTACATTCCCGCGCCGACTCCGGCCGACTTCCAGAAACTTTCGCTGGTGCCCATCTATCAGATATGGGCCTGCCAGCGTCAGAGCCAATCGCCGATCCCGTCCTTTACTCGCACGCCGATGGTCTCCGTCATTGTGCCCACCCATAACCGTCCCGACCGGCTTCAGGTGGCGCTCAATAGCGTGCTGGCCCAAACCTATCATGACTTTGAGGTCATCGTCGTCAACGACGGCACGGTGGATGTGAGCGAGGTGGTTGCGCCACTGAACAAGGACGGTCGTATCACTACAATCCGGCACGATCGCAACCGCGGACTCGCGGCGGCCCGCAACACGGGATTACGCGCGGCCAAAGGCACCTATATCGCTTACCTCGACGACGATGACACCTATCTTCCGGATCACTTGGAGACCTTGGTGACGGCGCTTCGGAGCGGCGAACATAAAGTCGCCTATACAGACGCCTGGCGTATCCATGAAGTGCGACAGGGGGGGGAGTATGTCGTCACCGGACGCGATGTGCCGTATTCGCATGACTTTAATTGCATCGATCTGCTCCTCTCCAACTATTTTCCGGTGCTCTGTGTCATGCATGAGAAAGCCTGTCTCGAACAGGTTGGTGTCTTCGACGAATCGCTGTTCGCTCACGAAGACTGGGATCTCTGGATTCGAATGGCGACGCTGTATCCCTTCTTCCACATCAAGAAAACCACGGCAGCCTTCACCTGGCGTCGCGACGGCTCGTCGATGACCAGCAGCACCAGTGACACCTATCGACGTACGACCGAGATTATCTACCGGAAATACAGGCCCTATGCGGAGCGGATCGCCGGCGTCCTCGCGGCTCAACAGAAGAAAATAGATCAAATGCGCGCGGAGGCTCAGTCCAAGCCGTTCGATTGCTCCATCATCATCCCGGTCTGGAACAACCTGGCGCTCACCACCCAATGTCTCACCGCCCTGGCGGAGGTCACGCAAGGCGTCTCCTATGAAGTTATCGTGGTGGACAACCACTCCACCGACGGAACTCCGGCGTTTCTGGCCGGACTTGGCGGCGATGTGAGGGTGATCACCAATGACGAGAATCTCGGGTTTGCCAAGGCCTGTAACCAAGGGGCTCAAGCAGCCAAGGGTGAGTGTCTCGTGTTCCTGAACAACGACACGATTCCTTTTGCAGGATGGCTCAGCGCGCTCGTGGACGAGGTCAAGACCCACTCCGACGTCGCCGTCGTAGGGAGCAAATTGCTATACGAAGACCGCACGGTTCAACATGCAGGAGTCGCGTTCTCGCGTGAATTCCTGATGCCATACCATATGTATCCTGGTGTGCCGGAGAATGCCCACTGCGTCTCCCGCCGCCGGGAGCTGCAATGCGTGACCGCAGCCTGCATGCTCGTCCGACGCCAGGTCTTCGCGCAGGTGGGTGGATTCGACGAGGGCTTTCAGAACGGCTTCGAGGACGTCGATCTTTGCCTCAAAATCCGTGAGAAGCAATGGAAGATCGTGTATCAACCCCACAGCACCCTCATTCACCTGGAAAGCCGCACGCCAGGCCGGAGAGCGCACGAGGAAGAGAATACAACCAGGTTCCGTGAACGCTGGGGGAAATCGTGGTGGGTAACCGACGAAGACCGGCTCCATTTCGAAGATGGATATTCCGTGCACACGCACCTCAAGCAGGGAC
>JBEIQG010000235.1:0-5388 GCA_040376625.1 Nitrospira sp. | reverse complement strand
GTGATGCCGCCGCAGGACACGTTGGCCGATGCGCCCTTTTTTGTCGATTATTTGTTGAGGCAGGTGGAAGAGACGACCGGTGCGCCGTTGCCGGACGGCGTCCGGGCGTATACGACGCTCGACCCCATGTTGCAACGGCTGGCCGCTCAGATACTGGACAGTGAACTACGTAAGCTGGAAGCCGCCTATCCGGCGTTGACGGCCCACAGTAACCCAGTGCAAGCGGGGCTGGTTGCGCTCGATCCCGCAACGGGCGGCATTCTTGCGATGGTGGGTAGTCGTGACTATCGCACCAGCCAGTTCAACCGGGCCGTGCAGTCGAAACGCCAGCCCGGCTCGCTTTTCAAACCGCTGGTGTATCTCGCGGCGCTCGAGGCTCGGGGCGAATTAAGCGGGGGACAACCGATAACTGCGGCGACCTCGATTGTCGACGAACCGGTGACGTTTGAGTCGGGGGCCGGGGTGTGGGCACCGCAGAATTACGACCATCGGTTCCACGGCACGGTGTCCGTGCGGACGGCGATCGAACAATCGCTGAACATTCCCGCCGTGAAGATCGCACAGTCCGTGGGGACAAAGCGAATTCTCCGGATGGCGGAGAGGCTGGGGATTCACAGCCCGCTGGCCGATAATCTGTCCATTGCCTTGGGGACTTCCGGCGTCTCGCTATTGGAGATCACCTCGGCCTACGGAGCCTTGGCACAAGGGGGACTCTCTGTGGCTCCCGCGGCCCTGCAGGCCGTGATGACTCCGGAAGGAGATCCCGCCTGGCATCATACGCCCGCGCGGCATCAAGCCGTATCTCCGCAGGCCGCCTATATTATGACCTCGTTGCTCAAGGGCGTCGTCGAGCGCGGCACGGCGGCCAAGGCGAAGGCATTAGGTCTGCGTGGGAATGTCGCCGGGAAAACAGGGACGACGGACGGCTATCGTGATGCGTGGTTCGTCGGGTATACGCCGGATGTCGTCGTCGGCGTGTGGGTGGGATTCGACGACGAGGAGGCGTTGCACCTGACCGGAGCGCA
The DNA here is from genome assembly GCA_040376625.1 of Nitrospira sp. Lineage (GTDB taxonomy): Bacteria > Nitrospirota > Nitrospiria > Nitrospirales > Nitrospiraceae > Nitrospira_A. The sequence continues at coordinate 4,363 of JBEIQG010000235.1, read as the reverse complement.
GGCGGCGCTCCCGATGTGGGTGGAGTTCGTGCGCCGGATCTCGCCGGCCGTCACACGCGAGTTTGCGATACCGCCTGCCGTAGTCACGCGCGACATCGATCCCCAGTCGGCCCAGTTGGCGACCTCGAAATGTCCGCAGCGGTCGGCGGAGTTGTTTATCGAAGGCACGGAGCCGTCGATCTATTGCGAAGTGCACGGCAGCGGCTTCTGGGAACGGATGAAGCGGAGTTTTGGTTTTTCCTAGGTGTGAAGAACAAGCTGGTGTAGTCTCGGTTCATGTTGGGATGGTCCTCCAGTTCATCGGACACTGCCTGGGAGAAGGAGCGCGTGATGATGAAGAAGTCCGGCTTTGTGGAAAACGACAATATTACCCTGTTAGCCAAAGGTGTCTTGCTCAGGGGTGAGATTCGAGTCGAAGGAACGGTGCGCATCGATGGACGTTTGGAAGGGGATCTTCACACCACGGGAACCGTCGTGATCGGCGAAGACGGCATCGTGCAGGGGACGATCACGGCCGCGACCATCATCAGCAGCGGAAAGATCAAGGCGACGGTGCGGGCCACTGAACGGCTCCAATTGCTAAAGACCGGTCTGCTGGTCGGTGAAGTTCACGCGGCCGCGTTCTCCATGGAAGACGGGGCGAAGTTTCAAGGGATGTCGGATATGGGCGTCGCTTCCTGGGGTGATGAAGCCCAGAAACTCCCCGGCAATGTTCGGGATATTTCCTCACAGCGTCCCAAGGCCGTCGCCATGCTCGGCGAAAACGCCTGACTGCTCGCTTTCCCGCCTCGACGCGGCATACCCCGCGCGCTGATGGCATCGTATGCTCTCCTGCCAGCCTGGTGGCAGGCCTCTGTTCAGGCACAGTAACATCAGCCCGACGCGTGACATCCCGGGCAGGTTCTGCTATCAACGGCTGCAACGCGATTAGTTTTCACGACGATGAATCGACAACAGATTTTTGCGTTCTGCTTTTTCGGGGTGCTGCTGGCGCTGCTGTATCAGATGGGCCTGATGTTTCGCCCCTTCGTCTTTCCGGTCATCTGGGCGGTGATTCTTGCGCATCTTTGTTTTCCCCTGCACATCCGGCTCACCGCCTGGTTGGGGGGGCGCGAGTCACATTCAGCCGTGCTTCTGACATTGGCTGCGCTGGCGTTGGTGGTGGTGCCGCTGGTCGTGTTGAGTGCGATGCTGGTGAAGGAAGCCGGATCGGCCGACCGCGCGGTGCGGGAATGGATTGCCTCCGGAGGCGTTCAACAGTTGCCAGATCGCCTGTCCGGCCTGCCGGGTGGCCGGACAGCCAGGGAGTGGTTGGAGCGGGTAACGGGGCGGGAAAGCGATCTCGAACAATTCGTGCTGTCGAGTGCGAAGACCTTCAGTAAATTCATTGTGGGCGAGCTGAGCGATCTCGTGCGGGATATCTTCATGCTCGTCGCCGACTTTCTCGTCATGATGTTTACGCTGTTTTTTTTCTTCAAAGACGGTCGACGGTGGCTGGCCTCGTTATATGCGCTGATTCCCCTGGAAGCGTCGCATAAGGACAAGATCCTGGCTCGCCTGGATCAGACCATTCGCGCTGTGGTGAAAGGGATTGTGCTCACGGCCATTGCACAGGGGCTGCTCGCCGGGGCGGCCTATGCGGTGCTGGGTGTGCCCTTTCCCATGGTGTTGATGGCCTTGACGATACTTCTGGCTCCGCTCCCGTTCGGCGGGACGGCGCTCATCTGGGGGCCTGTGGCCCTGTATCTCCTCTGGGCCGGTACGGTGGGGAAGGGCTTGGTCATGCTGGCCTGGGGGATCGGGGTTGTCTCCACGATCGATCAAATTCTCAAGCCGCTGTTCATCGGGCAGGGCGCGGAGATTCCCGTGTTGCTGCTGACCTTCAGTGTACTCGGAGGTCTGGCGGTGTACGGAATCCTCGGATTGTTCCTGGGGCCGATTCTGGTCGGACTCTTCCTCACCGCTCTGCAGATCTACCGGGACGACTACCAGCAGCACCTTCCGTCCCCCCCGGCCGCATTGTAACCGGGCGTTTGACTGGCCGTCTCTCAGTCGAGAGGAATGGTAATCGTCATGCCCCCCATCACATCATTCAACGCGAAATCACGTTTGGGACTCAGCGGGTGGCTGTTGTGACACTTCACACAGGCGGCTGAGATGGCCCGATCGGAATAGATGGCCTGAAAGTATTGTTTGCGGCCGCTGGTCACGATGCCGGTGAAGGGACGGTCGGGGGTCTGCGAAAAACTCTCCAGCGCCCGGCGTTCCAGGTCGGTGGCGGGGGCATTCCGCTGGTAGATGGGCCAGAGGCTGATGAGGCGATAGCGAATGCCTCGCCCGGACTCGGCCACGAGTTTGCCTGAATGTTGGAGAAACTGGGCGGGAAGCGGCAGGGCATTTTCGTGCTCCCAATGTTCGGCGGCGGACACGATGCCTTTGGCCTGCATCCGATTGACGACTTGGTTCGTATAAATGGTTCGGTCGGCATCCAGCACCGCATGCACGAAGTCCGCGACCTTCTCCGGGGGAATGCCCGGAGGCGGCGCAATATCTTTGGCCTGTAGGGAATAGCTGGAGGCACAGGCCAGCGCCAGTGTCAGCCACAGCGGCCGTGCTCCAATGACTCTCAGGATGGAACGCATGGCTCCTCCTTCCGTACTCCGGCCTTGTCCGTCGGCAGGGTAATGACGCAGGTCGTGCCCTGACCTTCCGGACTCTCCAGGCGAATCTCGCCGCCGAATTTCTTGATCAGCCGCTGTGCGACGGTGAGGCCGAGGCCCGACCCTTCGCCCTGTCCCTTGGTCGTGTAGAACGGATCGAAGACTTTACCGAGATGCTGTTTGGGAATGCCGGGACCGTTGTCCCGGATCGTAACTGTAATCAGGTCGCCCTGTTCTTCCGTAGTCAGCCGGAGGTCGCCTCGCCCCCCCATGGCCTGAATGGAATTGGTCAGGACATTGATGAAGGCCAGGCGGAGTTGATCCGGTAGCGCCGTCACCGGCGACAAAGCCACATAGTGTTTTTGCACGTTCAGTTCGAGACAATCGTGCGAGGTCTGCACAATCGCCAGGGCCTGCTCCAATTGGGCGGTGACATCCACCGGCATACGCTGGCTTTTCGATTCGCGGGCGGCCACTCCCGTGAAGTCCCGAATGATGGCTGCCATCTTCCGGCCGTGCCCGACGATGTCTTGGGCGTACCCCTTGGCGCGGACCAGGTCCGCTTCCTCCTGAATCGCTTCCCCCAGGCCCAGAATTCCAAACAGCGGATTGTTGAGCTCATGGCCGATGCCCGCGGTCAGCACATCGAGGCTGCCTGATTTTTCAGCTTGGATCAGCTGATCCTGCAACCGGCTCTCATCGGTGGTGTCACGCAGAACGAGGCCAAAGCGTTTGCCTGCTCCGCTCCGGCTTTCCAGCGGAAACCATTCGTAATGGTACAGATGCGAACCGATTCGTAACTCCCGCCGGATTGAGGGAGATGCCTGGCTCAGGGTTTGATTGAGCGGGTCGCGCGCCTCTTTCAGGGCGGGCTCCTGGTTCGGGCGGAGGGGCGCGGTCGGTTTGTTTTCTTCCACGAGTCGTAGGTCTCGCCGCAAGGCCTGGAGGTGATCGTCGTCCAGCGGGAGCAGATCGAACAGCGGACGGCCGGACCAGCTGTCTTTCTGCGTCTGGAGCGCATCCCGGGACGCGCGGTTCATGTATTGGACGAGGCCTTGCTGGTCGATCATGATGATCGGGGTCGGAACGGCGTCGAGTACCTGATCCGTCGATCTTTGGAGGTACTGGACCTCCTGTGTTTTTTCTTCCACCTGGGTGCTCAATCCGGCAAAGGCGGCTTCGAGTTGCGTATTCATGCGGTTGAATTCGACCGCCAGTTCCTCCAGCTCGTCTCCCGTATGTATCTGGATCGGCTCCCGAAGTTCTCCCCGTCCGATAAGGCGCGCGGCCTCCTGGAGCCGTCTGACCGGTGTCACAATCCGGCTGGCCGCGAAATACCCCAAAGTCGCGAGCAAGCCCAGTGCCACTGTCGCGAGAATCATCATCCACATCATGAGGTGCCGGATCGGGGCGAACAGCTCGTCGGAGGACTGCCAGACGAAGGTATGCCAGGCGCCGATTTCCACCGCACCGTTCGTGGCACGACTGGTTTCGGGCAGGGGCGCGAATCCGATGATGGCGGTGCCCTGGCCGCCGTGTCCGTCACTGTCTGCCGTGATCCAGCCGGGTTGACGTACCGTCACCTGCGGAATCAGCGATGCCCCTGAGAGCTGAACGCCGGTCGGCAGGATCGGGCAGCTGAGGACCATGCCTCGGCTATCGATGAGCATTACATGGCCCGTCTTGCCGAACCGGATGGGGTG
>JBEIQG010000089.1:0-13420 GCA_040376625.1 Nitrospira sp. | reverse complement strand
GCCTTGCATGTCCAGCACGATCGGGCGGAAGATGACCAGGTGGTTGCACCGGAAAGCCAAGACCAATCTTTGGGCTGCGGCGTGCGTGCATCACAGACGTCACGCCTCGAAACTAGCATGGCTCACTATGATCTAGATCTATTTCAAGTGCATCAGAGGTGGCACTATCGCATCCTGAAAGTGAATGCGAAGATTTGCCCTGAATCGGCCCGTGTGGCCTATGACAGCAGGACCCATAATCATCAAGGATATGACTCTCAGTCAGTGGTACGGCGGGTTGCGCTGTCCCATAAGGCAAAGCTGGTGGCCGTATGGAAGCCGGTTCTCCCGAGCACCGACTGAAAAGTGGCGGGGCATCCGTCCGGGATCCTGCCGGTTGTCACCCGTAGAACGGTCGCTGGAGAGGAGGCAGCTGCTTGAAGGTAAGACACCACAGCATGAGGTGCTTCTTCAGGCCGATGGCGTCAAACCCGGTCTCTTGGCAGAAAGGGCAGATCGCACATCGTTGGTCCATGGCTTCACCGTCTGCGGGACGTGTGGTGGTCGACATCTGGTAGCAGCCTCCCTACGTGAACGATTCTTTCCTGCAGCCCTTGTTTTGAGCGATTCTCCGGAAGGCCGGGGTCCAGCCCAACGGTACACTGAGTTAAAGCAATACGCGCGGGAAATCAAATGGTCCAATCGCCAGCGGTAATGACTGAATTGTCTCGTTCGCTCCCTGCTGGTACGGAATAGACAGCCCCATCTGCCGCTGCTCCCGACACCTCTTGCTGTGTGACGTGCCGCGACCTCCCGCAGCTATGTCTGATGGCTGCGCTTGAATACGAGGGGGCGCTGTGTCACAGTTGAGCCCCGTCCTGGGCCGAGATTTTCACCTATTGAGACTTCCCTATGGCCGCCAAACGACCCACGAAATTTAATTCCAAGACCTTTCTGGGAAAAGTAGGGACCGGCAAAACGAGTCTTACGCTCGAAAAACGGCACACGATTTTTTCTCAGGGAGATGAGGCGGATGCTGTGTTCTTTATCCAGGCCGGCAAGGTCAAGCTCAGCATAGTCTCTCAGCAAGGGAAAGAGGCGGTGCTTGCGCTGCTGGAACCCGGCGCATTTTTCGGGGAATCCTGCCTCGCCGGACAGATCGTGCGCATGGCAACCGCGGTTGCCGAAGAGGCATCCGTTCTGGTCCGGATTGAAAAAACGGCCATGATTCAAGTGCTTCACAAGGATCCCACGTTCTCCGAGCTGTTTATGTCCTATCTACTGTTGCACAATATGCGCATCGAAGAGGATTTAGTGGATCATCTCTTTAATTCCAGCGAGAAGCGGCTCGCGCGGGTGTTGCTCTTACTGGCACATTTTGGGAAGGACGGCAAGCCGGAGTCGGTTGTGCCAAAGGTGAGCCAGGAAACGTTGGCGGAGATGATCGGCACCACCCGCTCACGAGTCAGTTTCTTCATGAATAAGTTTCGGAAGTTGGGATTCATCAAATACAACGGCAAGCTTCACGTCCACAGCTCCCTCCTCAATGTCGTATTGCATGACTAGGTTGCCTTCTTCTCGATTGCCGTCACTCCCTACCCATCGACCCAAATAGATTTTACCCCTGCTCCCGGCATTGCTGTTGCTGAGCAGTTTTGACCAGTCTCCGTTACCCCAGCCGCTTAGTGTGGAACAGGTTATAGATCTGTCCGTCGTACTGCATCCTCATGGACTATCTCATGGATCGTCCGGAGATGCCCGCGACCTTTCGAGATGAGCACTCGTGCCGGGGGGATCAGTCTTCGATGCGGATGCTCCGGGATGCTATGGCAGGCGGATACTCCCGAAGTCACATGAGGATGGGGTGAGGGGGACCGCGTGCCGCTCAAATCATGCCGGATGCTGAATGTGCATCCCCCTGGGCGGGACGGGGGATACTGTGTTGACCTGCGTGTCTTCTGGCCGTCCGTCTTGTTTCCTGCTGCGGACAACGGGTTCGCAGGCGGTATCCTGATCTAGATAAGAGGCGAAACATCACTATGGCATCCAACCGCTCAGCCGGTTTCAATCCCAAGACATTCCTAGCCAAAGTCGGGAACGGAAAAACGAGTTTCGTTTCTCCCAAACACCACAGGATTTTTTCTCAGGGAGATGCGGCTGATGCCGTGTTCTTCATCCAGGCCGGAAAGGTGAAACTGAGTGTGGTCTCTCAGCAGGGCAAAGAGGCAGTGCTCGCGCTCCTGGAGCCGGGCGCATTCTTCGGCGAATCCTGCCTGGTCGGACAACTGGTTCGCACGGCCAGCGCGTTCGCTGCGGAAGCAACCTCCGTCGTGCGTATCGATAAAGAAGCCATGACTGCTGTGCTTCACCAGGAACCGGCGTTCTCCGAGCTCTTTATGTCCTATTTGTTATCACACAATATGCGTATTGAAGAGGATTTGGTAGACCAACTCTTCAATTCCAGCGAAAAGCGGCTCGCCCGTGTGTTGCTCTTGCTGGCGCATTTCGGGAAAGAGGGTAAGCCGGAGACGGTCATTCCGAAAATAAGCCAGGGGACGTTGGCTGAGATGATCGGTACCACGCGTTCACGGGTGAGCTTCTTCATGAACAAGTTTCGAAAAATGGGGTTCATCAAATACAATGGCAAATTACACGTGCACAGTTCCCTTCTGAATGTTGTGCTGCACGACTAGGCGTGGACGCAAATGGAGCAATGAGCAGTCTGATGGAGCCGGTCGTCCGACGAGCGATGAGAAGGTCGTCATCCCACTGGTACGCAGAGAATAATTATGACTGTTCTAAGTAGTGTCTTGGTCACGGTTCCAGATCGAATTTAGTCATAAACGGTCCGGCCGAGTGGCGGCAGTTGCAGAAAGCTAAACCCTGCGGTTGATAGCGTTCCCCTGTGCGCGAGGGCAGACGTGAATGCTCTCCCGAAACTATGGTCCGCGTGATGGTTCCGCTGCTTCTCAAAGGACCGCCGATGCCGACGGTCTGCTCTGTTGATGATGTGTCGTCGTTCTTCAGGAAGACCTTCCTTCCTGATCAAAACTGCGCCCTCATCCGACGTTCGTTCATGGTATGCTGCGCCGTAGAAACCACTCTTTTGCTTGAAAGGACGCATGGCCCCCGATCCTATTTTTTTCCGCGATCTCGCATATGTGTTCATCGCCGCCGTCCTGGGCGGGTCCTCTGCCTATCTTCTTCGTCAACCGCTGATTCTGGGATACGTGTTCGGCGGCATTCTGATCAGCCCCTTGACGCCCGGTCCCTCCATTTCGGACGTCCACAGTTTCGAACTATTCGCCGAGATCGGCGTGATCCTCCTGATGTTCTGCATCGGTATCGAATTTTCCCTGAACGATCTATTGCGCGTGCGCTGGGTCGCCCTTGTCGGAGGGCCGATCGGCATCGTCCTCTCCATAATACTCGCGGTCGGTCTGGGCCATGTGGTGGGATGGAGTTCCATCCAAAGCGTGGTGATCGGCGCGGTGGTCTCTGTGGCGAGCACGATGGTCCTGGCGCGCTTGCTGCTGGACAGCGGAGACTTGCGTGCCAAGCATGGCCGGGTAATGATCGGAATCACGCTGGTGGAGGACCTGGCGGTGGTCGTGCTCACCGTGCTGCTTCCGGCGCTCGGCGCCCTGGAACCGGGGCGCTTCGCGACCATCGGAAAGGCCTTATGGCTGGCGGTCCTGATTCTGGTGCCCTTCGTGTATCTCGCTGCGAAAGCGATTCCTCCGCTGTTGACTCGCATCGCGAAGACCCAAAATGCAGAACTGTTTCTGTTGGTGGCGTTGTCCCTGGGCATCGGGACGGCCGCTGTGACGCAGATGGCAGGATTGTCCCTGGCTCTCGGCGCGTTTCTGGCCGGATTGATCATTAGCGGGTCTGAATATGGTCATGAGACGCTGGCCCGGCTCCTCTCTCTCCGCGACGCGTTCGTGGCGCTTTTCTTTGTGACGATCGGCATCCTGATCGATCCGCGCGTGGTATGGTCCAATCTTCCCTTGCTCGGGCTCATGCTTGGACTCATTCTCGCGGGGAAGTTTGTCATCTGGACGTTGGTCGTGAGGTTATTTCGTTATGCCTGGGGTACGGCCCTGCTGGTGGGGATCGGGCTCACGCAGATCGGAGAGTTTTCGTTCGTCTTAGTGCAGGTCGCCAAAACGGCAGGCCATGTGGGCGAGGAAGTTTATAATGCCACCCTGGCCGCTTCGCTGCTGAGCATCCTGGTCAACGCCCCCCTCGTGCGGTTCGCGCCGGGCTGGATCGCCGCATTGCATTTTCGAATCGGGCGCGCCTCGTTGCCGGCTCAAGGCGGAGCCCATGACGAACAGGCGGGGCATGTGGTCTTGTGCGGATTCGGGCGCATGGGCAGCACGGTGGGTCTCGCGCTGGATCATTTTAAGATTCCGTATACCGTGATTGAGCGCGATCCGGACATCGTTCGACATTTGCGTCGCCGCGGAATTTCTTGTGTGTACGGGGACGCTTCGCACGTCGAGCTGCTGAAAGCGGCCGGTGCCGACCGTGCGGCATTGGTGATCGTGGCCCTGCCTGTGATTCACGAAGCGTCGCTGACCCTTCGACGACTCAGGGTGTTGAACGAAAAAATCCCCCTGCTCGCCCGGGCGCATGGGTTCAGGGAGGCGGAGGAGCTGAAGGAGGTGGGAGCGACGGAGGTCATTCTGCCCGAGGTCGAAGGGGCCCATACGTTGATCCGGCATGCGTTCCAGGCCTTAGAGGTCTCGAAGCCCAGCATCCTGGCTTATTTGAAATCTTGCCAGGACTTTCGTCTGGAGAGCACCGGTTCCGACACGCGGGGTGAGTAGGCTGACTGCGGTTTTCGTTTGCCGTGGTTGCTCCAGGCCTGCGTGAGAATTTCATCCGCTAACTTGGGGCCAGTGACGCCCCGACAAGGGATATCCCCAGTCACTCCCCAGGCAGTCTCGCGGTACGGTGTGACAGATCTCTATGGAAAGGAGACCTCCATGCCGAACATCCTGCTTGTCATTCTCATTCTTTTGCTGCTTGGTGCCTTGCCCATGTGGCCGTATAGCAGCGGCTGGGGTTATTACCCTTCCGGCGGGCTGGGACTTCTTTTGTTGATCGTCCTCGTGCTTGCACTCGGCGGAAGGCGGGGAGCACTCAAGGGGTAGAGAGGAATAGGCAGGGCGTGATGTGCCGTTAGACGCCCCGCACCGCTCTGATCGGGCGCGCATGCGATTCTTCGTCGGTCCCCAGAGCCTCGTGGCAGATCCGGGACTCGGTCGATGATTTGACTTGTTCCATAATGCCCTGTGAGACCAGCAATTGCTTGAGCTGATCCGGGGTGGGCAGGCTGTCCAGCACGACGGCGGCGCAGACGGCCAGGGTCCGCTCGACCTGATTATTCAGGATGATTTTGAATTTGGTGTCGGCCAACGGATCTCTTCGCGGGATCACCGCTTCTACGATATAGGGGGCAGGATATCCCGCCGCGAGAAAGTCCCGGATGATTTGAACTTTCCTTTGGGCATAATCGTCGGTCATCGTGGCTCGTCCTTCCGTTCGTCGCCAGAGCTGCCTTCGTCGGCGCTCGGTAATTCAACCCGTGCCGGAATCCTACGCCAACCGGTTGGAAGGCGGCAAGAGGTAGAGCAGCCTGAGTGCCGTTCCGAGCTATCTTCCGCCGGTTATACCCGGTCGCCGACCGGATCCCATTCATGATCGCGTTCTACCGCGCCGATCAATCGCTCGAAGATATCGGGAATGGCGCCGGTCACCCGACTCCAATTCGAGATCATCGGTACCCCGAGCGGGTCGTCGAGAAACGTCTCCGTGGCGATCTTCATGCCTTTCAGAAAAACTTCGACGGCCATCCGTTCCTCATGCCGGTCGAACTGGAGGCTGTTGATGGCGGCGTCATTCTGATACCGGGTGATCGCTTCCTGCGCGGTCTGCAGATACGTGGCACGCAGGGTTTTTAGAACGGCTTCCGACAATACCACGCCTTCGCTGGCCAGGTTTCGGAAAAGGGACTTGGTGATATCCACACACATTTTCTGCAGCCCCTGATCGGCATTGTCAGCCGACAGGCCCTGGTGTTTGTGTTCGTAGGCATCGGCAATATCCGCCTGGCAGATCCGCCTGAGTGCGCAGTTGCGGTAGATCTCGGACAGCACTCCCACCTCCAATCCCCAATCGCCCGGAACCCGGTTGATCCAGGCGAGGTCGCGCACCATGGCGAACTCGCCGGCCAGGGGGTACCGGAAACTATCCAGGAAGGTCAGGAGCGGGTGCGATCCGGCCACCTGCTGAAGGCTTCGGATCAGCGGCGTGAGGTATAACCGGGTGACGCGGCCGTGGAGTCGATTCGTGACCCGGCTATAGTAGCCCTTGTAGAACTCGTAGCCGAGGTTGGTGTTGACGATCGGGTAACAGAGTCTCGCGAGGTATTCCCGATTGTAGCTCAGAATGTCGCAATCGTGGAGCGCGATGACGTTGCTCTCTCCCCGCGCCAGCACATACCCAAAGGCCATCCAGCAGCCACGGCCTTTGCCCTGCAGACCCGTGTCAATTTCATTGTGCGCCAACAGCTTGAGAATATCCTGAATGCCCGTTCCATCGTTCCACACGATCCGGACGCGCTGCGGCAGCACCGAGAAGAATTGTTTGGCCAGACGAAACTCCAGGGCCGAGGCGCGATCCAGCGAGATCACGATCTCGTTGACGTACCGGATGTCTTTCAGCACCTGGACGATGTGCTTCAGCGCTGGGTTCTCAAGTTCCGAATACAGCGATGGCAGGACGAGGGCGATCGGGTTGGTCGCCGCGTGTCGTTCCAGTTCCTTTTCGAGTTGCTCAAGATTGGAGGCGCCCAGGCGGTGTAAGACCGTCACGAGCCCGTTCTGATGAAAATCCGACATATTCCCTCCCGTGTCGGGTTTGGAGAGATGATGGAAAGCAAATGACCAGTGACGGCAGGGAGGCGTCCTCTCCGCGAGGGGCGGACACCTACCGTGTCGGGTGGTTGAATTTGCTGAGGGGTGATCGCGACTACTGAGCCGGAGGCATCGCCTTGCTGGTCACGACCGACTTCACGATCTTGGCTCGCTTCACAGATTCCAGAAAGCGGTCCGGCGGTTCCGGATTCGGCAAGTTCACTTCAACGGAATACCAACCCGACTTCATCGGTCCTTTTTTGATGCCGTTCAGTTCCTGGACCAGATCCTCAATGCTCTTTTCGGTCGTGCCGTCTTGAAACGCCACCCAGAACATAAACGCCTGGCGGTCCGCTTCCCGGATGCCATCCGCGACCGGTGTCGCCATGGGTGTCTCTTTCGGAAGGTCAGCCTTGGCCACCACGGTTGGTTTGGGCACCGCGTTGGCTTTGGCGACTTCCAGCGAGGTGAGAGCCAGGCGGGCATGTAATTCTCGATTGCGGCTTTCCAGCAGGGCGACCTGTTTGACCAGCGTCTCGTTGACGGACTTGATGGACTTCAGATCTTGCCGCACGAGGTCGCGGTCGGCTTCCACCGCATTCACCGCGACGCGCAGGCCGGTTTCTACTTCCTGGGCGACTTCGGTTTTGACCGTTTTGAGGTCTTCCTGCACGGAGACGACTTGTGTGTTGAGCTTCTGTTGGGTATGGGCGACGGTATCGACGAGGGCATTCAGCTGGGTGATCCGGTCCTGCTCCGACCGGGACACGGCCACGGCCGCCGCCTGCGCCTCAACCAGTTGCGCCAGTTGCTGGTGCACACGCTCGATCTGCTCCTGCGTGGATTGCCTCGCCGCCAGCTCTTCTTCAAGCTGATGCGCCCGGTCTTCGGCATTGATCCAGTTCGGGATCCGTTCAGCCAGCAGCGCCACGACTCCCACGGCCAACACGACCTGCGCCAGGGCTGTCGTCATGCTCCAGAGGGGAGTTCTGCTTGGAGCTTGAGTGTCGGTTGCTGAGGCCAGTCCGATCGACGAGGCCAGGTGAGACCACCAGCCGGGAGCGGCTGCATACTGGAGATTGAGCGATCCCCCGTCGAAGTGGTTCTGGACCTGAATGGCAACGCTGCCCCTGCCGACGGGGACGCGAACGCTTTTCTGTCCCGCTTCGGGCGCGACGCACCCTCCGACCAGCACACCGGACTCGTTCCGGATCTCAAGGTGTTGAATACTTCTCTCGCGGGCCGTGTAGGAGAACGAGGGGTCGGTCTGGGTGCAGTTCAGCGTCCCGACGCGTTCGTGGTTGACCAGTACCTGGAGGAATTCAGGACGTTCCTCACCCGCGCGCCGCGGCTGATCGTCCAGGGCATCAAGCAGATGTGCGCGATAGTCGTTGAGCTCTGGTGTTTCCATGTTGCCGTCCCCCCCGATCGCTTCCAAAGAGAGCTAAGACGCCTCCCTTTTTCAGCGGATGTATATGGAGATTGACCTGCGGCTTCAACCCGTTGCTGACATCGGCTTGCCGGCGATCTGCGACTTCCAGGAAGCAGTCGCGGCAAAAGGCCAGATGCCAGACGCGGTAGTCGTGGCCGTAGTCATCGTGAAATAGTTGGCCCCACTTCTGTTCGGACAGACAGGGGTAATGCTCCGGTTCACTCTTTCGATAGTGCGACTGCAAGACCGGCATCAGCCGGTCGACTTCATGGTTCAGGTGGTCTGGTCTGGTGCGTAACTCCTGCTCCAGCACTTCGATCTCCGACCCGCTCAACCCAGTTTCATTCATCGTGCGTTGCCAACCCGATTGGCGCCACCGCTCGAAGTTCTTATAGACTCGCTGGCTTTCGGCCTGTCCGAACCCCAACAATTTCACCACGTGGGCCTGACTGAATCCATAGAAGTGGTAGAACAGGGCAATCAGGGCGTCGCGGCTTACCACGGCGCGAGAAGCCAGCCCATCGAGAAACCGTCCCACCGGAGTCAGGAGCTCTTTGTGATAACAAAGCGGGTCCGGCTGACTGAACGATTTGGCAATCAGGCTGTCCAGAAGGAAGAACGGGCGGCAGGGCACTTCAGTGCGGCCAAAGACCACAAATCGTTCCACCAGCTCATACCCCCAGCGTAACGCCAGTTTCTCATGCGTGATGTCGTCGCCCCATTGGTTGGTCTCACGGAGAAAACGTTTGGTTTGACCGGTGGCGCGGTCCAACAAATCGGGCAGCGACTTGGCAACCAGCTCGTCGAACTCTCGTTCCGTGGTGACGACATTGTTCAGTCGTGCAGAAAAGATCTGGCCGTCTCGCATGGTCTTTCCATCCGGCAACTTAGTGGACATAGTGGCGAATTCCCCGTCAAATGACAATTCGACAAGTACGCTCCTAGAAGACCATATTTGTCTACGGAGGGTCAATGGGTTGGTAGGAGATAACTCCGCATTGTATCAGCGCGAAACAGATGCCTGCTGTGACGAGGGAGGCCCCCTCCGTCAGAGGGTTCAGCGGCAACGAGCCCTGATACGCAGAGGGTTACGGGCGGTCGGTCGAGAGCCGTTTGGCCAGCCGCCGCGCCAGCCGCATCATGGCCGGGGAGCGGTCGGCCGGATCAAGCAGCACGTTGATGACATAGGGCTGGGTGGGATCCGCGAGCGCCTTGGCCAGGGTCTGGACGAATTCGCCGTGGGTAGCGACCTGGGAGCCCTGACCGCCGCCGATCAGCTCGCAAATCCGTTCATAACGCCATTCGTGGATATCGTTGAAGGGGCCCTCCAGAATTTCACGTTCGGTCGAATAGCCATGATTGTTCAGGACGATCACGACCGGAGCTTGTTTGTAGCGCACGGCGGTCGAGAGCTCGGACCCGGTCATTTGAAAGGCGCCGTCTCCCACCAGCACGATCGGCCGCAGGGACGGGTCGGCGAAAGCGGCCCCGATGGCGGCCGGGACGGCAAATCCCATGGACGTGTAGTAGGCGGGGGACAAAAATTCGAAGCGCCGGTGGACATGGAGATCGACGGAGGCAAAGAGGGATTCGCCCACGTCGGCGATGACGAGGGTTTTCTCATGGAGCACGGTATCCAGGTGACGAAACACCCCCTGCAGACTGACAGAAGCATGCGCCGGCGGCATGGGTTCTTCCGGCTTGTACGGCGCCGGCAATTGCGGCGTGGGAAAGACAGGGAGTGAGGTAGCGGCCAGGCCCTTGACGAAATCCTCGAACAAAATCGAATCGTACCGATGGTGCTTGATGGCCACGCGATCCGCCGTGGCATGGATCGTATGCCCGTCCGAAAAGAGGGCACTGCTTGCGTCCAGATCCTCCACATCGGACAGGATCGAACCGAGGATGAGCAGGCAATCGGTCTGGTTGACGAACTCTTTCACTTCGTCGCGGGCGACGAGTCCGCTGTAGACGCCGACATAGAGCGGATGGTCTTCGCGGATGATCGACTTGCCGAGAAGCGTCGACGCGATCGGCACATTCAGGCGCTCCACCAGGCTTGTCAATTCTTCATGAAGCCCGAACCGGCCCACTTCGGCACCAGCCAGAATGACCGGGCGTTTGGCCGACTCCAACATCGTGCGTACTTCGTGCAGGGCTTCGCTCAGGGCGGCCCGGTCGGTCGGTTCGCCCTGGAGCTGATGCTTGTGCGATGTCTGAGCCAGGGGTACGTGCACCATGTCGCGAGGAATTTCCAGATAGATCGGGCGACGATACCGCAGCAGGGCCGCGAAGGCCCGATCCATCTCACGTTCGGCGGTGAGAGGGTCTTCCAGGCTTACGGCCGCTACGGTCATTTTTTCGAATACCTCCCGCTGCGTCGAAAACTCGCGCACCATGTGGTGCAGGTATGGGTTGCGGGCACGCTCCGACAATCCCGGAGAACCGGTCAGCAGTACGACGGGGGATCGTTCCGCGTAGGCGCAGGCGATGGCGTTCACGGTATTGAGTCCGCCGACGCAGTAGGTGACACAGAGGGCGCCGATTCCGTTGATCCGCGCATAGGCATCGGCCGCAAAGCCCGCACAGTCTTCGCGCGTGGTAGCCACATGCTGAATGGGCGAGGACTCCATCAATTTATAAAGGCCGAGAACGTAATCGCCGGGGATGCCGAACATGTGACGGACTCCGAGCCGATGGAGCCGGTCCAGGACTGCTGTTCCGATCGTCTGTGTGGTCATTGCGCCTCGGCTGTCGTGTGACAGGTCGTGATTGGTGTACGGTTCCGTTTCTCTGCCTGCAGCAAACCATAGGTAGTAAGGAAGGTCAAGCGGAGTAGCGATCGTCACAGGGCCATGTTGCCCGGTTGCTTCGCGGGCTGAATTCAGGCACCCTCGTGAGCCATTTCATGATCGTCGAATCACACAGTCTATACGGGACGTAATCACTACCATGACACAGCTTCTGACCGGTGCAACTGCGAAAGTCCGACTGACCGCCGAACGTGAAGGGCCGCGCTACTATGGGCACCTCTGGGTCTTCGACAGCAATGTGGCCGAGGTGCTGGGGACGCCGGCTGCCGGGGACCTCGTCGATGTGTACACCCATCAAAAGCGGTTTTTCGGCCGCGGCCTTTTTAATCCCCATTCCAAGATCCGCATCCGCATGCTCACGTTTCAAGAGGAGCCGATCGACGATGAGTTTTTTGCCGCGCGTCTCCGTGCCGCAACGGCTCTTCGCCGGACGGTGGCTTCTCACACCACGGCCTGTCGCCTCGTACACGGTGAAAGTGATCTTTTGTCGGGCCTGGTCGTGGATCGGTTTGCCGATGTGGCGGTGATGCAGACTCTAGGGTATGGCATGGATCTGAGAAAGGAACTGCTGGGCGAGGTGTTGGTGCAGGAAGCGGGGGTCAAGACGGTATACCTTCGCAATGATGCGAAGAGCCGCACGCTGGAAGGATTGCCGTTGTCAAAAGGGTTCCTGCGCGGTGAGGGGGCTACGACGGTGAACATTCAAGAGGGAACGGCCCGGTTCACGGTCGATTTTGCGGAGGGGCAGAAGACCGGCTGGTTCTGCGATCAACGTGAGAATCGGATCGCCGCGGCCCTCTTTGCAAAAGGGAAGACCGTGTTGGAGGCCTTTTGCCACACGGGTGGATTCGGCATTCAGGCCGCCCTGGCGGGAGCGCAGTCGGTGGAAGGTCTGGATGTGAGCGCGGCGGCTGTGGCGCTGGCCCAGATGCACGCGGAGCAGAACCAGGTAGCGGCTCGTTGTCGTTATCGCCAGGCCGATGCCTTTGAAGAATTGCGTCTATTGGAACGGAACGGCCAACGGTACGACCTGGTCATTCTCGATCCGCCGGCTTTTGCGCGCAGTAAGAAGGCGGTCCCCCATGCCATCGCCGGGTACAAGGAAGTGAACTTGCGTGGGCTTCGTCTGCTTCAGCCGGGGGGCGTGCTGGTGACCTGTTCATGCTCGCAGCCGATCACGGACGACGACTTCTGGAAGATGCTGCAGTCGGCCGCACGGGATGCGCGCCGACAGATCAGGCTCCTGGAGCAACGTGGACAGGGGCCGGACCATCCGGTGCTCGCCGGCATGCCGGAAACGCGCTATCTCAAATGCTACATCGTGCAGGTGTTCTGAGGGGATGATGCGCGACCAGGATGTGCCGGCGGAACCGGTAGACGCGCCGCTGATTCCCGCCTCGGTAACACTTCCGGAAATCACGCTGAAAGCGGTTGTCCTGTCGATTCTGCTGGCTGCCGTACTGGCCGGTTCCAACGCCTATCTGGGCCTGTTTGCCGGAATGACGGTATCCGCATCCATTCCAGCCGCCGTCGTCTCCATGGCCGTGCTCCGTCTCTTCCGCAGGTCGAATATTCTCGAAAATAATATTGTGCAAACCGCCGCCTCGTCGGGCGAAGCCCTGGCGGCCGGCGTAATTTTTACCATTCCGGGATTGGTCATCATCGGTTATTGGACCACCTTCGACTACTGGGACACGTTCACGGTATCGCTCGTCGGCGGCGTGCTGGGAGTGTTGTTCACCATTCCCCTGCGCCGCGCCCTGATCATCCACGCCCGGCTGCGGTTTCCCGAAGGGGTTGCCACGGCGGAAGTGTTGAAAGTCGGAGCCTCGGCTGATGGCCATGGCGGTGTAAGAGTGCGGTTACTCTTGGGTGCTGCGGCGCTGGCCGGCGCATTCAAGTTTGCCGAAGGTGGATTGAAACTCTGGAGCGAATCGTTGGAAGGGGCGTTTCAGCTTGGGCGTTCGACGTTGTACGGAGGGCTGAACTTGTCACCGGCTTTGATGGCCGTCGGATACATCATCGGGCTCAACACGGCCGTCGTTGTTTTTTTCGGCGGGGCGATCGGCTGGCTGGTGCTATTGCCGCTGTACCAGGCGATCATCGGTTCTCCGGAGGGATTAATCGGCGTGGCGGCGGCCAAAGCGACTTGGAGCGGGCAGATTCGCTATATCGGCATCGGGGCTATGCTGGTGGGCGGGGTCTGGACGCTGTTTCAGGTACGCGGCCCGATTTTGCAGAGTCTCCGTCAACTCATGGAGCTCTACGGC
>JBEIQG010000204.1:0-6830 GCA_040376625.1 Nitrospira sp. | reverse complement strand
TATGATCGGTGGGCTCATCACCCTCGCCTATGCGATCTATCGGAAGGACCCGGTCTTCATTGCCGGGCAGAGCATCGGCAGCATCGTGTATCTCCGCAATCTCATGCTGATACATCGCCCCAACCAACCCGACTCGGGCCCGGCATCCCCGGCGACAAAATCCTAATGGAACTTCACATGAACGGACAGCACACGGCCTCCCAGACGCCGTCGCAGGTCGACCGATCGATCCAACCTCTGGCGCTCGTCCTGCTCCTGGCACTGGCCGCCGTGCTCTTTTTCGTTGGGCTCGGCTCCCTTGGACTGACCGATCGAGATGAAGGACGGAACGCCGAAGCCGGCCGCGAAATGTACGAGACGGGCAATTACATCAGCCCGACCTTCAATTACGAGCCGCGCTTCGCCAAACCGGTCTTGGTCTATTGGCTGATGACCCTCTCGTACCACGTCTTCGGAGTGAGTGAATTCGCCGCGCGATTCCCCTCGGCCCTCTTCGGTGTCGGGCTAATCCTGCTCCAATACCTCTTCCTGACACGGTGCCGGGGACCGGTAGTGGGCCTTTTCGGCGCGGCCATGTTGTTACTGAACCTGGAGATCATCGGCCTCAGCCGAATGGCGCTCACCGACAGCGTGTTGATCTTCTTCACAACCCTGTCGCTCTACGGATTCTGGCTAGGTTTATTCGGGGAAGGCCGTGAACGCCACTATCTGTGGTTCTTCTACATCGGCATGGCGCTGGCGACGTTGGCGAAAGGACCGATCGGTTTTCTGATTCCCATGCTGGCGGTGGGATTGTACCTGTGGCTGACCCGATCCTGGGGGCTCTTTTGGCGTCACGGATTTCCCATTCGCGGCCTCATGCTGTTCCTGATCCTGGCGCTGCCCTGGTACCTCATCATGCTGAATATCCATGGACAGCGGTATACGACCTCGGCGCAGGGCGATACGATCGGCCGGTTCTTCGGCACCATGGAAGGTCACGGCGGCACGCTGCTTTTTTATCTCCCCGTGTTCCTGCTCGGATTTTTCCCCTGGAGCGGCCTGTTGCCTTTCGCCTGGTACGAGTCCTATCGCAGCTGGCGGGACTCGAAACAGTCCGGGGCGCTGCCCCCGCCCCAGAGCTCGGTTCTGGGTATCCATCCTTCTCCCCATGCGCTCGAATGGTTCACGGCAGCCTGGATCCTGGGCGGATTGGTCTTTTTCAGCCTGTCCTCAACCCGCCTGCCGCATTACATCGGTCCGCTGTTTCCTGCGGCGGCGATCTTAACAGCGTCCTACTGGAACCGCTGCGTGACCGACCAGGCTACTCGCGGGCTACGCGCTGCGATCCACACCATGACGGCCGTCGGCTCTATCCTGGCGCTGGCCTTTGCTTTGTTGCCGCCCCTCTACGCCAAGTTCGCTGGAAAACTGATCGATGAATTCCCCCTTGCGGGGCAGGTGACACTTGGACCGGGTCCCTATACCATCGCCTCGATCTTTCTGGTGGGTATGGGCCTCATCGCCTACTTCGGCTTCAACGAAACCGGACGACCGGCTGTGTTCTGGGTCGCCGGCGGATCGCTGGCCCTCGTCGTACTTGCGACCATACAGCTGACCTTCCCGCTGGTACACCACTTTGTGATCGAACCGCCGCAGCGACTCGCCGAGGTCGCAGGCGTCAATCTCGGTCCTAACGACCGGCTCATCCTCTATGGGCAACCACGCCCCTCCTTGGTGTTCTATGCGAAGCGGAAAGCCATCGTCGTGCCAAAAAATGAAGAGGCGAACATCAAGCCCCATCTGACGCAGCCAGGACGCACGATGATTCTCCTCCCGGCGGCGCTTCGAAACAGGCTGCCGTTTGAGACCATGGACTACCCGGTATTGCTCGAGCGCTATGGCTATATCCTGCTGGCCAACCAATCGCTGATTCATGTGCCGGAAGAGGCGGAGCAGCCGCCGGTTCGCATTCCAGGTCACTGATCTATTCCTTACTGCAAGGGCACGAGCCCTTTGAGGGACTGGATTACGGCTACGGCCGCAAGAGCTCCTGCCGGATGGAGGATGCGCTGCCGGAAAGACGGCAAGTCAGTCGAGCAGGGAGCCGTAGCGGCAACGGCCCCGCTCCACCGCGCTAAGCTCCATACACCAGCCAACCCTATCACGACCGGTGCGCCGGTCACGACCCCCAAGCCCAATCCTACTAGACTATCTGCCACAACGACCCTGCTGATACCTCCCTCAGGCATCGACTCTGGTTGCCCTGACGTTCTCAACATCATACCTCCGGCCACCAGCATCGCCCCGGAGACAAGCAGGATGTGATCCGTCATCGGGTCATCGATGCGATGCGTCAGCACCCAGAACAGAGCGGTCAGCGACAGGACCACAGGAGTGATACGGACAAGCGCCTGCCCGCAGGAACGCCCCCACCAACGCAGCGGAGCATTAAAGACCGAGCCCACCACAAACCCCAACACCATTCCCGCCACTACGTCCCCGGGGAAATGGGAGCCCCGCCAGACCCGGCTTGCCCCGACCCACACAGCCAGGACAAATAGCACCCCTCGGTACCGGGGCAGCGCCCGTACCAGCACCGTCACCACCGCCACGGTCGCCGAGGTATGCCCAGAGGGAAACGAATCCAGACCGGAATCCAGCGATGGCCACCATTGCCAGCCGCCAGAGTGTGTGAGCCTTGGCCTGGGGCGACCGATGATGTGCTTCAGCCCGTTCACTAGTATGGCCACCGCACCGTGCGCGAGAAGGCTATCCAGCGCCACGCGTGTGAGCGTTTGGCGCTTCAGCGTATACCCGGCCCCCAGAAGCAGCAGGCTGATCGTCACGAGCGTGCCGCCATTGCCCAGCTTCTCGCCGAGATCGCCTAGCGATTGAAGCGCCGACAGATTGTGCGAGCGAAGGAACCACAGGATGGGGATATCGATATAAAACAGCGCCGCAAACGAGCCGAGCAGGACGACCACAGAGAGCACAACCGCCGGTATCGGTGGAGAGGCCGGTGGTGGCTCAGGCTGCGCCGATCCCGGCGCAGCCGACCCGTCACCTGGTTCGATCATGGAACCCAATCGGCAAGAAACACATTGAACTCCCCGGGCTCTTTCGCATGCCGGTCCGACACCCAGACGAGGGTTTTTCCGTCCGGCGAGAACATGGGAAAGCTGTTGAACTGTCCATCGAACGTCAATCGCTCCTGTCCGGAACCATCTTCGTTGACGAGATAGAGGTGAAACTCCGGTCGCCCAGACGCGTTCCGCGTGTCCACATTCGACGCAAAAATCACCCGATGGCCGTCAGGGTGGAAAAACGGCGAAAAGTTTGAGGCGCCGTTATTCGTCACTTGCTGCTTATTCGACCCATCGGCATTCATGATAAAGATTTCTAGCCGCCCGGGTTCCACCAGGTTTTGAGCGAGAAGCGCCTTGTACTGATCCAGCTCTTCCTGATTACTCGGATGCTGCGCGCGATACACGATCCGCTTGCTGTCCGGCGAGAAGAATGCCCCGCCGTCGTACCCAATCTCCTGCGTCAGCCGACGGGAGTGGGTCCCATCCAGATCCATTGCGTAGATATCCAGATCCCCATCACGCACAGAGGTCCATACGATCGTCTTGCCGTTGGGAGAGACCGTGGCCTCGGCATCGTACCCCGGCGTGTTCGTCAACCGTTGCGGGTCCTGCCCGTCGATCCGCACGGAAAAGAGATCGTAGTCATCCAACGCCCAGCGATAGGCCCCGTCTCGCTTCGGCTTCGGAGGACAGTTGGGACCTCGCAGGTGGGTTGACGAGTACAAGACCCGTCGATCACCGGGGAAAAAATACCCGCAGGTCGTCGCGCCGGCACCGGTGCTGACCATCCGAATCGTTTCGCTTCCGAGATCCATCACGTACATTTGATAACAGCCGAGCGGGATGTCGGACGGATGCATCGCCGCGGCAAACGTGTCTTTCATCCAATTGTTCGTCGACTGAAAGATCAGCTTATTTCCGCTGAATGAGAAATACGCTTCGGCGTTCTGTCGGCCGAATGTAAGCTGCCGGATATTCGTCAGGTGGCGTTCGGCGGAAACGGACGCCTTCGTCGGTGCCTGCCCCTGCTTGGACTCCGCTGCGTCTGTCGAAACCATTGAAGTGGTAAGCAGCGCCAGTCCCACCATTCCAATTATCACCGTCTTAACGTGACTCAATTCGCACCTCCGCACTCATCGTATCCTCCCAATCTCCTCGTGCAACCACGGCGCCTTCCTGAAAGACCACATAACTCTGCCACCCATAAAAAAACAAGAGCCGGGCCACACGGCCCAGCGCCCGGGGCGTCACTCCGTACAGCAGCGTCACCACACTGCCGGGATGTTCGTCGCGCCGACAGGACACCAGCAGCGCCATCATAGCGCCTTCATACGTTCTACCCGCCACAGAAAATCCTCCGTCGAGGAGACGCACGTGGTCACCGCAAGACCTGACGGCTGCTGAGGCCAGGGAATGCTCACGAGGGTCCCCCAACAACAGCAAGGATCCCGACGGCACGGACGGGTTTACTTCATCCAACTCCAGCACGGCCGTACGCGCAGTATCGGACTTCGCCGTTTCTTGCGCGACAATACGTTGGAGTATGTCCCCGAACGGGCCGGACTGCCCGGAGGAGCCTTGGGTCAGGACGACGGTTCGCTGGGCGTCCGTCACATACAGATTGAGCATGGGAGCTATATCGCCCCGTGCCACACGACGAAACAGATGGTGATCTGGGTCCAGCCGAACTGCCGACGGCGGCTCCGCAAGGGGCACAACCACACTCTCCCGTGTGGCGCTCAACGGCACACGGACGCGCTGGGTGCGCCCCCCGCCCAGCACAAACTCCAACTCGACCGATGCCCGATAGGGCTCGCCGCCCTGGACGAGATGGATCGTCGCCTCGACCGCATTCACCTGACCGCCTGGGGACGTCTTCAGGAGAACGCCGGATAGGACAACTTCCGGCGCACCCGCGCGCTCGACCCACTGGGCAAAAAACCATCGGAGGTCGCGACCCGCCGCTTCCTGAAAGGTTCGCTCCAAATCACCCCAATCGGCTACCCGCCCGAGATACCGCTCCGGAATGCGCTTCAGGGCCCTCCAAAATGCCGCATCACCCACTTCCTGCCTGAGCGCATGAAAAACCATCGCTGATTTCTGATAGCCGATGGCATTGTCTTTCTCATCGCTCTTTTGCGCGAAGCTCCTGAGCGGATACCCTTCGCCTGGACGCACGTACACGGAATAGCCTAACAGCATCAACCGTCGTTGCTCCCGGGCCTGGGCCTGATCGCCGGTCAACTCGTGATAATAGTAATTGGACAGATACGTCGTCAGCCCCTCAACCCAGTTCCCGTGACTCACGCGGTTGAAGACTCCGTTGCCGATCCAGGAATGCACGATCTCATGCCCTAAGGCATACGGCTGCGTATAGTGGCGCTTGATGACCCCGCTCCCCAGGAGCGTGAAGGACGGCATGCCCAATCCGCTCGAGAAAAAATTCTCGACGACGGCAAATTGTGCAAAGGGATAGGCCCCCAGCAGCGGAATATAGGCATCGAGATACTTGGCCGAGGCATCGAGGTATTCGTCGGCCAGCGCGGCCTCGTCCGGGAACAGATAGGTGGCCAATTGAATCTCCTGTCCGGATTGCGCCTTCCAGCTTCGAGTCTTGACCACAAAGCGGTTGGCCACCACCGTCAACGCCTCGCTTTTCGTAGACACAATCCAACGCGAGGAGTCAGGCTGGGCCGTGCCCTGCGTCACCGCGGTCCACCCATCTGGCAGGGTGATCCTCACGTCATAGGTGGCCAGGGAATCGTCGAGATCCGGATACCATTGGCTCTCGCTGCTAAGATAGACCCCTTCCGAACCTATGTGGCCTGTCGTTTCACTCGGCGTGACAAATCGAAGGTGACGCGGGTCTCGAGGCGGATCATCGATTATCCCGCGGTAGACAAAGTTGAGCTGTATCGCTCCGCCTGCCGGAGCAGCAGGCGGCTGCTTCAGGATAACGCGCGGCGGCGCCGATTGATTTGATGACGTGTCCCTTGCAAATAATACAGCAGGGGCAGATTCACATAGATGCTGGCAGTGCGTGAGATTCTCGACCCGTTCCAATGAGAGCGTCGGGGACAGGGAAAAAGCCAGCTCCTGTCCGGGAGTTCCCCCGGCAATGGTCACTCGATCCGTCGCGATCAATCGATGGGAATCGGGATGCAACTCAAGCGTGAGCTGATGGTGTTCAATTGTAGGAGGGGGAGCAACCGACTCAGCGACTGCAGGCGCAGGAAGGAGACAAGCTGTAAGCACACTGAAACGGATGAGGCGATACAATCCATTCACCCTTCACCGGCACGCCGAGGTGGACGGTGAAGATTAACACTCCCGACACACCATCACAAGCTGGATAGCCATCAACGCCCGCTCCAAATCAATGGGCTTATCCAAGACCTCTTGCGGGCCCAATGCCCAAGCCTCGGCCAGCAGGGGATCATCCTGATGTCCGCTCAAAATGATCGTTCGTCCGGCATAGTCTCGCGCTGCGAGTGTTCGCAACACCTCTACGCCGTTCATCTCCGGCATCGCAAGATCCAGGATCAGAAGATCAGGTGCCGACTCATCGATCAATCGTAAGGCGTCACGACCATCGTGCGCCGCGCGAACATGATATCCGCGTAGACTAAGAAATCGTACCAGAAGATCCCGCGCCATCACGTCGTCGTCGACGACAAGGATCTTTTCATCAGGAAGCTGCTCCATCGCTTCCCCGGCGCGAGACTGCTCGGATGACGCCTGACGCCTCGCCTGCTGCGCCAC
>JBEIQG010000078.1:0-14981 GCA_040376625.1 Nitrospira sp. | reverse complement strand
TGATCGCCCCCGCCGGCACTCCGGCAAAGGCAAAGCTAACATCGTACCGATGGGCGCGCAGCAGACGCTGCGCCATGCGCAGACCGCGCCAGCTGTACCGCATCAACTCGCGATTGGTCGCATGGTGGATGTTTCGATTGTCGACGGGAACTTTATAGATCGTGATCCGCTCCGCAAACCGCTCGGTCTCATACCTCGCCTTGGTCCGTGAAGAAGTCACCAGGTCCACAACCACATCCCGATGCGACGCCATCTCCTGCAACAGGTGATAGTTCACCACGCCGGTGCCGCCGCCCAGCGGAGGAAACTCATTATCGAACATGAGAATGCGAATGACGGCTATCTCCTCGTCACCCGGCGGGCCACATAGAGCGGGCGACGTTTGACCTCGTCCGAAATCCGGCCGATATACTCGCCGATGACCCCGATCGTCATCAGTTGGATGCCGGCAAGGAAAAAGATCGAGACGACGAGAGTGGTGAAGCCCGGCACACCGGTGCCCATCGTGAACTTCTTAACCAGGTAGAACAACGCCACAAGGAACGACAGGAACGACACGGTGAACCCCAGGAGAGTAATGATGCGCAACGGCGTATGGCTGAAGGAGATCAGCCCATCCAGCGCAAGATAAAGGAGCTTCCTGAATGTGTACTTAGGCGCCCCCGCGTGACGGGCGTGGCGTTCGTAGGGCACCCCGATTTGTTTGAACCCCACCCAGCTCCGAATCCCCCTGACGAAACGATTGCGCTCCGGCATCCGCACCAGAAGGTCCACCACTTGCCGGTCCATTACACAAAAATCTCCCGCGTCCAGCGGGATGTCGATATTCGCCACACGCTGCAACAGGCGATAAAATCCGGCATAGGCCAATCGCTTCCCCCACCATTCCTTCCGTTCGGTCCGGACGGCATAGACGACTTCCCAGCCCTCCCGCCACTTGGCCAGAAACGTGTGCAGGACCTCCGGGGGATCCTGCAGGTCCGCATCCATAATACAGACGACTCGTCCGCGGCTTTGCTCAAGCCCGGCACTGATCGCCACCTGGTGCCCGAAATTGCGCGCAAACTCCACGATGACGATCCGTTGATCCTCGGCTTCCATCCTTCGCAGAATAGCCGGGCTCTGGTCCTGGCTCCCGTCGTCCACCAGAACGATCTCGTACTCCATTCCCAGATTTTCCAACGCCTTCGTGAGACGTGCGTGCAACGCGGGAAGATTTTCCTCTTCATTGAATACAGGGATGACCACGGAGAGCTCGGGGCGGCGGGTTGATGCCCCCGCTTGCCCCATCATGGCCGCGAAGTTTGCCGGTGTGAGGGCCTGGCTCTGGCCGTCAGCGGCATGTTCCAGGGCAGAAGCCAACGCACGACAAAATCGTAAGGCCTCGGCGGGGTCTTCCAGGGGCGGCAGCATTCGATCTCCTACACGTTCGGCCCCGGTATCAGCCTTGGACCCCGGCGCAGCCGACGGCGGTTGAGGAGTGAGCTTATATGGTGGTTGCATAGTTTTCCCTGCAATATCAGGCCTTCCAGATCCCGACAGCCCTGCCGTCGCCGGCACCATGAATCTCCAGCCACATAAGTGTAGCGAAGAGACTCAATTTCATCCACTTCCGGTGGAAATCACACCAACCCTTACGGGTGTGGGACCGCACTCGTACGACTATGAGATGCGAGCGAGGACGGCGGAGTACTCATTTTTCATGAGAAAGGACGAAGCCGCAAGATCCGGTTAAGAGACGGGTACGGGAGGCTCCTCGCCCTTGGGGAGCAGGGCCAGACACGCCAACCCGATGGCAATCCAGACAAATTCCCGAAAGCGCCGCAACAGGGCAAAGGTGATTCCGGTCACATCTCCATATCCGAACGCCGTCAGTAGCAAGAGATTGCCGGCGTCCTGCGCGCCCAGGCTGCCCGGGATGAAGAAGGTGCCCCCTTTGATCAGCACCGCGAGGGCCCCGATTGCCAGCGCCGACAACACCGTGACCGGTTGGCCCAGACAGAGGATCATGACGAACACTTCCAGCGCCTCCGCCAGCCACCCCAGGAGAAAGAGCCCGGTCGAAAGGAGAAAGGCAGCGCGCTGCGTCGCATAAAATCCGGCGATGGTGCGATCCAAGTCAAGCAGCTGTTGCTCACGCGATTCCAGATAATGGATGCGCAGACCGAAGCGCCGCAGCATCTTCAGGATCCACCCGAACATGCCCTGGCGTTGTACCACCACGAACGCTCCGACCCCGAATCCCAGCAGACCCACAGACACAAGACCGGCCATGGCGGTTTGTCCTGCCGATCCTCCCGCACCCAACAGCCAGAATGCGAGCCCGATGCCGGACAGGATAAAGAGAATCTGGGCGATGGTCATCGTGGTCTTGGCCGTCACCACCGAGGCCAGCCCTTCCACGATCGGCACGCCCTGCCGTTTGAGGAGAAACGCCTTGAGCGGTTCTCCGCCCACGTAGGCCGTGGGGGTCGTCATGTTCACGACCTCTCCGGCGGTGCGGATCGCCAGCACGCGCCAGAAGGGCACGTCCTTGGCCCAGGCGCCGAGCGTAACCAGCCATCCATAGGCTTCCAGAATGTACATGAGCAGGGAGGGGAGGAGAATCACTAGCATGGCGGCGGGACCGAGTTGCGTGACCGCCTCGTAGATCCGCCCGATGCCGATATGCCAGACCAGTACAGAAAGCGTCAGGGCCCCGAGCAGAAGGAGGGCCGCCTTAAGCACGGGCCCGTGCCGAGGGACGAATCACCCAGACCATCATCAACCAGAAGACGGTGGAGCCGAGTCCGGCCATCCACAGGAACCAATCCAGTTTATCCAGCAGCGCAAAGAGAAAGACCACCACGGAAAAATCACGACTTGCGACGTTCTTCAGAATGAAGTCGGACCAAGCCGCCTGCTTGGGTGTATTCCAGCCACGCGTCGCGCCGATCTTTTGCGCCTGTGTAACCAGCCAGAAAGACATGATATTGCCGAACACCGCCGCTCCGCCCAGCGCCAATGGAACCCAGGCGCCCTCCGTACCGGCCTGCCGGAGATAGGCGCCGCAGGCGATCCCGGCAAAGATGGCCATATGCACCACGTTGTCCATGGCGATATCCAGCCAGGCACCGAACGGCGATTCGGTAAACGTGAGCCGAGCCACTTCGCCATCGCAACAATCGATCACCGCCGCCAATTGAAACAACAGCGCGGCCACGATACCCGCCGAGTACGTACCGATGCCGAACCCCACGGCCGACAGGATCCCGACCGCCGTCGCTACCATGGTGATCGCGTTGGGCGAACATTTCATCCGCAAAAACAGTCGAGTCAGCAGCCGCGAGAACGTCCGGTTGAAATAGCGATCAACGAATCCCTCAGCCTCGCCCTTCAATGAGCGGAAGAGGGTGCGCTCCGCCAATCCTGCGCTGGTAGGATCCCACACATCCCGATACCACAAACCTGCGTGGGCTGCAGCCGCCACCACCCGCACTCGCCCTTCCACCGCCGCCCGTTCCAGCCAGCGTCGTACCGGGATCATGCCGGCCGGCTCTGCGGCACCGGAGGGAGATGCGGCCGCCCCGTTCGGTGGAGCCAAGATACTGGCCGGCAACACCACCAAATCGGCGGCAACCTGGTGCCGTTCCTCTCCCGGATGATTGTGAAACGAGATCAACCGCCCTTCTTGAAGCGCCACCGCCGGATTGCGACGGCCCATGGCCGGCTCTACCGGACCGGCTTCCCGCGTCACTACGAGCGCCTCGCCGTCTCGAACGGACTGCCGCAGGTGTTCAATCAGACCCTTGGAGAACACGGCCTGCACGCCGGCGATCAAACAAAAACCTCGCACTTCGGTGGCCAGGGATTCCCAGGTCCGCGGATCATCAAGCGGGAACTCTCGCACCGGCATCCAGCGTACTGGAATCGTCACCCGGGCGCCCCGTGCCAAGGCATGTTTGAGCAACTCTTCATCGGCTCCCGCCAGCACGATCAATTGGCGCATGCCGCCTCTCTGCAGGGTGAGCACGGTGCGTTGAAACAGGCTCAGCCCGCCTATAGGAGTCAAGGGCCCGACGTCGGTCAGGCCACGTCCCGGCCGATCTCCGAAGAGACCCGCGCCCGGCAACAGAATGGCCGTGCTCAGTCCCTGAAGTTCCGCTCCGCGCTGCAGTGTGCTTTCACTCATCGTCGGTCACGCCGTTCATCTCTCGCCATTCGTATCTCGCAAAGCAACTTGAGGTGCATGACAATAGCGCATAGGTGACGGATCTCTCAGGAAATACGTTTCACGACCCACGCGCCAGACGCAGTGAGCACCTGTGCTCTAGAGCCGCGGCAGAACCTCCCGCTCCGCCTTCGTCACATCCTCGGGAAAATCGATTTCGGTCCACGGCAACCCGCCGATTTTCTCATGTCCGACCTTCACGTCTCGGAAATACTGCAACAACCCGTCTTCGTATTCCATGTCCCACCGGCCCTGGTCGATATATCCCTTGAGCGAGCCGATCACGTGCGCGGTATCGGCCCGGCGCACCCTGAGAAATCCGACTCCCTCACCTGCCATATCATACCGATCCGGCATCTTCTTGCTCAGGGCAACCACCCGCTCACCCTGCACGACGACCATACATTCTTCGCCCGTCTGCTTCACCGTGTCGTCCATGAGTAGACAATTTTCGTGTGGCGAAGTCACCAACCGGCGCAGTATTTCGCGATGAAATAAGACATCCGCGTCCATAATCACCACATCGTCTGACAATGCCGGCCTCGCGATCCACAACGATGAAATGCTGCCCCGGTGGAATTCCTCGTTCACCAGATAGGAGATATCGACCCCGTGGCAATGCGAGCCGACGGCAGCCCTGATCATTTCCTGTTTATAACCGACCACGATGGTGGCTTGCCGGATCTTCACCGATGCCAGGGATTCGAGATACCGGGACAGCAAGGTCTGCCCCCCGATCTCGATCAGGCATTTCGGTTTATGCTGGGTCACCGGCCAGAGACGTTTCCCCACGCCGGCGGCAAGAATGATCGCGTTCATGCTCGGGCGACCGCTCCCGTCACCACTTCCTGAAATGCCGCCAGGAATCCGTCGATCTGCAACTCGGTCAAGGCACCCATGTTCGCGATACGAAAGATTTTGGACTCTAGTTGTCCCTGGCCGGCATAGATGACGTACCCGCGAGCCTTCAATTGATCGTGCAGGGTGGCGTAGCTGATGCCTGAAGGCAAGTGAAAGGCCGTGATCGTATTCGAGAGCGAATCCGACGGCAACAACGTCTTAACCCCCAGCTGTGCCATCCGTCCCCGGATGCGCACCGCTGCCCGCTTATAGCGCTGGAACCGATTGGCGACGCCTTCTTCCAGCAACTCGTTCAATGCTTCTTCAAAGGCATAGTAAATTTGAACGGCCGGAGTAAAGGGCACAATGCCCTTCCCCTGGTCGTCTACATAGTGAGTCAAATTGAGGTACCAGGATCGCTTGGGGTATCCGCGCATCCGCTCCAGAAAGCCCTTGCGCAGCAGGACAAACGACACGCCGGGGAAACCCTGAATACATTTACCGGCAGTCCCGGCCACCATATAGATGTGGGACCCGGCGATATCGATCGGCTCACCGGCCAGGCCGCTGACGGAGTCCAGAACGAAGACCCGGTTCAGCCCATCGACCACCTCGGCAATTTCCTTGACCGGATTGATCAAGCCGGTGGTCGTCTCATGGTGAACCATGGAGACGGCATGCACCTCGGGATGTTGGCGTAGCGCCAAGCGGAGCCGTTCGGGATCAGGCTTGATGTGCCATTCCGACTTGAGTTCGGAGACTCCGAGTCGATGCAGGCCGATCATACTGGACAACCGCTCACCGTAGACGCCGTTGTTGAGGACCAGCATGCGCTTCCCCATCGGCAGGCAGGACATGACCGCTGATTCGACGGCTGCCGTGCCTGAACCCGTCAATAACACGGCCACGTAGTCGGATTCGGCCCCGGGCACAAAGGCCGCCAACAGCTTTTGCTGGATGCGACCCAACAGATCTGAAAACTCGGATTCGCGATGGCAGATATCCGGGCGCAATAATGCCTGCCGCACCCGTTCGCTCACGTTCACCGGCCCTGGATTCAGAAGTATCATGTTCATGCCTCAGGCTGTGGATCGGAACTGAGCGGAGCGGCCCCACACATCACACTCAGCACATCGGTGCTATTCAATCGCCTTCATGAATCGAGCCGCGATGGCCGGCGGCTCATGCGCCACCCGTCCGGCATCTTCGACAAACTCGTTGACCTTGACCAGTAACATGCTGGGGCCGTCTTTTTTCAACATGTCCTTAAATTCGTAGACGAGATCGTCCCGGTCCAGCACACGCTCGACATTGACATACCCCGCAGCCCTGGCCACTTTCTCCAACTGCACGACATTCGAGATGGTCGGCTGATTCCCCGTCGAACCATAGACTTCATTGTCGAAGACCACGTGGATAAAATTCTTCGGCTTCAGAGCGCCCACCGTGGCCAGCGTGCCCATCCCCATGAGAACGTTGCCGTCCCCGTCGAAGACGATCACCTGCTTGCCCGGTTTGGACAGCGCCACACCGAGCGCAATGGCCGGCGCGTTCCCCATCGACCCTATCATGTAAAAATGCGTCGGACGATCGGCAATCTTATAGGCCTCCCGCGAAGGGAATCCGTTGCAGATGATGACCGGCTGATCGGTCAGCAATTCGAGCAGCGCCGCCATGGCCTGCGCGCGGCTCTGCATGGTGCCTTCTTCGGGCCTCATGGATGCAACCCCTTGATAATGCCTTTCTTGATCAGAAGGGCCACCGGAATGCGCTGTTTCATCACCGTCTGGCCCACCCAGCGAAGATCGTCCATCATCGTCGACTCTGACAGTGTCCTGTGCGGAAGTCTTATCGTATCGAGCAACTGCGGCATCGTCTCACCCATCACCAGATGCTCCGGAGCGTCTTTACCCTCGAATCCCCGCCAGGACACCAGAAGAATGCAGGGCTGGCGATAGATCATGTTCAGCGAAATGAGCGTATTCAACGACGTCCCGAGACCGGAATTCTGCATGAGCACGGCGGGAACTTTTCCTGCCATGTAGGCCCCTGCCGCCATGGCGACCGCTTCATCCTCGCGCACGGCGGGAGTATAGAGCTTGCGCGTCAACAATTCTTCGATAATGCCGCCCAGCAGCGAATCCGGCACGCCCGTGAAAAAATTTACGCCCAGACTCTCGAGCGCTTGCACAAACACATCGCTCTCGATCATGAACCCTGCTCCTCTTATCACACCGGCTCGGGCACAAGAGGCGCATTATAGCCAAGGGGTCCTCCATTCACAAGAACAGCGCCGACGAGTTGCCGTCACCTCGAGAACCGTGATAGCGTTTAAGAGGATCCGACTGAAGGCCATGCCCTACGCCTTTTCGATATGCTCACGCTTCCGCATGGCGAGCCGCCTGGGGCTTTCCGTTGTGCTCGCCTTCATCCTGACTGTGCCCGCATTTGCCGTCACGATGGCGAACGATCCTCGGGGCTTCGCCAATTTCACCTGGGGGGTCCCCCTCACCGACATTCCGGAACTGACGGTGATCCAATCCGACTCGCATACGATCGATTACCAATTTCGAGATCGTCCGCCGGTCTATGCCGATATTCCGGTTGAAAGCGTTCAGCTCTCGAGCGTCGATGACCAGTT
Source organism: Nitrospira sp. (assembly GCA_040376625.1). GTDB lineage: Bacteria > Nitrospirota > Nitrospiria > Nitrospirales > Nitrospiraceae > Nitrospira_A. Next base: position 7,290 of record JBEIQG010000078.1, on the reverse strand, counting down.
TGCACGGGTGACCATCCGGTACAGTGGGGCAAAAGTCCATACGCAGGTGCTGCAATTTCTCGAACGGTCCTATGGCAAGATCGAACGGCTGCCGGGGCAGATGATGCGGGGTCTGAACCAGCAATACACCTGGCGGGGGCCAGATACGGAGATCAGCCTCACCTATCAAGCCAACCGGGATCGTGGATTTATCTTCATCGAAAGTCGCAACCTCGCGCCGAGATTTCAGGACCGCATGTCGGATACGGCGGAATAAGTATGGCTCAATACCCCTACCGCAGTCCTCAACGATGGCCCGCAGTCCTCGCCACGTGCATCGTCACGCTGCTCCTTCCTGTCGCACTGGCACTGGCCGTCCCCATGCAGAATGACCCGAATGGGTTCGAAGGCATTCCCTGGGGTGCGTCCTTCTCGGAATCCGACTCGTTCGTCAAGATCGAAGACTCTGGCCGAGTACAGACCTATGAGTTGAAAACGACCGGCCGGACGTTGGGGCCGGCGCCGGTCGATTCGATGAAGTTCAGCACCGTGGATGGAAAGTTCGCGCGAGTCATGGTGCGATACAGCGGCAAAGAGGCCCACGACCGGATACTAAAATACCTGCAGGAACAATTCGGCCCGCTTGATCAGACTCCCGGCCAGGTCGCCGGCGGCGCCGTAAAGTTCTTCAACTGGCAAGGAGACGACAGCGGGATCATCCTCCGCTATGACCTGCGCACCACCCAGGGCGTCATCTTCTTCGAAAGCGAAGCGTTTCGCGCCAGGTTCAACGAGGGTAGCTCACCTTCGACGTTTTGACCAACTGGACCCTTCATCCACCTGAAGGTCGCAAGACGGAATACTCGACATTCTTGTCTTGCTTCGTCGGCACATGATAGCCTCTCAGGTGAGTGTTTACTCACCTGACCGCCGATCATAATGAAGCCGACGACCGCCACATCCCGCAATCCGGCTCGAGACCGCCAGGCCAGCCTGATCAACTCTGCCGCCAGCCTGTTTGCGGCCAAGGGCTTCAAGGGCACGACCACCAAGGCCATCGCGCGCGCCGCCGGCGTCAGCGAAGCGCTGGTGTTCAAATACTTCCCGACCAAACGGGCACTCTACACCGCCATCCTCGCCGAAAAGGCCCCGCTCAGCGAACTCCTGAACGCGGTCGAGGCAGTCGCCCGCAAGCGCGACGACCAGCTGGTATTCACACTCATCGCCGGGTACCGCATCCGCCCCGGCGCCGACCCTACCATGCTGCGACTCCTGCTATTCAGCGCCCTGGAGGGCCATGAACTGGCCGACATGTTCTTCGGAAAACAGCACCGCGTCTTTTACGACTACCTGGCAGGGTATATCCGGACCAGGATTGAAGAAGGCGCGTTTCGCAAGATCGATCCGCTGCTCGCCGCACGGGCATTCATCGGCATGGTCGTCCATCACCGTCTACTGCATGAAATTTTCGACGTGCCGCTGCATTGCCCGCACCAGGACATTGTCACCACCTACGTGGAACTGTTCTTGAACGGATTGCGGCATCCGTCCACATCAAAGAATCGAGGACTGTCGCATGTCCGTTAATCTCATCAAGCGGCATCCGATCGTGACCCTCGGCATCATGCTCTTTGTTGCCGTGGTGGCGTTGGTGGCACTTCGCCTGAGCAGCGGAGCCAAGAGCGATCCCCGCAAAAACCGGATCCTCACCGTCGGGACCATGAGCCCCATCAAGCAGGACTTGGACGTACGATTAACCTACACCGCCGACCTCATCCCCAATCAGCTCGTGAATATTTTCTCTCGCGTAGACGGCTACATCGCCAAGATCTACGTGGACAAAGGCGACCTGGTGAAGGCCAATCAGCTACTCGTGGAAATCGATCACACCGACTACGTGCACGCAGTGAACCAGGCCAAGGCGAATCTGTTGTCCGCCAAGGCGAAAGTCGTGCAGCAGGAGGCGGCCGTGCGCAATGCCGCCCTGACGCTCGACCGCATGCAGGCCTTGATCAAGGACCAGTTCGTCTCGCAGCAGGACCTGGATACCGCGTTGGTGAACCGCGACGCGGCGCTGGCCTTGCAGGACTCATTGCGCGCACAGGTCCAGCAGATGGAAGTCGCGCTGGCCCAAGCCGAAACCAATCTGGCCTACGCCTCCATCCGTGCCCCGTTCGCCGGTTATATCGCGGAACGAAACCTGGACCCCGGCTCCTATGTGAGCGGCACCACCGCCAGCACGTCCACGATGTCGCGCGGGATTCTGAGCGTGCATGACGTCGAAACCGTTCGTACCCTGATCGAAGTCGTGGAGAAGGATGTGCCGCTGGTGAAGGTCGGGCAACGGGCGGATGTGCGCGCCGAAGCCTATCCGAATGAAGTCTTTGAGGGCAGGGTGACCCGCATCGTGCAGGCCCTCAATCGCGCCACCCGCACCATGACCGTGGAAGTTGACCTCCCCAACAAAGATCATCGACTCAAGGGCGGCATGTTCGCCCGCGTCGAGGTCCTGGTGGGAAAACATCCCCAGGCGATTCAGATTCCCTTGGATGCGGTAAGCCGGCTCGAAGAGTCGCAATACGTCTATGTGGTCAAGGACGGGAAGGCCCATCAGGTCCCGGTTGAACTGGGAGCTCGCTCAGAGAATCGCGTCGAAGTGCTGAAGGGCCTCGCGGGAGACGAAGAGGTGATTGTCTCCGGCAAAGATCTGGTGAGTGAAGGCGCGACGGTTCAGACGCAGCCGATGAATGCCCCGAAACGTGAAACGTAAAAGGTGAAAATGTGAAGGAACCTCCTGCGTTGACGGTGTGCTCACTTCGATTCACATCCAACGTTTCACCGCTCCCGTCTCAATCATGTGGCTGACACTCCTCGCATTGCGCAATCGCATCGGCATCCTGATGCTGTCCCTGGCCATGGTCATTCTGGGAGCCACCTCGCTCGAACGGCTCCCGGTCGATCTCTTCCCCAACATTCAAGTGCCGGTGGCCTTTGTCGGCGTCATCTATAAAGGTGCGCCTCCGCTCGATATCGAACAGAGCGTAGTTTACCCCATCGAGAAGGCCGTCAGCTCCGCCTCGAATGTCGAACACGTCGAGTCCTTCGCCAAACAGGGCATCGGCGCGGTGCAGGTCTGGTTCAACTGGGGCGCGGACATCAACGTGGGCCAGATGGAAGTGATGCAGCGCATCACTCAGATTCTCAACAGTCTGCCGCCCGGCATTCTGCAGCCGTTCATCGTCAAGTTTGATGTCTCGAACATCCCCGTCGCGTTCGTGACCGTCTCCGGCGGCGACCTGGATGAGCGGGCGCTCTATGACTTGGCCTACAACACCATTGCGCCCCAGATCGAACAGATCTCCAACGTGGCGGCGGCGACCGTGGAGGGCGGAAAGATCCGGCAGATCAACATCAACCTCGATCCGGCCCTTCTCCAGGCGCGCGGCCTCTCCATTCTCGACGTAGTCAACGCCGTCAAAGCCTCCAACCTGATTCTGCCGTCCGGCGATATCAAAGCCGGCAATCTCGACTACAACGTGTTCACCAACACGCAGTTCAAAACCGTGGAGCCCATCAACGACGTCGTCGTGAAAATCGACCAACGGGGCAATCCGGTGCGCGTGCGTGATGTCGGCGTGCTCAGCGACTCGTCGGACATCCAAACGAACGTGGTCCGCACGGACGGCAAACGCTCCGTCTACCTGCGGGTGAACAAACAGCCGATTGCGAACACGGTGGAAGTCGTCGATACCTTGCGGAAGGCGATCCCCAAAATGATCGGCATTCCGCCCGGCGTGCAACTGGGCATTTCCTTCGATCAGTCGATCTACATCCGGCAATCGATCAAGAATCTCATCGAGCAGGCCCTTCACGGCTCGTTGCTGGCCGCGGCGGTCATTCTTCTCTTCCTGAGAAGTTTCACCAGCACGATGATCATCTCCGTCGCCATCCCGCTGTCGATTCTCGTGACCTTCATCGTCCTGTACTTCACCAACCAGACGCTGAATGTCTTCACGATGGGTGGCCTGGCCCTGGGCATCGGCCGTCTGGTGGACGATTCCATCGTTGAGTTGGAAAATATCCAGCGCCATTTGAACGTCGACCGGAACCGGTGGGACGCCATCGTCAATGCCGCCCGCGAAGTCGCCATGCCGATCTTCGCCTCCACGGTTACCACCGTCGTCGTCTTCCTGCCCATGTTTTTCATCGTGGGCATCGCGAGGCTCCTGCTCGTTCCGTTGACCCTCACGATCGCCATCGCCCTGTTCACCTCGTTCTTCGTTTCCCGCACCGTCACGCCGGCACTCTGTTATCGATTCCTCAAACCCGAGCAGGAAGCCCATCGAACCATGCCCCGGTGGTTCGTAAGGGTCATGCAATGGAGCCAGCGCCGTTACGACGCGCTCGATGAGGGATACGAACGCAGCCTCCGATGGGTATTGGCGCACCGGCGCACGCTGCTGGTTTCTGTCGTGACGATTTTCGTCGGCTCCCTGATGCTGCTGCCCTTCATCGGAACCGAGTTTCTCCCAGTCTCCGATGAAAGCCAGTTCAGGATTGTGCTTCGCGGGCCGGTCGGTCAGCGGGTGGAGAAAACCGTCGATCAGGTCGCCGAGGTCGAGCGGGTGCTACGGGAGAAGATTCCGCCCGACGAACTGGAAGCAATCGCCTCCAGTACCGGGGTCCTGGCGCAGGGGCGTTCGTCCCTGTTCAATCCCAACACCGGCCCACACACCTCGGTCATTTCCGTCTATTTGTCGTCTCCCGACAAGCGTCGGCGGAACCAAGTCGAGATCATGAATGCCGTGAGGCCCTCGATCCTCAAGCTCTTCCCCGGAGTCGCGATGTTTTTTGATCCGGGAGGCCTGGTCAAACGGGTCACCAGCTTCGGCTCGCAGAAATCCATCGATGTCGAAATCTACGGGTACGATTTCGAGAAGGCCCGCACGGTCATCCGCCAGGTGCAGGACCTCATGCATCAGATTCCGGGCATGGCCGACATCGAGGTCAGCCGCGAAGAAAACTACCCCGAGGTCAATGTGGTCGTCGACCGTGAAAAGGCTGCGTTGCTAGGGATCAGCGAAACAGACGTGGCCAACGCCGTGCTGTATTCGCTGAACGGAAACGGCCAAACCGACCCGATCATCTTTACCGATCCCCAGAACGGCAATGAATACTACATCAGCGCCTGGCTCGCCGAAGAACATCGCAAGGATCTGTCGGCCATCGAGCATGTCCTGCTGACGACAAAAAACGGAGAGCCGGTCTTGCTCAAGAACCTCGCCACGCTCAAACTGAACGCGGGTCCCGTGAAGATCGAGCGCAAATACTTCCAGCGCGTCGTCCATATTACCGCCAACCCTGTCGGCCGGGATCTCGGCTCCATTGCCCAGGACCTGGAGTCGGCATTTGCCCGAATGCAGCTCCCGCCGGGATTCAGCATCCGCCTCGCCGGTCAGATCCAACAGCAACGCGAGACGTTCGAAGGCCTCACCTATGCCAGCGCCCTGGCCCTGATCCTGGTCTACATGGTGATGGCCGCACAGTTCAAGTCACTCATTGACCCCTTCATCATCATGTTTTCCGTGCCGATGGGAATCCCCGGCGTGATCGTAATCCTCTATTTGACCAATACGACTATTTCCACGTCCTCCCTGATGGGCATCATCATGATGCTGGGGATCGTGGTCTCCAACGGCGTCCTGCTGGTGGACTACACCAACGTGTTGCGCCGCCGCGGCCTCGACCTTGCCACTGCCGTCGTCACGGCCTCGCGCACCAGACTGCGGCCCATTCTAATGACCTCACTCGCCACCGTGGTCGGACTGATGCCCATGGCCCTCGGCCTCGGCACCGGCAGCGAGACCAATGCCCCGCTCGCGCGCGCCGTCGTCGGAGGGCTCACCGTTTCGACGATTCTGACGTTGTTTCTGATTCCAACTGTTTATACGATGCTGGAAGAGCGGTTCCCACGGCGGGCGGATCAGTTGGGGGAGACGATAGTAGGGAACGAGCTAACCGAACAACAGGCTTAGTAGGATTCTGAGACACTAGAGACAACGAACCACACCATTCTCGAAAGATATGGCCCGATGTTCTTCGATTTGCAGGCTGTTCAGAAAGGCCATCCGGCAAGGCTGCAGTGGGCACGGCGACTGAGGCGTACCCGCAGTGTACGTCGCAGGGAGGCGTGTGATCGAGAACGCCGCTGCCGGTCTTTCTCAACAGCCTGCTACGGGCGGAGACTGGGGAAGAGGGAAGCCAGTTGCATGGCCAGGCCCATATCACCACTGATACGCAGCCGCCCGGTCATGGCTACCATCGTGCCGCTGACCTGACCGTTCAACACCTTCAGGCAATCCTCCCCCGACATCGCCAGGGTCACATGCGGATCCGGGTGGGTGCCTTCAGAAACCTGACAGGCACCGCCCCGGATCTGCAGTTGGTATTGTCCTCCATCGGCGCCGTTCAGATTGAACTGGTAGACCGCATCCAGTCCTTCGGCTGCTTCAGGATCCAGTTTGCCGGCGAGCGTGGAGAAAAACGCCCGCACGGTTTTCGGTGGTGTCGGATTCATGGGATATGGTTCCGGCAAGACAACGCCTCTTACCGAAAAACCGGAAGTATCAGTGTCCTTGGTCTAGTACCGCAACATGGCCCGATGGCTCGAACGACGGGCGCCGAAGAAGGCCTTGGAGAATTCTTCGACGACGGACGGCTCATAGCCCTTGCAACTGAAAATATCGAGGTAGGCGCTGTTGGTGTCGTTGGCGAAGTGCCCGCTGATCAAGGAGGTCTCGATCAACTGCACCATGCTGTAGCCCGCCACGCGGCCTTCTCCGAAATTCACGATCTGGCAGGCGCCATACCGCTTCATTTCGATCAGTTCGCAGAGTTGCACAACGTAGGCTTCGATTTGTTTGGCGTCGCGAATGCGTTCGGGGATGCAATCATGGAGGTCAACGGAGGTGCAAATGCCCCAGGCTTTGCCGGGTCCGACAGAGTCCGGATGGACTGCGGAGTCAGCAACCCTGGCTGAAGATGATGAGATATCGTCGGAGGTGGCACCCTCTGCGTTGTGCATATGTGATATGACCTTTCTGTTGAGAATGGTGGGAGTGAGAACACATGTTTGCAATATACTGAACGTTTGAAACCCTGTAAATGTTTATCTCCGAAATTTCTCCCGCTTCACGCACATTGACAAACTCTCGACCCCTTAGCGAGAATGCCGACCATGGCTGACACGTCGACGCCCCAATCCAATCCCTCTGTCCCGACCGCCGAATTGCCTGAACGCTTCTGCACCTG
>JBEIQG010000066.1:0-15884 GCA_040376625.1 Nitrospira sp. | reverse complement strand
GTGAATATGCGACATGTAGCCGCGTCCCAACCAGTCCGAATGGTTGCCGATTCCCTCTCGATGCACACGCCGTGACGCCAACAGCAATCGCGTCGTTTCCAGCCCGCCGCCGGCCAACACCGTATTGCGTGCGCGTACGGTAAAGCGACGGCCGCTGAAGGTCGCCACATTGACCGCATCGATCCGCTTGCCGTCCGGTGAGGCCTGCAATTCGACCGCCAGGGCGTGCAACAGAACACGCAGATTTTCCGCACCTGTGAGAATCGGCCGGTACACCTTCCCGAATTGCGTCGGCGGACTCCATCGTTCGATGCCTGACGTATTCACATCCCCGTCCTCGAAACCCGGCAGCATCGAAGGCGGCGCACCGGGGAGCGCGGTCGATACACGGTAGTCGTACTCGCCACACTCACAATAGGCATGGGCGCGTCGGTAATAGCCTTCGATCTCTTTTTGCGTAAATGGCCAGCCGCTGTGCGAGATCCACTCGCGCTGATCAAAATCGAGGGAATCGAACGGAATGCAGCGTCCACCCCACAGAGAGGTCGTGCCGCCAAGTTGACGATACCGAGCCTGATCCAACGGTAAATGACGGACCGGATCGTTCAGTGATCCCTGGTAAAGACTCTGACTCGGACCTGCTTTGGATTTTCCACCGGCTTCCAGCATAATAATGTTCAAGCCTGTGGCTATCAGCTCCATTGCCAGGGTGATGCCGGCAGCACCTGCACCCACAATGCACAGGTCGGCGGTGAGGGTCTCTCCGTCGGAGATCGATCGCGCATCAAGCAACATGGCTACACCCCATTGCGACGTCCAGCGCACGCACATTCTCCTGCACGTGCCGTCGGCAACTCATTCCCGCCAGCACCACGCCGATCTCCGCACGTTCCAGCAGCGGACCTAATGCATCGCACACGGAACCTTTGGTCAGTGCATCATGCGCAAACACCTCCCGTGCGATCACACCCACCTGTGCCGCTTGTGCGCGTTCCAGCACCGGGATCGCTGCCTCGATTCGGCTACGGTCAATGGGAATTTGTACGCAGGCGATCTCAGGCTGTCCCAACCATTCATAGGCATCGTCCAACGACCGGCAGGACACGCCGAAACAGCGCAATTTACCCTGCGCCCTGAAACGGGTAAGCAGCTCGAACACTGCATCACGTTGCGGCACACCAACCGGGGGATTGTGCAGCAAGAACAGATCGATCCGATCCACGTTGAGACGGCGCAAACTTCCCTCGATTCGTCCGGAAAGATAGCCCGGGTCGAAACACTGCCGCTCCTGCCGGTGACGCGCCTGTGTCGTCGCGACTCGTGCAGTCCGCCAACGCCGCAGGATCGAATTCACAACCGGCTTTACCAGTCGCACCACAGGTTCCAGCGAACCGACCGTCAACCCGGCCTTGGTGCAGAGAATCATCCCTTCCCCCCCGCTCCGAAACAGCTTTCCGACCAGGCGTTCGCTATCACCCTGACCATAGACGTCGGCCGTATCAAAAAACGTAATACCCGACTCCCTGGCTTCACGAAGACTCGCTTCCACTTCTGTGCGCGAATACCGTGTCGCGAGCGAAGCGATCATCGAGCATCCGAACCCCAGCACCGAAGGCGTCAGGCCGGTATTACCGAGCTTGCGATACTGCACAATCCGCTCCGATCCCTACCACGTCCGCATACCGAGATTCGGTGATCCGCGCGATCGACTCCCAAGAAATCTCCACCGCTGCCTGACGGACATTGGTGACCATGCGCGCATACAGCACATCGTCGCGCAACAGTCGAACGATGGCCTGCGCCAGCGCAATCGGATCTTTCGGCGGTACGAGCAACCCCGTCGATTCATCGCTCACGACCTCATCGAACCCGCCCACCCTCGTGGCAATCACAGGTTTTCCAAATCCGAAAGCAGAAGCCAAGACCCCGCTGTTCCATCCGTTCTCATACGGCAGGACCAACATCCGAGCCGCGGTAAAGTAGCCGGCCATCTGCGCAAAACTCACGTACTGCGGCACCAGCCGCACCCGTTCCTGCAGGTCCAAATCTGCTAACTGCCGCTGCAACGGCGCAATGTCCATCAGCGGCTTTCCGACGATCAGCAACAAGGCATCCGGCACCTGCCGAAGCACTTCCGGCGCGGCAGAGAGGAGCGTATGGATACCTTTCCTCGGCTCAATCAGTCCGAAACACAACACTACCCGTGACGCCGCAGGAATGTCCGGCGGCTCACCGGCGACATGTTCCCGCACAAACGCCGTAAGATCGGCGATCGGAAGTACCGTGATCCGGTCGCGCGGCACCGCAAAATGCTCGATGACCAGCGGCTCATTCTGTTTGGCATTGAGAAACACATGCCGCATGCGGGCGTAAAGAAAACGGAACGCGCGGATGTGATAGGGCCGCAATGAGTTGGGCAAGACGTCCTGAGGGGTGTAGACAAACGAGGCGCTCCCGATCAGACGCAACATCGCCCACAGCAGAATGTACAGGGCCGGATGTTGCGCCCCCTGCAGGTGAATGATCTGCGGCCGGAAGGTCAGGCAATGCCAGAGAAACCGGCAGAGCCGCAGGGGCCTGGGCCGATAACGATCAAACACCTCCAGCGCCTCGTACTTTCTCGGATAGTTCGCCAATTCGAATCCGATACCCGTAACCAACGTGACGCGATGGCCCCGCTCCACCAGCGCATTGGCCAAGTTGTGGGTATACTGCACCGTCCCGGCACGCGGAGCCGGCGCGATAAACAGGATGCGAAGTCCGTCGTTCACTGTTCCCATATCGTCCGTCACCTTACGACCCTGCATGGGGAGGCCCACCAGGTGTCATCGATTCGTACGCCTGCGCACAACGTCAGAATGTCGCGATCATTCGCAGGCTGACCTTGTTCGCGAGACGATTCGCAGAGGTACCCAGAATGTCTTCCCGCTGGTCGAACATGTCGTACCCCAACCTGGTGACAAGCCAGGATGCAGGCGTGTACGAAATGCCGGCATTCCATTTCAGCGTGTGCACCGTCAAATCATCCGAGCTGGTGCTCGTTAGAATCCACGTCAGCCCGGCATCAAAGAGAAAATTATTCGCGAGACGGATCTTCGCCGTCGCACGCACAAAATCTCCGACCAGCGGTTGACTGAGTCCTCCTGATGGAGGAAACACATCGCGCATATAACTCAGCTCATACAACGCATCGCCGATCGACTTCTTAATGGACGCCTGTGCGAGGACTTCGACCGTTGAAGGGTTCGGTTCCACTCGAACCGCGCCGATCGTCCCGCTGACCACGAGCGTCTCAGACAAATCGACTTCCTGCGCCAGCAGCGCGGAATGCGACTGAAAATCACGTCCCTGCTGGAAGTCAAAGAATCGAAATCGGTACTTCACGGTGGTGCGTCCCCACTGCGTCTCCCGGACTCTCGCGCCCACCTCGCCTTCGTGGGTCATACTGTTGATGGCGCCGGGTGCCTCGACAGACCACAGAAAGTTGCCGTAGTTCGCCAGGAGATCCACGGACGGAGTAAGGCGGTGCCTCATCATCAAGGCCCCGATATTGATCGAGGTGCGCCCGAATGAACCAAGGATGCCGGGAACCTGCTGCTCCGTCGGGTCTTGGAATGACTCGAAGCGATCAAACAAGGTCAGCGACGTCCGATCGGAAAGGTTCCAGAGTCCGAACAGCTCCCCATTCTGCCGCGACACCGCTCTGTTCTGATTGGTGTTATTCGCGTAGACCCTGGACTCCAGCGAATAATCCACGGAAAGCTGTCCATCTCGCCCAGACGTCCGATAACCCAGCCCCGGCGCAATCTTGGTGATGTAGTCAGTCCCACGGTTCTGCGCCGTAAAAAAAACGTTGTCCGTATATTCTTCGGTGACCGTGAGCCGAGGCGTAAACCCCTCGCGGCGAATCGGCGCACCCAGCAGCAATTTTTCTGAGGCCGGCATCCGGTCATACCCCATCTGATTCTGCCAGGATGGTAATTCACCGAACTCTCGTTGCGGTCGAACAAACTCCGTGTTGTCCGGTTCCTGAGCGAAGAGCACCGGCGAAACCAGCCATGTGGCGGTAACCAATGCGACCCCGACCACCGCAAGACGCAACCAGCGGAAGGCCGAACCAGCCGCCTCCTCCGCGTCTTTCAGCGTGATACCAAGCCCGCTCACGCTACCCGTAGATGAGACCAGGCACTGAATTCTCTGTGACACTCGACTTCGCTTTCGTCCCGGATTGTTGAGATGTCACCGACATTACGGCACGATCACCGTATCCCCGGGCCGAAGCATTACATTTTGATTCGTGTCTTCTCCCTGAACAAACTTGCTGTAGCTGAACGGAATACGCTGCTCGTTGCCGCGCGCAGGGTTGACGATGAAAATTTTGTTCCGGGACGCAAACGTGGTAAGCCCGCGGGCCATCGCCAAGGCCTGAATGACGGTCACCGGTCCCTTGAGATCAAAGACGCCCGGCTGCATCACTTCACCCAGGACAAAGATGCGAAAACTATGCGTCGCCTCCAAGATCACCGTGACCTGCGGATCTTGGATGTGCTGCTTAAGCTGCTTATTGATCCGTTCCTCGATCTCTCCCAGCGTGAGCCCCTTGGCCTCGATCTCGCCGATCAACGGATAATTGATTTTTCCGTCGGGACGAACGGTGACAATGGTCGAGAGTTCTTTGTGCTTCCAGATGAACACATTGAGGACATCGCCCGCGCCCAACCGGAACGGACCGCTCCAGCCCGCCTCAGCGGACGGAGCAACCACCGGCTCGATCTCAGATGCCTCTACAGCGGCCGTCAGGCACAGGACCATGAAACACACAGCCCAACTCGTGTGAAGAATACGTCGCATGACTCGCCTCCCCCTCAGTAACATGAATCTTAGTTGGTTTTGTTCATCAGTAACGGCACCGTTCGCATCAAACCCGACGCCATGACAGCCGCCCGACAGACCAGAAGGAAGGGCGCGGCGATTCGTAATCCCGGATCCTCGCGAGGCAGTTGCCACAGAAACGGCAACGCAGTGGCCGTGAAGAGGCCGCCGGCGAGTGCCGCGACATAGACGGCATTAGGCACAAGCGGTATCAACACAAGCGCTCCCACACCCAGCGCAACAGAACCGATCTGCAGCTTGAGCGTTTGCGGAGTATAGGAATCACGGATGGCCTTGCCAGGAAACCGTTTGTACACCATCACTCGCCAGTAGGCACGGCTATGTTTCTTTCGTAGATACTGTCTCAAGGTCGCCGGATGCTGGTGATAGATGATCGCAGCGGGATTAAACTTGATCTTGTAGCCGGCCGTCGCGACTCGATAAGAGAGATCCGTGTCCTCGTTGTCGGCGACGGGAAAACTGGTATCGAACCCGCCGATCGTACGGAAGACCTCGCGGCGGAACCCCGCCGAATAGGAAAAGACCACGTCCACATATTCGGCAGTGGCCAGCTGGCGATACCGAGCCTCAAACTCAGCCTGCGCGAATCGCGCCACGAGACTGCGTTGTTTTGTCTTATAGGCACCTTTCACCGCTGCAATACCGGGAGACTGGAACGGTGCCATCATTTCCTTGATCCAGTCGGCATGGGGAACGCAGTCGGCATCGGTAAAGAGCAGAAATTCCCCCTGAGCGGCCTCTGCCCCAAGGTTCCGAGCCGCCGCCGGGCCCTGATGAGCCTGCCGCATCACGCGCAATCGAGGCTGCTCGGGTCCCCAGCTTTCGGCATAGGCCTCAAGGTATTCGGCGGTGCCGTCCGTGGAGCCATCGTCGACAATAATGAGCTCCACTTCGGCCGCGGGAAACGATTGACGCGCGAACGACTCCAGACCATCGCCGATTGTTTTCGTGGCGTTGTAGGCTGGAATGACGACAGTTACGCTGATTCCCATCATGCCCTCATCTCAGGCCTGCGGAATGCAGGCCATCTCCGCGATTATCTATCCGCCCTTGCCGACCATGAACGCCCACCTGTCGAAATGGTCTGCTGGACGTATCGCTCATCCTGTTGTTTGCCATGTGTCCGATCGCCATGGCCATCGGCAATGTCAGCCAAATCTCCCGCACCATCGGTGTGATCATCAGAAAGATCATTTGCCCGGCGAGAATACTGCTCAACAAAACGGCATAGGGTCGCACATCGGGATTCTGGAGCCCCTGCTTCAGGCCGGCGAAGGCACAGACCCACAAGCCGATGAATGCCGACAATGAAAAAATTCCGAGCTCGCTGGCCACTTCAAGAAACATGTTGTGGATCACGGCAGGGTGATAATAGTGGTCGGCCCATGAGGGCAAATATTTGACGTAGTGATTGATGGCCTGCCCGTATCCGACACCAAACCAAGGGTGAGCCAGGAAGAGATTCCAGCCGCCGACGATCGACTCCCGTCGAAATGCGAAACTCCCGCTGCCTTCGTTCAGATCAGCCTTGCCGAACAGGCTTTGACTCTCTACGGTTTGTACCCCGACTTGAAACCATTCCGAGACAACCTGATAGCTGAGGCCCCCGGCAAGCGCCAGCAAGAGCACAATCACAGAGAGCTTTCGCACGAGTTTTGACTGAAACCACAGGGCAACCAGAATCAGAAGCACGAAACCGATGACCGAACTTCTCGCAAAGGTGTAAAACCAGGCATAGGCCATGAGGCAGAGCATGGCCCCAAGCGAGGCCCTGACCCATGGATGTTTCTCATGGAGAAAGAGAAAGGCCGTGCAGGGCATGGCCATCAAAAAGAAACTTGCGAGAAAAATCGGATGGGCGGTGGTGCCCTCGGCACGAACCTTTCCCTCGGAAATGGACATGAACGCCCCGTCCACCCCCCCTTCGCTCGGCAGACCGACGTTTCTTCGCCAATCCCCGGGCATCACAAAACCGTAGTGGACCTGGGCCGCGGTAATGAGCGCCTCCCCCACACCGGTGATGGTGATGACCCAGAGGAGGCGGCGCATATCATCGGGGTGCCGATTGAAGGTCAGGGTCAAGAAAAAGAGCGCCCCGTAAACAGGAATTTTTGCCGCCTCGCCGGGGAATCCACGCAAGCCCTCCGCGAGGATCAGAGACAACAGTGAGGCAAGAAAGAACGTGCCGGCAAAGTAGCCTGCGGGCCATCGTAAAAGAACCGGCCAGGGCCCGCGATGGATCAGCGCATTGATGGTCACCATGCCGATGGCCAACGGCGTTATCAGCTTTGTGACCGTCAGTCCCCCCAACAGATCGACCTGCACGGGAATGGTGGCAACAAGAATGTAATAGGGAAAAACAGCCGAGGCGGTCATCCCAAGAAATGCACTGCCGGCAATCACAATGGCCAGGGCTTTGGTCGAGAGCGCCAAGACGGAGGCGCCCAGAGTCGCGCCCACCAGAGTCGGAACGGTATACGTCGTCTCTACCGGTTTCATGATCCTCTTACATCCGGCATGACCGAGCGCGCTGCCAACCCTGGCGATCCGCCGAATCCCAAGGCATGCCAGAGAATGGCCACGATCATCAGCGACTGGACGAGACGGGAGAACAACGTGGTCCACGCGGCGCCGACGGCCCCGAATTGCGGAATGAGCCAGACGGCGGCCAGCACCCAGGCGACTAAGGCCACAATCCCGGAGAGCGTGTGCAGTTGCGGACGATTCATCGTATAGAGCACCAGATACAAGGGATGCGTCACCAGGGTCCCCAGCGTTCCGACAAACAAGATCTGAAAGACGTCGATAGTGCCCTCGTAGGCCGAACCGAATAACCCAAGGACAAGCGGGCGCGCGAAGAACAGCAGCGGGAGAAGTGCCACAGCAATGAGCGCATACGCAGGAAACGAGCGCTGCACATAGGATCGACATTGTTGGAGCCCGCTCAGCTGGCTGACCTTCGGAAGCAACGTCGTCAGCAGGCTGACCGTGAGGAAATCGACCCCCATCAAGAGAGAGGACCCGGCGCCATAGAGGCCGGCTTCGCGGGCTTCCACAAAATAGCTGAGAACCGGAACCCCCAGGTTGACCTGAAGGATGAAGCAAAGACTGGCCATTGCCGGCCACTTACTGAATCGAAAGAGTTCCCGTAACAATGCTCCGTTGACACGAACCTGTGCCAGATGCCCGCGTAGCACCCAGATACCGGATATGGCGCAGAGAAAATAGACGAACACATGGGCCCCCATGATGCCGCCGAGCGTGAGAAACCCTCCCACGAATAATACCGGCAGGCTGAGGACCCTCAGGACATTCACCAACGCCACCATCACCCCATAGGTCCCGAACTCTTCACGGGCCTGCCACACCGAGAGATTGAAACTCCACAACGCCGCACCCAGGGAGCCGACCAGACCCAACACCACGGGTACCACGTAGGACTGGCTATGAAACACACGCTCCGCATATTGCGCTCCCACGGCTACGCCGACCGCGACAACCGGAATACCGAGTAGAAGCCGCAAAGCGAGAGCATTAGTGAGAACTTCAGCCGCCTTAAGGGGATCCGTGCGCCTATAGAGGGAATAAAACCGCACGACCCCTGGGCTCAACCCATCCCCGAGGACGTCATTACCGAAGATCAGGATCACGATGAAGAGGGAAAACAATCCGAACTCTTCCGGCCCCATCCAGCGGGCGACGAGCAGGCTCATCACAAACCCCAGACAGGCCCCGGTCATTTTTCCGGCAAACACCAGGGCGGTCTGCTGCGACAACGCCTTCATCCCCGAACGCCTCACCTGCATGTCCGCCTACACCATCCCCTTCACATTGGATAACCCACAGGCAGAACCGCTTCCGACAGCGGCTTCCCGTCGCGGCATTACGTCTTTTGCCGCGCGCGCGCTCAGGAGCGCCCCTTCACACTGCAACGCATCACCCGCTCAGCCGACACCGACAAATCCGACAACCAATGCCGCACGCAGTCTTCCAAACCGTTGGTGATATCCGCTGCCTGATACGGCACGAGGTCCTGTAGCAATGTCGTATCGGCCTGCCAGTGTTTGGGATCGCCCGGCAACTCCTTATTCAACGTGACAATGGCCTTCCGGATTCCCACCAGATGGGTTACGATCTCCGCCATCCTTCTCACCGACGTGGACTCGCCGGAGGCGACATTCACCGCCCAAAACCCTTTCGGTTCCCGTTCCGCGATACCCAGAACGTACCGACAGATATCGTCGATATGCAGAAAATCCCTTGTCTCTGTCCCCGTGCCCTGAATGGTCAGATACGGATTGTCGTCGATCGCTTGATGAAACAGTTCCCACACCAGCAAACGTTGCTGATAGGGGCCGATGGTGGAGAAGAGCCTGGCCGCCACCACGTTCAACCCGAAACAGTGCGAATATTCTTGCGCCAGTTGTTCGCAAATGACCTTGTGAAATCCATAGGGTGAAATCGGTCGAAGAACGGCGCCTTCGGATACGGGCAACCGAGTCGGATTTCCGTAGACGGACGCGCTCGACGGAAAGATCACCAAAGGGTTGCCTTCCGCCTTACGCACAGCATCCAGCAGGGATACCCATGTCTCAACCGCCATCAGAAAATCTTCTCGCGGCTCTTGAAACGAATACCCAACCGATGCAGAACCCGCCGCATGGACCACGACATCCGGAGCAAACTCGTTGAGCACGTCGACAAAATCTGCTTGGTCCAGGGCGCAGCGCGTGAATCCCATTCCGGCAATCAGGCCGTTCGCTTCCGAACGCGCCACACCCAGCACTTGGTGACCGTTCTTAACGGCGTAGTGGGCCAGACTTTTGCCGAGAAACCCTTGCGAACCGGTAATCAGAATTTTCATAGTCACAACACATCCATCACAGGTACTCTCGACTTACTTGGCGCTGATCATGGCCAGTTGCTCGCGCAACCGTAATTGGTGTCCGGAGCTGCTCGACTTCTGAGCCTTAAACTCGATCAATCTGAGATAGACCTCATAGGTTCGCGCCGCCATCGCTTCGATTCCCAAGTCGTTGATGATTTTTTTTCGCGCACGCCGGCCTATGTCCTGCACTTTATCCGGAGCGGCTCTCAGCATCAGCATCGTCTCGGTCAACCGGGACACATCGTCGACCGGTATCAGATAGCCTGTGTCACCGTGGGTGATCATTTCACCGGCCCCTCCGACCTCTGAACTCACCACCGCTTTTTCCATCGCCATGCCTTCGAGCAGAGTGAAGCTGAAACTCTCGGCAAAGGACGGCGCAACCAACACATCGATGCCGGCAAACACGGCGGGGATCTCCGCTAACGACACGTGTGCGATCAAGACCGATTGCTCCAACCCTTGTTGGCGGATAAACTCCTGGAGGCTCTGGCGATAGTATTCAAATCCCGGTAATACGGTCCCTACGATGAGAAACCGGCAATCAGCGTGCGTTTGAAGCACCGTTCGCGCCGCCTTTAGAAAATTCAGGTGTCCCTTCACCGGATGAATGCGTCCCACCATGCCGAATACAAAATCGCCGCCTTTGACAAAACCGGTCACGGAGGATGGTGTGAGTGTGCGACGGGGATCAAACCAGGCGGTGTCGATCCCGTTTCGGATCGCGACCACGGGCGGATCTTGCTCCTTCATGTTCAACTCGGAGCCGATCGCCACCGAATCGGTGATGACTGCGTCAAGCCGCTTCAGAATCATCCGATCAATCCAGGGATATACCGTCGCCCGCCAAGAGCCTTTCGGGAAATTGACCCACCCGAGAAACGAGGCCACCACCGGACGTCCCGTGAGTCGCGCACTGAGGATCCCGATCAAATCGGAGCGGTGATCCAAGGCGTGCACCACATCGGCTTGAAACGTCTTGATCAATGAGCTCACTGCGTAGACATCGCTCAGGTTGAAGGGATTACCTATCGGGATCGTGACGTACTCAAACCCGGTCTGCTTCAATTCCTTCAACCAGGAGGTTTCTCCCAGCGCGGGGTTCACGATACACACCAACAGACAGCGAACCTTTTGTGGATCGAATCCCTTCAATAAGGACAGAAGGTAGGTTTCTCCTCCGGTCATGCCGGTGATTCCACGACAATTACGAATGATCAGAACCCGAATCGGTTTCATAGACGACTCCAACTCCCGTCAGAACCTTTCATCACCACAAGCGTCATCATGAACGGGTCTCTCGATACGACGAGGCCGCTGCGCCTATCGGAGTAGCACGCAGCCACCGGGCCCACGACCGGCCGAGCGACCACCCCCACCGCTCATTCAGGCCATGCACAACGCCTCGCAGACCGGCCGTCATCATGATGGTCACGACAGGAACGGCGGGGATGCTGTAGCGAATTGTGGAAAATGTCAGCGCATGAGCGGCCGTGAGGAAGATGACCGGCAGGATCAGCGCGAACAAGATCCCTCCCCGCCGTTTGGCCTCCAGCATGCCCAGTATCGCCAAGGCCAGGAATAACGTCTGGAACAGTATGATGTAGGATTGCGCCCAGCGATTCTCCGGGAGAAAGATCCTGAACCAGAATCGGAAGACTTTTCTGATCGTCAACAGCGCGCTATCGAACGGGTGAGAGTCAATTTCCCGCCAGGCGGCCAGAAAAAACGCATGGTCTTCTTCGACCGTAATGTACACCGGCTGAATCGCCGAGCGGATCGTCGGTTGGTTGGAGACGGATACAAGGTGGCGATCGGAGATCTCCGCCCCCGCAATCACGGCACTGCGCCGCTCGAACAGATGCGCCCGGGTCGTCTCATCGACTTCCCAATCTTCCCGTCCCTCACTCACCATCTGATTTCCCAGCCAGAGGGCATAGCCCCCGCCGGTCGCCACAGCCACGACCTCACCCGTCAATCGATAGTTTCGAATGGCCCAGGGGGCGAGTACGATCACACAGGCGATGGTCAGCGCTATGGCGGCAGACAGCGCACGACGGGGCTGACTTCGCAGCTGATAACAGGCGCATGCGACGAGAAACGGCCACAACCCCAAGGCCACCGGTTTCACCAGCGCGGCCACGGCGACCAGAGCGCCGGCGACCGGATAGGCCATGAAGCGCCGAGCGTGCACTGCCGCGACCCAGGCGGCAATCGCGGCCGTGAAGGCCAAGGTAAAGAGCGGCTCGGACATGAATCGGAGCGAGTAGTAGGCGGACAGCGGATGCAGCGCAAAAATCAGGGCAGAGAACAATCCGACAGACTCATTGAACAACCTGGTTCCCATGTAGAAGATCAAAACGGCCGTGAGCGAATCCAATGCCGATTGCGCGAAGAAGACACCCGTTTCACTGTGCTCTCCGAACACGCCATAGATGACCGCCAGGAATGCCGGATAGAGCGGCGCGCGCCAAATGATGGGCTCACCGCCCGGTTCAGCGACAAAGCCATGGCCACGCGCCAGATTCACCGCAATGTCCGAATACACATCCGCCCGTTTGATGATCGGCAACGTCGCGTCGATGACCGCACCGACCCCGATGCGCAATGCAAAACAGAGCATAAAGACCGCACAGAGACAGAGCCATTTCGAAGAGCGCTTCACCACCATCATCGGACTACTCTCTGCCATTGAAAGAGGCCTGTTTGAGGTAATGGGAGTTCTCCCGAACCGACCGTTTCCACGCGTCCGTTTCGTCGTCGAACGTCCCGAGCCGGGGGACTTCGTAGAAATCTTCCGCAATCTTGAAATCAGCGAGAGTAACGGCTTTAACCAGGCCGAACTGTGGTAAGACTTCGCGGAACACCTCTTCGATCACGCGTGCGCGACTGGCGGCCCCATCCCCGAGCACGCCGAACTCGGGCAGGAAGAGCGGCCGCTGAGTCACCGACCCCCAGGCGGCATACCCCGGCGCCAATGCATCCGTGATGGATGTGCCGAGCTCCTGCTGTCGAAGTTTGGGGGCCAGGCGGGGGTCGATGAAATACGCGCTCTGCCCGACCCAATCGATGTAGTCGTCGCCGGGGTAGAAATACTTCGGATGCAACCAGGGGTTATAGTCCTCATGGCGCGGGTTCATATAGTGAGACCCGGCGTACATGAACCAGGTCACATTCCGAACATCTTCCTTCCGGAACATGTCGATCACGTGAATGAAGGCATCTCTGATACGTTCTGGACCATCCGGCCACGTCGGATCGCCATACAGACGGCATAAATGGTCGGCATCGTCCAACCGGTCTCCACCCTCCTTGCCGAACCCCATCATCCCCTGGTAGTTAAACTCACTGAACAGGGTCAACATGATCGGATGTTCATAGGCCTTGATCTGGCGGGCGACGGTCACGATGTACGAATCAAAATCGCCCCGCAAGAGGCGCTCCACCGTCACCGTCGGCTTCCGGAATCCGTACCAGAACAATCTGGACTCCCAATCACAACACTGGATGGACCAGGCCACCGCCAGCACACCGCCCTCTTTTCTGACCTGGTCGGCAAGCGTGAGCGGACTGACGACGGACGATTCCAACGGATCCGTAAAAGTGCGGAAATGCGGTGCGGAAGAAGCCCAATCGTCGTCGGAGACCCAATCGTGAAACGTAAACACGACGGCAGGCCTGTGCCCGGTTTTAACGAAGAACCGTTTGTAGTCCTCCACAATCGAGCCGATGCTATACAGTCCGATGTAGGCGCCGTTGGACGGCGGGTTCAGCGTGACCCGATCCGCAGAGGACAGGCGAGGTCCTTTCGGCGTCGGCACGTCGGTTCGACAACCGGCCACCGCCTCGGGCGCCGGCGAAGACCAGGCATCCGTCGCACACAGGAATAACCCGGGCACGAGCAGCAGCCCCCACCACAAGCCCGTTCCGGATTTGGAAGATTCGTTACGCACTACCTGTTCCCTTGCCCAGCTCGACGATCTGCAGATAGCCGTATCGGCGCACGAGCGGAATTGATCCGGCGACCTGATCACAACGTTGAAGCAGCGCGGTCATCCAGGACCATCGTTTTTTAAACACATAGAAGTCGAGCAAGCGAAAGAACAGAAAACTGGGGAAATGGATGGTGCATGCGCCGGGAAAGGTGTTCTGCAATGTCGCAATGTCGCGACGGGTGAGCGGATGCTCGTGATCGTCGCTGTACTGCGGAACACCAAACCGTCCGCACACCTTGGTCCGAGCCGCCATGAGCATCGGATTGAGCGCGGAATTTTCGATGAAGACCGCTTTCCCTCCCGGCCTCAAGACCCGCGCCAATTGACGGCTGGCCTTAGGGAGATCGACGTGGTGCAACACAAACGTGCCGAATACGACATCGAAGCTCTCATCCGGAAAATCCAGCTCTTCGAAGGGCTGGCAGAGAAAGGCCACCTTCAC
This sequence comes from Nitrospira sp., assembly GCA_040376625.1. GTDB lineage: Bacteria > Nitrospirota > Nitrospiria > Nitrospirales > Nitrospiraceae > Nitrospira_A. The sequence continues at coordinate 1,666 of JBEIQG010000066.1, read as the reverse complement.
TCCGTTCGCCTGTGCCAACCTGCGCGCCGTGTCCAGTTGGCCGGCTGCAGTATCGAAGGCCGTGACGATCGCACCACGTTTCGCCAGCATCACCGACGTGTGACCGGGACCGCAGCCACAATCCAACAGGACTTTGCCCTTCACATCACCGAGCAATGCCAGCGCATAGGCGTAGAGATCGTAGAGGCCCCATAGGGTGAGCCAGTAGTCATACGGTGCATACCACCCGTCTTCTCGAACGAACCCCTCCGCAGGGGCCATCTTGTCGTCGACCTGCATTACTCCCGCTAACGATTCGCTCATACACCCTCCCTCTCGCCGGCCGCCAACCATCGCCCGTAAATCCACTCCGGAATGATATATCGCCGCTTGTTCAACACGAGTCCCAGCAAATGCCCGCCTGCCGCTTCAATCGCCGCGACCGTCCTGGCCGCCGCGACCGTCACGGTCCGCTCCGCCTCAATGAGCAAAATGGTGCCGTCGACACCTGCAATGGCCACGCGCATTTCAGGGAACGAGGTCAACGCCGGGCCGTCGATCACAATCAGGTCGAAGCGATCCCGCATCGTCTTGGCGACCTCGGCCAAATGTTCGGCAAACTCCAGTGCCGTACCCTCCCTGTACCGGACGCGCAATCGATAGAGATACGGGCGATCAGTCGGCTCCGGGATGTCCTCATGGAGCACAGAACCGGCATCCGTTCCTTGTTTCACAGCGATACCGGCATCGTCCGCCGACGGGTTCTCCGGCGCGGCTTCCTCGAAGGTAATGAGCAACATGCGAAACTTCTGCTCGCTGAGCGCCTGCGCGAGTGCGCCGGCCACATGGGATCGGCCTTCACCGCGGAGGGAGCTCGTGATAAGCAGCGTTCTCAGGCCGCGCTCATGGTAGGAACGAATGACATGCTGTGCGGCCTGACGCAGCTCCAGATCAAAACGTCCGACGTCGGACGTGTCAGGACGGACGAGTGGTAACGCAGCCAGCACCCGTCGTCCGAAGCTCTCCTCCACTTCTTCGCGGGTGACGAACGTCCTGCGCATATACTCAGACACATAGGCCGATCCGAACCCTCCGATTAACCCGAGCAATAATCCGATCACGAGATTGAGAAACTTGCGAGGCTGGACGGGCGACTGAGGAACCGTGGCATGCTCGATTGCATTGACGTTTGAAATCCCCTTGCGATCAAGCACTTCGTTGATCCGCGACTCTTCTTGCTTCTTGAGGTAAATGTCGAACGCTTCTTGCTTGACCTTGACCTCCCGCATCAATCCCTGTAGTTCCATCTCGCGCTGATCCAGGGTATTGAGAGAATCCCGGTAGGATTTGAATTGCTTGGTGAGCTCCGAGAGGCGGGGACGCAAGCTTTCTCGACGACCTTCCTCCATGACCAAGGTACGCTTCAGCTCCTGATAGGTTTGATTGACACCGGAGGTGGCTGCGCCGGTGACCTTGGTACTCTCCGCCTGCAGGCGAGCACGTACGGCGGCAATTTCCCGCACCAGCTCTCCGGCAGCCGGACTGTCGGGCACATACTGGGAATACTCCAACTCCATCTGCATCAACCGGTTTTTGAGTTGATCCAACATCGGATTCCGCTCTGAGACGTTGGTGAGTGGAATCGCTTCCTGTTGCCCCGCCAGCCGTTCTTTCAGCTTGGTGATGC
>JBEIQG010000012.1:0-33715 GCA_040376625.1 Nitrospira sp. | reverse complement strand
GATGTCTCGGTTCCGTACCGCGCTGGGGGATCGTCTAGCGGTAGGACGCCAGCCTTTGGAGCTGGCTACCTAGGTTCGATTCCTAGTCCCCCAGCCAATTTTTCCTGCTTACATGATTGCATGAGAACTCACGCATCTCAGGTCGAGATGTGAGGTTATCAGTACCACCGCCTAAGACGGGCGGACGTTCACTCACGGGCTCTGCACGGTCTGTGCACGTTTTTCATCCAGTTCTGCCCAGCGGGCATAGAGCCGTTCCACCTCAGCCTGTGCCGCCACTAATGCCTGGCTTCTCGCCTGGAGCGCTGCAGCATCCGACATCACGGAGGGGTCTTGTATCGCGGCTTGGCAGGCCGTGACCTCTTCCTCGGCTTTGAGGATGTTCTCTTCAATCGTGCCCCATTCCTTCTGTTCGCGATAACTCATCTTTTTGGGTTTGCGAGCGGGAGTAGCTGAGATGGTCTCGTTCTGGACGGCAGCCAGCCCGTCACTCTTCGACTCCAGGGCGGATCCGCCGGCCCGCTCCTGCGCACTTTCCCACTGGGCATAGTCGGCGAACCAGTCCACACCGCCTTTCCCGTCCAGCGCCAGCAGGATGGTCGAGACGCGATCCAGCAACCACCGATCATGGGTCACCAGCACGAGCGCACCGGGAAATTCCAGCAGGCTATCCTCCAGCACTTCGAGGGTCGGAATATCCAAGTCATTGGTCGGCTCGTCCAGGATGAGCAAGTCCGCAGGCTGGAGCATCAGCCGGGCGATAAGGAGCCGTGCCTGTTCGCCGCCGGACAATTTCGAGACCGGGAGATCAAGTTGTTCGGGACGGAAGAGAAAGCGTTTCGCCCATGAGGCCAGGTGAATCGAACGATCCTGGTAGACGACGGCATCGCCCGACGGGGCCAGTGCGCGTCGCAAGCTCGTGGATTGATCCAGGGACTCGCGATGTTGCTCAAATGAGACGATGCGCAGCGCGTCGGCTCGTGTGATGGTGCCGGAATCCGGCTCCAGCACCCCTGCCAGTAACCGCAGCAGGGTGGATTTACCGCTGCCGTTCGGACCAAGGAGTCCCAGCCGTTGGCCGGGCCCGAGGAGCAGGTCGAGATTGGTGACAACGGGCGTCCCGCCGAAGCTCTTGCTGACCTGCTCCGCGACCACGAGTTGTTTGGATTTCCGGCCCGAGGCGGAAAAGTCGATGCCGATAGCCGACTGGGCCGAGCGGGATTCGGCCTGGTTCAATTCGTCAATGAGCTTGCCCGCTGATTGGATCCGGCCCTTGGCTTTGGTCGTGCGGGCTTTGGGGCCGCGGCGCAACCATTCCACCTCTCGGCGGACGCGATTGGCCAATGAGGCCTGGTAGTCGGCTTGTGCTTGAAGGGCAGCATCGCGCTGTTCGAGGAAATCGCTATAACAGCCGCGGACTTCAAACCGGCCTTCGGGGTAACAACGGTTGAGTTCAACCATGCGGGATGTCACCGATTCGAGGAACCGGCGATCGTGGCTGATCACAAGAAAGGCTTTGGCGCGATTTGTCAGCAGTTGCTCCAGCCAGATGATGCCTTCCAAGTCCAAATGGTTCGTCGGCTCGTCCATGAGCAGGACATCCGGCTCGAGCAGCAAGGCCTGGGTGATCGCCAATCGCTTACGCCAGCCTCCGGAGAGTGTCGAGACGATCTGTTCCGGATCGGGGAAGGTTCCGATGCTGAGGGCCCTGGCGATCCGCCCACCTTGTTCATGAGGATCAAGGCCGTCTTCCGTCAACGTCTCTTGCAGCACCTGTTCGATGCTGTGATGTGGAGGAAACAGGGGTTCCTGCGGAACATAGCCGACGCGTGTGTGGCGTCGCAGGGTGCGCGTGCCTTCGTCCGGGGATTCGAGCCCCACGAGGATTTTGAGCAAGGTCGATTTGCCGGACCCGTTCGGTCCGATCAATCCCACATGATCGCCGTCGGATAGTGCCAGGGAGAGATCGGTAAATAGGTCTCTGACCCCATAGCTCTTGCTGATCGATTCGCAACTTAACAGAATGTTCGGGGCCATACCCTGGGTACCTCTTTCGTCACGTTGAAAGCGTGCAGTATACGGTGTGACGGGGGCTCTGGGCTAGCTGCGACGGGAGGGAGGGGGTACCATGTCGCTGGCATGCAACGATGGGCGTTTCTTGGGGGCAGGGAAGGTGAGGCTCAGTGCGCGGTCCTCGCACGTCCCGTGCGGAGACGCTGTTGGAAGCAGGTCGGACAGAGGTGATAACCGCCCTGTGCGGATGTATGAAACGACTCCATCTTGGCGGTTCCGCAATCAAAACAGCGCACGCCACTCACCACAGAACGTGGCAGGGGCGGCGTGGGATCGATGCGCTGGAGTTGCTCGTGCAGGCGACGAGCGGCGCGGTGGATGTGCCTGAGGAGGGGTTGTGCTTCGGCTGCCGCTCGGGGGATTGCAGCTTCAAGCAGGGAGAGGCGTTCGCGAAACGAGCCCTGTTCTTCAAGATGCTGTTCACTGCTAGGTCCTGTCACCATCGTTTAGGCTCCATACTCGCTGAGTGAGTCTCGATCATGAGAGTGGCGATTCTCGTTCACCGGCGTAACAGGGTTCAAGGGTTCCGAAGGCTGGAGTCCCCATACTTTGCGTGGGACGGTGGAAGGGGAGGATTCGATGCGCCTGGCGCTGGTCAGCGCGGGGTTTGAGCCTTCTCGATCTTAGCCCAGGTGTCTTTGAGGGTGACGGTTCGATTGAACACCAGCTTCTCGGGTAACGAATCGGGATCGACACAGAAGTATCCCACACGCTCGAATTGTACTCTGGTTCCGGCGGAGATCGCGGCCAGACTGGGCTCCACCTTACAGGCCGCCAGTCGTTCCAGCGAATGCGGGTTCAGATACTGGGTCCAGTCCTGTTCAGCGGGAATCTTCCCCGGATCCGTAAGCATGAGGCTCTCGTAAAGCCGGACTTCCGCATCGATGGCCTGTGAGGCCGATACCCAATGAATCGTCGCTTTCACCTTCCGCTGCGCCTGCGCGCCGCCGCTTTTGGTCTCAGGATCATAGGTGCAGCGTAATTCCACGACCTCGCCCGTGACAGGGTCCTTGACCACGCCGATACAGGTGATGATGTAGGCATACCGCAGGCGTACCTCACGGCCCGGTGAGAGGCGAAAGAACTGTTTCGGTGGATCTTCTCGGAAATCTTCCTGATCGATATAGAGGGTGCGTGAGAAGGGCACCTGACGCGTCCCGGCTGAAGGGTCTTCCGGATTGTTGACGGCCTCGAGTTGCTCGACCTGTCCCTCCGGGTAATTCTCAATGACCAGCCGCAAGGGCCGAAGCACCGCCATGACACGGGGTGCGCGTTTGTTCAAGTCTTCCCGGACGAAGTGTTCAAGGAGCTGCATCTCGACCACGGCATCCCGTTTCGCGACACCGATGGCCTCGCAAAAGGCCCGCAGAGCCTCGGGCGTGAAGCCGCGGCGACGCAGGCCTTTCAGCGTGGGGAGGCGAGGATCATCCCAGCCGTTTACCAGCTTGCGTTCCACCAGGTCGAGCAATTTTCGTTTGCTCATGACGGTAAAGGTGACGTTCAGTCGCGCAAATTCGATCTGCTGCGGTCGCTGTGCAGTGCCGCACTTCTCGACCACCCAGTCGTACAGCGGCCGGTGGTCTTCAAATTCCAACGTGCAGATCGAATGGGTGATGCCTTCCATCGCGTCGGAGAGGGGATGCGCAAAATCGTAGGCCGGATAGATACACCAGGCTGTGCCGGTGCGGTAATGGGCCACGTGTCTGATCCGGTAAAGCACGGGATCGCGGAGGTTGATGTTCGGCGATGCCATGTCGATCTTCGCTCGCAGCACATGGGCTCCGTCGGGAAATTCGCCGGCACGCATCCGCCGAAACAGATCCAGGTTTTCTTCGATGCTCCGGGTGCGGAATGGACTGGCTTGGCCCGGTTCGGTCAGGGTTCCACGGTATTTGCGCATGTCGTCGGCCGTGAGGCTGTCGACGTACGCGAGACCTTTCTGAATCAGGCCCACGGCAAAATCATAGAGCCGCTCGAAGTAATCCGACGCGAAAAACATCTTGCCTTGCCAGTCGAAACCGAGCCAGCGGACGTCGTCCTGAATGGCCTGCACGTATTCAGGATCTTCCGTGGTGGGGTTCGTGTCATCCATGCGGAGATGGCAGACCCCACCCGGATTTTCATTGGCGATGCCGAAGTTGAGACATATCGATTTGGCATGGCCGATATGGAGGTACCCGTTCGGTTCCGGCGGAAAGCGGGTGACCACTCTCCCCGCATGTTTTCCGGCGGCGCGGTCGGCCGCGACAATCTCGCGGATGAAGTCTGAGCGTGACGGTGGTTCTGGCAGAGTGGACATAGTGGTTGCGAGTCCGTCGAGTTGCGGGTGATGAAGCGCGCATGGTTCTATCACAGAACGGCGGGGTGGGAGAAGGGGGCCTGCTGTATCAGGTCGTAGGGAGTCGATTTTCCCTGGATCGATCAGAAAGACTATTTTAGAATCGGGCTGGCACGGAAGACGGATGCCGGACGGACGTCGGGTAACGGAGAATAAGAGATGATGAATAGCCGATGGAGCGTATGGGGACTGGTGGTGCTGCTCGGTATCCTTTGGGTGTGCGGAAGTCAGGCGGCGGAGCCGGACTCGCTCGAGACGTGCCGGGCCCAACCGACCGACGCCAAGATGCAGTGTTACCAGCGGCACTTGGAAATGGTGCTTCAGGCAGGGGGTACGGAACAGGCGCTCACGGTCTTGGAGCAGATCACGGGTCAGGATCCTGAGGCGTTACGCGAGGCGCATCCGCTGGTTCATCACGTCGGCCAGCGGTCGTTTGCGCGCTATGGCACAGCACCGCTGGCCATGTCTCATTGCCGGGACGTGTTTTGGTCTGGGTGCTACCATGGGGTCTTGCAGGCCTTCCTCAGCAGCCTTGGGACCGTCGAGCCACAGCATATTCTGCCGCTCTGTCCGATCAGCGAGACAGTCTCCGCCTATTCGTTTCAGCGGTATAACTGTCTCCATGGGTTAGGCCATGGCCTGACCATTCAATTTCGCTATGACCTACTCAAGAGCTTGGCCTTTTGTGATGCGTTGCCGGGTAGTTGGGATCGGGAGTCCTGCTACGGCGGCGTCTTCATGGAAAATATCGTGACGTTCCAGCAGGCACAACGGGCGCAGCCGGCGCAATCGGGCGGCGAACATCATCACCATGAGGCGACGAGTTTCCTCAATCCTCAGGATCTCCTGTACCCCTGCTCCGTGCTGAATGAGAAGTACCTGCGGGCCTGTTATCTGATGCAAACCTCCGTCGTGCTGACCTTCGTGAATTACGATTTTGCCCAGGCCTTCACGCAGTGCGCCAGAGTGGAGGGGGAGCATCAGACGACTTGTTACCGCAGTTTGGGACGCGACATCAGCGGCTATACGTTGCGAGATGCGGTGCGGGTCAACGAGCTGTGTCGGCTTGGGCAGGCTGACCAGATTCGGCAATGTTTCATCGGCGCCGTGAAAGACTTCATTCTCACCGATGCCAATCCTGACCCAGGGCTTGCGCTATGCCGAAGCCTCGACGGGCCGTTCAAGAAAGACTGTTATGCTACCGTGGGTGAGATGGTGATTCCCCTTTTCGACGACAAGGAGAAGCGAGCGCAAGCCTGTCGCAAAGGCGAAGAGGAGTATGTTGAGGCCTGCCTTGCAGTTGCCGCTGCCTTTTAGTGAGGGCCATTGGCGAGTCCCGGTCCATCCACGGCGCTCGAATCCAGCTCCTGACCCGAACTGCATCGCGTAAAGCGCGATGCGCTCTCGGTGACCGAAGAGCGTGGAGCTCAAGGCGTATAACTCCCAGCCACGCACCTCACTCCCCCTGTCGCACCATAGGCTTTTTTCTTCGACGAGATACGAATGACGCTTCACGGTCGCTGAAGGATTCGCCGGGAATCCGTTCGAGGTCAGGCGCCGGGCGGGGCCGGCACCTGGACCACGTGAAAATCCTTTTGCGCGATCATGCGGCCGTTTATGCGGAGACGAAACTCATAGCGACCGGGTGCGGGAAAGAGAAGGGCGGGAATGTTGATGCCGAAGTCCGAAATCTGCAGGCGATCTCCGATGACGATATCGGGGAGGGATGCGCGGCACACCAACTGGTCCGTATTGACGAATATCAGATCGATTTCGACGTGATAGGTGCCTTCGGCGTCGGTCATGCAGAAATACAGGCCGAGCTGATTGTGTTGGAAGGGGAACGTTACCGACTGGAGGTGGGTGAACAGGCCGATCAGAGATTTTTTCTTAGTCAGGCTATCTTCGATGACGCAGTCGCAGACGAGGAACGCCTGAATGCTGGGCGACGAGACGTCAGTCATGAGATCCGGCCGTTGTCAGCCGAGCACCGCGGTGCCACCGCGGGCCTCGAAGACATCTCCGAACAGCGTATGGGTGGACCCGATCCGACAGAAGTGCGAGGTGATTTCGATGAGCTGGCCGCGATGCGAATAGAATTTCCCCGTCGCCACGTGGATTTTTTCGCCCGGCGCGACAGCGGCTTCCAGGACCGTCTCGCCGGTTTCCTGGTCCGTCACCTTGAGCCATGGCAGATTGGGAAACAGGGTCGGCGGGGAATCGCTCGTGTGGAGTGAAAAGCGGTTGCCGTCGTTGAAGGCCCAGCGATTCCGACGCAAGTGGGCTACATGATTCCCGCTGCCGTCATAGAGATCGATGGTCAGCAGGATGCGTTCTTGATCCGGCGCCAGCTCGAGCACAAGCTGTTCTTTGCCTTGCACGCGGATGACCCCGTTGGTATTCCGGAAAATGTTGGAGCCAAGCCGAATTTCCAGGCTGTGTTTCTGCCGATCAGAATCGGCCTCGTGAGAGGAGTGAGCGGGGTCAGGTTTGCGTAGTTCCATGCGTAGAGATCTAGGGCGACCGGAAGACCTGTTGCGCGACGCACTCGACTATACGGGCTTGACGGAGCAAGTCGGGAGCAAGGTAGGCCCTTGGCGGGGCGCTGTCAAGTCCGTTCTGAGTCGGACTAGGGAGAGGCGGGGCCTTCTCGCTCGTCCGCATCGGTGGCCGTCACGCAGACGGTGACTTCCTGTTCCGATTGGTCGCGTAGCGGAATCGTGACGACTTGGGACACGGCCCCTCCGCCGTTCTTTCCAGTAGCGGGGACGACCTTGCCGATGACCGGGCCATCTCCGGCGTTGTAGTAAATGGTGGTATAGGCCAGGTTGGTCAAGGGCTTGCCGTCGGTGCCGGTCGTGGGTTCGGTGTAGGCGATAGTGACGGTTGAGTGTGGCGGTTTCACGCGGACCTTGGTAGTGGCTCCGCATTTGGCCCAGGCGCTGGAATAGGGAGGCGCAATGGTGCCCTCCAGGAAGCTTGCCCCGCAGCCGGCTAGTGAGAGGAACGTCGGGAACAGAGTTGCGATCAGAAGCGGTCGGGTGCGAATAGAAGACAGAGTCATCGTTCTACTTTAGGCCAATTCATTTGGCTCCGCAAGCAGGCTGGGCCTATCCAAGTCCACAATTCATCGGAATGTTCCTCAATGACTTGCTGTTTGAAAAGCCAAAACCCGCTATGGTACAGTCCTGCTCTTTCAGCTGCCTCATACATCGCCTTTCTGGTCCCATCGTCTAGCTTGGCCTAGGACGGAGCCCTCTCAAGGCTCAGACACGGGTTCAAATCCCGTTGGGACCACCAACCTTTTCACCTGATCTTCCGGGGAGTTGGCAGCCTTCTCAGCTCCGGTCTGTTGAGCGCTGACCCCTCATAGGACAAATCATAGGACAAAACACGCCCTGTGCACGTAGTTTCTAGCTGCGTCACGGCGTCGAGAAGCTTGAGATTCCACCCCTGTCTGACATGCGAATACTGACTCGTCATCCTGGCTTCTGTGCTGTGTCCGAGCAGCGCGGAGCGAATCTCCAGGCTCGCCCCGAGGTTTTGAAGCCGGGTCGTGAAGGTGGGGCGAAGATTGTGAAAGTGCAGGCACTGCTCTCTAGCTGCGGCAGGGCTGATGCCACGGATGGGTTGGCGCGACAGTTGGTGGGCGGCATGTACTATTGAAAAGTGCTCACTGTTCGAGGCACGACCTTGTGGGACAAACGGGCTGCGAGAATGCTTATTCTTTCACGGTAAGGGAAGTTTGACGCTAATGGCGCCTCCCAGGGTCCCTTCCTGTGCACCTTCTCGCGCATATCCGGTTATGTCGCGCTCACCCTTCGGGGCCCCATGGCAACTCAGGCAGGCTTTGCCGTAGAACAAGGGAAGAAGTACCCGGACGCTCTTTCCCCCGTCCGCCACCTCGCTCACGATTTGTTCTCCATTGCGCAGGAATGAAGGATCTTCCATCTTGTGCAGAGCAGCGATCTCAAAGTCATCCGGCTTGTTCTTGGGATTACGAAGGAGACCTTCGGGAGCGGTTTGCTTCAGATAAATACCGGACCATAGTTGGAATCGAGCCCCCGTCTCCGTGCCGAACGTGGCTGGGATTAAACCTTTGTACTTGAGCCCTGGGACGTTGATGACGGTCTGATACGTCGCGACAGTTTTCTTGCTTTCCTCCAGGAGCCGTTCGAGCAGTGGTTTTGCCAGGGCGGGCACTTGAGCCGTGGAGAGATTTCGTAGGTCGTGTCCGGTTCGCTCTTTGAACAGGGCGATCATCTGTTCTGCAAAGACCTCGGGAGTGAAACCCTTGTCGCCTCTCGCGGGATCGTTGATCAAGTCCTGATTCCGCCCAATAGCCACACGACCGGAATCCAGCAGCACCGCTAAGAGCCTGGCCGACTCCCGCACCTGGGACTCATCTTCTGCGGTGGCCAGTGGAACCGGATTTCCCAGGAAGAGAGTAGCGAGTGCCACAATAAGTACGGTTACCCGACAACCCGCAATTGAACACCACGATGATTTGCGGTGATCGAGTTTCATCCTGACAACCTCAGATCCGCTCATATTCTGCCCCCTTTGGTCGACTGGCTCCTATGACCTCACCATACCTCTAAGGTCCTGGTAGTATGGTGCGCCATTGCCGTTGTCGTCAAACCTAGGACAGTGCCTAGTAGCGCGCAGGGTTCGGACCCTAAGCCGTGCAATGTAGATATGAATTCCAGAGGGGGTGCACTACACGTCGATTACCGAACCGTTCATCTAACCAACTTGCAATCCCTCCACCAGCGCCTGCACTGTCAGCGGGGCCTTCAGTCGCAGGTCCTTCGATCTGGTCGCTCATGTTCAACGTGTTCCATCGAAGCATGGCATGCTCGAGTGTCACGCCTCTTACTACTTGTGCTGCGGCACCATGTGGGGAGTGCAATCACGAGTTTGAACTCTTGTGAGGAAATGGGCACTTCCATTGACACTATAAAAAACACGGCTAAGGTAGGGGTGGCCGCACAGAGATGTGAGCACGATGTGCCTTGCGAGTGTGCGGTGACGCGCGAGTACAGAAAGGAGATGGCATGAACAAAGGATTGTTGATCGCGTTGACAGGGGTGTTGATGGGTGTTCAGGCCGGCGTGGCCCACGCTGTCAATCCGGACAACGGACCAGGATGCGGATTGGGTAAATTGGCCTGGGCGGATTACAAGACGCCGAAGAACATTGCCCCTCAAGTCATGATGGCGACAACGAACGGTACGTTCGGGAGTCAAACGTTCGGGATCAGTTTCGGTACGTCCGGCTGTACCAATGACGGGAAGGTGATGGCCGGGCAGCAGACGAACGTGTTTGTCGCTGGCGCGTTCGAATCCCTCTCTGAGGATATGGCCAGAGGGGGCGGAGAACATCTGGCCACCCTGGCGACACTTATGGGCGTGCCGTCCGAACAGCAGCCCGCATTTTTTGCGCTGGCTCAGCAGCAGTATGGTGCGCTTGTGGCGGCCGGTGAACTTTCGTCAGTCGCCGTCGTCAAGGCGCTGCAGGAGGCGATGAAAGAGCAGCCGGTACTCGCGCAGGCATCAGGCATCCGCTGAGCGGGTCTCTCGTTTCAGTTTCGCTTGGCGATGGTCGCCGGGACATGTGTGTCTGGCGGTGAATGGGCGTGTTCTGCCTCCGCTGCCACCCGCGCCCCGGCAAGCGGCTCACGTCTCCGGGAGGCGGAGTGCGCCTTGGGGCTCCTCCTTCCCACCTCCGGCGAGATGCACCGGCTTGAAGCGCTTAGCCTGACAGGAGGATAATTGTCCTCCGATGATCCAGCCATCCCACAGACTGCTGCTTCTGACGATCGTCATCCTCGGGATCGGGCTTTACAGTCTCGATCTCTATCTGCCGCTAGGCATCGGCAACGGGGTTCTGTACGGAGGTCTGGTGGTGCTGTCGTTGGCATCTCCGGATCGCAAGATCCCCCTGTTTGTGGCCGGCGCATGTTCCGTCCTGGCTATTTCGGATGTCTTTTTCGGGGTGACCTTGCCCAATGTTCCGCTCTGGATGGGAATCAGCAATCGGTTGTTCAGTCTCACCGCGATCTGGGTTCCCGTTGTGTATTTCCTCAAACGCCGGAAGATCGAGGAGGCACTTCGGAACGCGCATAACGAGTTGGAAGTCCGCGTGGAGGAACGTACGCGTGAATTGGCCTTGGTGAATCAGGCGCTTGTCGGGGAGATCGGCGAGCGAATGGAGACGGAGCGGTCACTCAGGGAGAGCGAGCGCTCGCTGAAGGTGAGTCAGCAGGAGCTGCAGCAGAGTCGCGAAGAACTGAGGGCGCTGGCCGGCCAACTGTTGACGGCTCAAGAGGGTGAACGCCGCCGGATTGCTCGGGATCTGCATGATGACGTGAACCAGAGGTTGGCGATGCTGGCGATGGACCTGCGCAGGATTGAAAAGGGTGACACGGCAGATCCTGCGGCCGTCGCGAGCATGGTCCGATCGATCACCGGGCGGCTGACGGCGGTGTCGGACGATGTCCGTCAGATGGCCTACCGGTTTCATCCGTCCATTCTCGACGACCTTGGGTTGACTAAAGCCGTGCGCCGGTTGGTGGATGATTTTTCCGCCAGCAGCGGGGTTCGGGCAGTGTATGTCCATCATGACCCCGTGAGCCCCGTCCCGACCGACCTGGCGACTTGCGTCTATCGGATCGCGCAGGAAAGTCTCAATAATGTGGCTCGTCACGCCAGGGCCTCTGAGGTCGAAGTCGAATTGATTTGCGATGAAGGGAGGGTCACTCTGTCGATTCGTGACAACGGAATCGGATTTGATCCGCAGCAGGTGTCACAGATGCGGGGGCGATTGGGTGTGCTTAGCATGAAAGAGCGGGTGCGTCTGGTGCGGGGAACCTTGGATGTGACGACGGCGCCTGGGCGCGGGACGCATATTGAGGTAGATGTGCCGCTGGCGGGGAATGCACATGTCTAGACCGCGTGTTCTCCTGGCGGACGATCATTCGTTGGTGCTCGAAGGGTTTCGCCGCATTCTCGATGATCAATGCGATCTGGTGGGGATGGTCGAGGACGGACGGGCGCTTCTGGAGGCGGCTCAGCGGGTCCAGCCCGACATTGTGATTCTGGATGTGTCGATGCCGCTCCTGAACGGCATCGATGCGGCCACACAGCTCAAAAAATCTCATCCGTCGATCAAGGTGATCTTTGTCACCATGCATGCCGATGCGGACTATGTCCGGTCGGCATTTGAGGCCGGGGCCTCAGGCTATCTCCTGAAACGGTCGGCGGTCGATGAACTGGAGCAGGCGATTCGAGCGGTGTGGGCCGGGCACACCTATATTACCCCGTTAATCGCAAAGGATCTGCTCGAAGTGCTGATGACGATCGGTCCGGGGCAGTCACAGCAGAAAAAAACACTGACGTTCCGTCAGCGTGAAGTATTGCAACTGCTGGCGGAGGGCCGAACGGTAAAGGATATTGCGATTCGCCTCAAGATTTCGACCCGGACCGTTGAGTTCCACAAGGCGCAGATCATGGAGCAGCTCAACCTCCGCACCACCGCAGAGTTGATTAAGTATGCGCTCACGCATGGAATTGTGGCGCCTTCCTAACGCTTCCTTCGGCATCCACCAGAGATCCGCCCCAGGGGTTTCGGCATCGGGAGCTCGTAATCTTCCGCCCAAGACTGTCAGGCCTTACGAGTTCCGCATTCTTCGGGGCTGTTCTATAAAGAATGGTTCGATGTGCCGATCTAGGCGGGAGGGCCTATGCGTACCGTAGACCGAAAGCAGGTAGGCGGAGGATCGCCACAATTCTTCGGTCGCCCGGTGTTATTCCGCTGCCGCTTCTGCGAGCGGGTCCGGCTTGCCGGACCGCAAGAAATGTCCCGGGCTACCTGGCAGGATGAATCCGAGGCCCTGCGGAGCCAGAAGTTCAGCCGGGAAGACGCCTGGTGGTTCCATACCTGCTGTGAAGGTTGTCAGCCCACCGAGCACCACTCCTCCCTGTAGCCTCGCGCCGATTTCCTCACAACGATCTTTCTTCCCCGCCGTCTGTTCTGATAGAAGTTCTGCATGATGAATGTCATTGGACTAGGTGCGATCGCCGGTGTTATTCCGGTGTACCTCGGTATCCTGGCGGCCTTGCTTGTAGGCAAGGTGTTGCCACGGACTTGGGAGGGGGGGCTGATCGGTGTGGCGAACGGTGTCTTGGTGTACCTCTTTTTCGATCTCATGCACGAGGCGACCGAGCAGACCGGCGCAAGAGATGTGGTGTCGTGGGTGGTGTTTCTCGGGAGTCTAGGGGTGAGTTTCGTCGGATTGGTGGCGTTAGAATCAAGCCAGGTCTTCGGCGGGCGCTCAGGAAATCGCATGCTGTCTCTGCCCTACATGATTGCGGTGGGGATGGGACTGCACAATCTCGGCGAGGGACTGGCCATCGGCGCCAGTTACGCCAGCGGTGAATACACGCTCAGCGCGTTACTCGTGGCGGGTTTCGGTCTGCATAACGGCACGGAGGGATTCGGCATCGTGGGTGCGGCGGGCAAGACTCCGATGTCCTGGCGCGATGTCCTTCTGTTGGGCGTTATCGCGGGGGCGCCGACCTGCGTGGGGACGTTTCTCAGCGGGCAGGGAGTGTCTCCCTATTTCTCCATCTGCTTTTACGCGATGGCGGCTGGCTCGTTGCTCTATGTGGTGTTGTCGTTGACGGCGCTGTCGTATACGGCGACGCGCCGGGCGCAGGTGGCGGCCGGGATGTTTGCCGGTATCAGTCTCATGTATGTCACGGGGATGGTGCTGACGCTGGTCAGCGGCGTTCGCAGCTGACGATTTTCTCTTCCGTAGTGTTCTTCCCGTGCGATCGATTCGCATCACCCTTCTCACGACTCGCTCTGTGCCGGCGCGCGTTTAACGCGTATTCCGGCAATGGGATCGCAGGGGACGCACGGGTTTTGGGCCGGTGCTTCAATTGACCCCGCGATGTTCGGTTGTGTATAAAATGACCTGCTCGATCGGAAGGCTGATTTTTCTTCGGGAGGCTTTCATCATGGCGGGACGGGAATTTCACGACGGTGCCACGGATGGCTTGGAGGCGCTTGAGCCTCTCGACCCCGAGAAGATCCATTCCTTTTCGGAACTGCTGGAGGCGATGCGGAAGACGGCATTCGGAGGCCGACGGTTGGGCGAAGCGTACGAAACACTTGCCGCGATGATCGAGGATTCCGAGTGCAAAGTGGTGCTGACCCTTTCCGGCGCCATGACTATCGCGAAGATGGGCAAAATCATCAGCACGATGATCGACCGCGGCATGGTGCAGGCGATCATCTCCACCGGCGCACTGGTCGCCCATGGCCTGAGCGAATCGGTGGGCAAGCTTCACTACCGTCACGAGGCGTCCCATAGCGACGAGGAGTTATTCCAGAAGGGCTACAACCGGGTGTATGACACTCTCGAAATGGAGTCGAACCTCAATTACGTCGAGCACGTCGTCTCATTGACGTTGAAGCGCATCAACACCGAGCAACCCCTCTCCTCGCACCTCCTGACTCGGGAGCTCGGCAAGACGCTGGCGGAAGAATTTGAGGGACCCGGTATTCTCAAGAGTGCCTATCTGAAAAATGTGCCGGTATACATTCCTGCGTTTACCGATTCCGAGATGGGGCTGGATGTCGGTACCTGGGCGATGGGCAAGCGGATGGATCAGGCCCGGAGCCAGGTGAAGGACGGCGGCGACCTGGCGGTATTGCGCGCGCTGCACCGGACCTGTCCGGACTTCAACCCGTATCTCGATCTCAATCACTATGCGGAAGAAATTCTGGGCTCCACACGCCTCGGCATTTTCACCATCGGCGGCGGGGTGCCTCGTAATTGGGCGCAGCAGGTGGCGCCCTATATCGAGATCAGCAATACGCGTCTGGGCCTCAATGTCCAACCGCCACGCTTTCATTACGGCGTCCGGATCTGCCCTGAGCCGGACTATTGGGGCGGCTTGAGCGGTTGTACGTATCAGGAGGGCATCTCCTGGGGCAAGTTCGTGCCCCCGGCCGAGGGTGGACGGTTCGCTGAAGTGCTCAGCGACGCGACGCTGGTGTGGCCGCTGCTTATGGTTGGCTTGTTGGAGCGTATCCCCGCCAAGAGTGTTCCGGCATGACCTCCATGACCGCACGCCTTCTTCGGGTCGGGGCGTCGTGTTTCCTTCTCTTGCTTGTAGCCGGAGCGGCTTTGGCTGCCGGCGCGCCGGCGGTCGATCATCGTATGCGGGGCAAGGTGGATGCGCCTGTGACGATGATCGAGTATTCAGACTTCACGTGCGGGTACTGCCTCAAATTCTTCAAGGAAACCTGGCCCAAGATTCAGGCGCGGTATGTCGACACGGGCAAGGTGCGGTTTCTCTACAAGGATTATCCCCGCGCAGATCAGGGGCCAGGGGTCACCGCTGCCCTCGCCGCTCGTTGCGCCGGCGATCAGGGAACCTATTGGCCGATGCACGATCGATTATTCGCGGCGGACGGACGGTTGGATGTGGACACTTACACTCAACATGCTAAGGCCATCGGACTCGACCAATCGAAATTCAGGCAATGTTTGCGTGATGCTCCGCATATGCAGGCTATCTTTCACGACCGGGATGAAGCGAATTCCTGGGGGTTTCACGGCACGCCCGGCTTTGTCCTGATGCGCACGACTGAGCAGCCGACGACCAAGAATCCCGCTATTGCGATTCCCGGGGCATTCCCCTTTGAAGCCTTCGAGGAAGAAATTGAGAAGCTGCTCGCGCCGGCGGGGTCTAAACTGAAATAATGTTTCCATGCAAAGGAAAGCCACGACTGTGACGAGACTCATCGTTTAGCCTAGGAAAGAGGAAACTGCACTATGGCGTCGAAACAAGCCTTTTGGTCTGTGCCTGCGAAGGATGGAGAGCCCGATTTATGGGTATGCATGTCCTGTTTGAGCGAGGCGTTTTGCCGGAAGGTGCCCATGCCGGCCTGTCCGACGTGCCACGGCGTGTCGACCTATGAAGCGTTTACCTTGGCGGCGATTCAGGATTGGGGAACCGAGGAGTTAATCGCCAAGGCGGTGGCGGCTCAGCGCGATGCGGCGGCGATCAGCGCCGCAGCCTCCGCGACACCGCCCCTGGAATCCGTGCAGTAACGATTCTCCCTCTCCTGGAGTGAGTCCGTTGGAAGATGGACGTCCATTTCTGATCGGTGGTCGGTGGTCCCGCACCGCCACGACTGCTCCCGTACGCAATCCCTATACAGGCGAGACGATTGCTCATGTCTGCCAGGCCGGCCCGGCCGAGGCGGAGGCGGCTGTGCGGTCGTCGGTCGAGGGCGCGGCAGCGATGCGCCGGTTGTCCGGCTATGCGCGCTCGACCCTCCTCCGGAACGCCGCTGAGGCCCTTCAGTCCAGGCAGGAAGAGTTTGCGCGCATCATGATGGCAGAGGCAGGCAAGCCCCTGACCGATGCGCGTCGCGAGGTTGGCCGTGCCATTCAGACGTTCTCGATCGCTGGGGAGGAAGCCAAGCGCATCGGGGGGGAGGTGGTCCCGCTCGATTGGTCTCCCGGGATGGAGTCGTATTGGGGGGTGACGCGGCGGTTTCCCATCGGACCCGTTCTCGGGATTACCCCGTTCAACTTCCCGCTGAATCTCGTCGTCCATAAGGTTGCTCCGGCCTTGGCGGCTGGCAACTCGATCCTCATCAAGCCGGCTCCCCAAACACCCCTGACATCGCTCCTCCTGGCCGAACTACTTCTCGAAGCCGGGGTTCCTCCGGGTGCTCTCAACGTGTTGCCCTGCGATAACCGGGTGGCAGAGCAACTGGTCGTCGACCCCCGGTTCAGGTTGCTGAGCTTTACCGGAAGCGCGCCGGTGGGCTGGATGTTGAAAGCCAAGTGCGGCAAGAAGAAGGTGGTGCTTGAATTGGGCGGGAATGCCGCTGTGATCGTCGAGCCGGACGCGGATCTGAATTACGTGGCGCAGCGTTGTGTAACGGGGGGATTCAGCTATGCGGGGCAGACCTGCATTTCAGTCCAACGGATCTTTGTGCACGAGTCGGTCGTTCAAGCCTTTACGGAGAACCTCGTGGCTCGTGTGGACCGATTGGAAACCGGAGATCCCGGCAATGAACGCACGGTCGTCGGTCCGCTCATTGATCCGGGAGCTGCACAGCGCATCGAAGGCTGGATCGGGGACGCCGTGGCCCAGGGGGCACGAGTGTTGTCGGGTGGAACGCGGGTGGGGTCGGTCATACGGCCGACAGTCTTGTCCCAGGTGACGCCCGCCATGAAAGTATCTTGTGAGGAAGTGTTTGGTCCGTTGGTGACGATTACGTCCTATCGCGAGTTCGATGACGTATTGAAGGCCGTCAATGAGTCGGAGTATGGCTTGCAGGCGGGCCTGTTCACAAGCAACATCGGACGAATCTTTCAAGCATTTGAGCAGCTGGAAGTCGGCGCCGTGCTGGCGAACGAAATTCCGACGTTCCGCGCGGACCATATGCCCTATGGCGGGGTGAAAGACTCCGGGATCGGACGTGAAGGGCTTCGGTATGCAATCGAAGACATGACTGAGCCCAAGTTGCTGGTCATCAACCTCCGCAGGCCCTGAACGCTCGAACGCGAGATAAAAAAACACCGCCGCCGTATTGCGGATGCCCTACAAACTTGATACAACTTCCGCGCGTGTCGCCGCATGATCAATTGCGCGACACAGGACGGGTGACAAATCTTCGAACACTCAGGGTGGAGTGATTTCGACGAGGGATGAAGAGGGAGACATACATGGTACCAACACACATGTTCTTGACGAGGGGCGTCGGGGTGCACAAGGAAAAGCTGGCTGCGTTCGAGCAGGCCTTGCGTAGCGCCGGCGTGGCCTATTGCAACCTCGTCAGTGTCTCGTCGATTCTCCCTCCCAATTGCAAAATCCTCCCTCGCAAGCGCGGCGAGAAATTGTTGAATCCCGGCGAAATCACCTTTTGCGTCATGGCCAGGTCGGAGACTAACGAGCGCAACCGTCTGATCTCCGCGTCGATCGGTTTGGCGATTCCAACAGACCGCGATACCTACGGCTATCTCTCCGAGCACCATGCCTACGGTGAAACGGACGAAGAGTCCGGAGAATACACGGAGGACTTGGCGGCACAGATGCTCGCGACTACACAGGGCATCGAGTTCGACCCCGATGTGGCCTGGAAAGAGCGTGAGCAGGTCTTCAAGATGGGCGGTAAGATCGTACGGACCTTGAATATCACGCAATCGGCGGTCGGTCGCCCCAATCGGTGGACGTGCGTCATCGCCTTGGCGGTGTTTATCCCCACGGAAAACATCCCCAAGAGTCTTCGGGACAAGGCCTAGCGGCGGGCGGCATGGCGCTCCCGTCGGGATGGCTTGGACAAGCCGACAACTTTCTGGGGATCGAGGAACCCTGGTGTCATCCCGATCAGGCCGGAGTCTACGTACTTCCCGCTCCCTACGAACATACCTCCAGTTACATCCTCGGGTCCGATCGAGGCCCCTCCGCGATCATCGAAGCCTCACAGCAGGTCGAGTTGTACGATGAGACGCTACGCTATGAGCCCTACCGCGAATGGGGCGGCGTGGCAACGGCAGCCACATTGGACCTAGATGGGCGGGTTGATGGTCCGGCCGTCCAGGCCATTCA
Source organism: Nitrospira sp. (assembly GCA_040376625.1). Taxonomy (GTDB): domain Bacteria; phylum Nitrospirota; class Nitrospiria; order Nitrospirales; family Nitrospiraceae; genus Nitrospira_A. The sequence goes on along the minus strand of JBEIQG010000012.1, from coordinate 15,661 downwards.
GGAGTTTGTGCAGCCGCATGTCGGTCGGGGAAAATTTTTGGTCACTCTGACCGGTGAACATACGGGCGCGTTAGGGGCGATTCGGGCGCATGCCCGAACATATCCGGGAATGTGCGTGGTGCAGATCGATGCCCATGGCGATCTACGCCAGGCATACCAGAACAATCCTTACAGTCATGCGAGCGTGATGGCCCGCGTGGTGGAGGATGGCCTGCCGCTGGTACAAATCGGTGTGCGGTCGATCAGTCCGGAAGAGATCGATCTCATCCAGAAAACCCCACAGATCCATACATTTTTTGCAGCTTCGATCCTCGATCCATCCGGTCCCTACGAGGGGCGGGCCGCCCGTTGGATTCCCGAAGTTCTGGCGGCCTGCACCGGGCCGGTGTACCTCACCTTTGATTGCGACGGGCTCGATGCCTCGATTGTGCCGGCATTGGGAACGCCCGAGCCGGGCGGGTTGGGTTGGTACGACACCCTCGCGCTGGTGACTGCGTTGGCGAACGGTCCCGGCATCGTCGGCATGGACATCAGTGAGATCGCGCCTATTGAAGGGTTCGTCGCGCCCCAGTTCAGCATCGCCCGCTTGATCTATCGGATGTTGGGGCGGATTCGTGCCGGCCGCCGCGTGCACTAGCGCGCATCTTGTGAAACGCCCTCCTTCCCTGACCAAAGAGTCCCAATGAGCAATTTTCAAGGCGTAATGTTCAATCGAGGAAGATGATCCGGCGCCCTAAGCTCGATGTTCAGTCTCCACTGGAGCATTGTTCATTGAGCATGATTCGTCGCTCAAAATACCAACGCTGCTCCGCAAGGAAGATGTCGCTTCGCTTGCGCGCGGTCCGGCTATGCGCATCAACAAATTTTTCACCGAGCAGGGACTCTGTTCACGGCGGGAGGCCGATCGCCTCATTGCCGAAGGGCGGGTGACCATCAATGGCCGGGTGGCCAAGCTCGGCGACCAGGTCTCGCCACAGGATTCGGTTGCGCGCGATGGCGTTGTGCTGCAGCGCGGCAATCGTGCGGTGTATCTCAAGTATCACAAACCCGTCGGGGTGACGACGACCACCGAACCGCATGTGCGGCGGAACATCATCGCCGAAATCGGCCATACGGCTAGAATCTTCCCGATCGGACGGCTCGACAAAGATTCCTCCGGCCTCATTCTGCTCACGAACGACGGTGATATCGTCAATGAGATCTTGCGAGTGGAGCATGGGCATGAACGGGAATATCGTGTGGAAGTGGATCGGGAATTCGATGAGACGTTTCTCGCGCGGATGGCTCAGGGGGTGACCATTCTGGGGGTGCGCACCAGGCCCTGTATTGTGGCGCGACTTGACCCCCGTCGCTTCCGCATCACCTTGACGGAGGGGCGTAATCGGCAGATCCGCCGCATGTGTCAAGCGCTCGGGTATCGCGTCGTCTCGTTACATCGCGTGCGGATCATGCACATCACCATTGAGGGTCTGCATGCCGGGCAGTGGATGGATTTGACCCACGATGAGCGCAGCCGGCTTTTTCATGCCCTCGGCCGGCCGGAAGCTGCGTCGATATAAGCACGAATGGGGCTTTGTGGTGCACGCGGGAAGCGCCGGCGGTTAGCCTTCGCTCGGCAGGCTCCGTGGTGACCCCGGGTGAGGCGTTACTTCAGGTCTTGAGGAGGGTAGTTGCGGGACGCGCACAGGACGGGTGAGAAACAGGTTCAATAGCGCGATGAAAAAACTCCCGCCTACGATCCAGTAGCCGGTCGTCACAATCGTCTTCGTACCTTCGTCGCGCATGTCCTTGGCGACCTCCGCTACCGTCTCCAGGAGGCGATCCAGTGCAAGACTTACCTGCATGACTTTCGGCCCGCCATTGTCGGCCGCATGGATTTCGGCTTTGCGTCGCAGTTCCGCTGCTTCGGCTGCGGAGCTGGCCCTCCATTCCTGAGACAGCAGATCAACTGTCTTGCTGGCGACATGGAAGTACTGATCGAGGCTTTCACGAACCGCTTGAATGTCTTTTTCTTCGCTCCGCCCGCTCCGTGATACACGCAGACCGGCTGCGGCGTACCGATCCACGGCATGTTGAATGCGGGCGCGTTGCGTCGGTAGCGATTCGGTAATCCGTTCGAAGGCGGTTTGGTTCTCCGCTTCCAACGACCGGATGATCGTATTGCGATATCGCATCACATTCGCTGAAATATGAGCCAGGTCCGCTGCGCCCAGGGTGTACTCGGCATACATGATGCGCAGGTCCTGATCGATACGGCTGAGGGCCTGGCCGCTGACCCATCCCAGCCCCGCGATCATCAGACTGATGATGATTTGGTTGGTAGTGGGAAAGGACAATTTCAGGCGTGATGCCAATGACACAAGCGTTCCCTCCAACAGGCTACAGGCCAACCACTCGCGCACAGTTTATCAGATCGCTTTCGAAGAAAGAAGGCGAGTCAGCTTTGCTGCGGAACCCGCCGTCAGTCCAGCACCACCCGTCGTTCGACCAACTGGCTGACCTCCGGATCGTTGGAGACGAATACCACCGACCAGAGTTCTTCCTTGGAGCAGAGTCGGCGCAGCAAGGTCAGTCGCAGGGCCGGCTCGATGTTGTGGAGGCTGCCGTTGAAGATCAGCAGTTCCGGCCGGGTGACGATCATCCGGGCCAGGAGCACGCGGAGCACCTGGCTTCGAGTCAAGTTGGCGCCGTTTCCGTGCACCCGGGTTTCCAACCCCTGCGGCATGGCGTCGATTTCCTCTTCAAGTTCCACGAACCGTAGGGCCCAGCTCACATCTTCGAACTGAATCGAAGGGCGCTGCAGAGTGATATTCTGCTCCAGAGATCCGTCGAACAGGGTGGGGTGGGAGTCCAGCATCAACCCCCGGCAGCGGTTCACGTAACTCAGCGACACATCACGCAGGTCAATGTCGTTGTAACGGATCACCCCGGCGGTCGGATGGTACAGTCCGGCTAACATCAATGCGAGCGAGGTTTTGCTTCTGCTGCTGCCGGAGAGGACGCTGATCCTTTCCCCCGGCATGACTTCCAGGTTGAACCGTTCGAAGAGCAGCGGTCCGTCCGGCGCAGCGAAGGATACATCTTTGCAAGTCAGACGCACCCCCTGCGAGGGATCCGGGAGCCATGCGGCCACGGGGCCTGAGATGTCCTCCTTTGGCATGTCAAACAGAGTGGAGAGTTCATGGAGTGAGGTCGCGACATAGATGGCGGCATACATGCGGCGGGCGACGGTGTCGAGATTGAGCAACAGGGTTCCGACAATCACCTCCGCCGCGACGAACTGTCCGAGGGTGATGTCGCCGATCGACAGCAACCAGCCGCCGAGGCCGATCATGCCGCTGTGCGCCACGGCCTGAAAAATAACCGCACTTTTGTACTGCGCCCCGCTCAAAATATCGGATCGCGTCTTCCGCGCCATCACATAGGCCTGCACCAGCACATCGGTTTTCTTGAGGAGCAGCGGCAGGCTGTCCGTAGACTTAAAATGGAGCCGATTGATGCCGATGTCTTGGAGCCAGTGGAAAGTCTGGTAGTGCAGCTGGGACACCCGTTGCGTGATGCGGAGCCCGCCTCGGCCGAAAAACGTCAGCAGAAAGGCAAACCCTATGATCAGGAGCGTGTTATATCCCAGGAAGTAAGGATGGTACATGATCAGAATCGCCATGCCGATGGTGCCCGACACGGCCACATTGATCACGTCGACCAGCATGGCGACCAATGCCCGGGGCAACAGTTCCGCCTCGATGAACGTGTTGGTATGTTGGGGAAGAAAGACATTCTCGCGGAAGCGGGGCAAGGCTTCGGTAAAGGCGACGGCGAGCCGCGTATAGAGGCGCTGAACCAGGATTTCCACCGACCGTGCCTGCAGGACCCGGAATGCCCCCATCAGCAACAGCGCGCCGAACATCGTGCCCACTAAAGTGACGATCATGATCGATTGAATGGCGAATGCGAAGGTGTTGACCAGTTCTTGAACCGTGAGCGGGACGATCAATGCAAGCAGACCGATCACGACTGCATAGGACACGATGATGGCGAGGATGCGGCGCTCCAGCCCGATCAGGAAATTCAGGCGGGCAAGAATGGTCCAGACGGAGGGCGTCGAAATGGACGTTTCAGCGGCGGTGTCGTTCACACAAGGGCCTGTATCGGTCGCGACTTTGGGCCGCAGTGTGGGCGATTGCCTGATTTCTGTCAAGCTGAGCTGGTCCGGTTGTGCACCGCGCAGGGACAGGAAGCGGGCGAGATCAGGACGTCGAATCGATGCGTTGTCCGGCTAGTTCAACATGATACGGCGGTCGACATGCGAGGTCAGGTTGGGATCGTTCGAGACGAAAATGACCGACCACGGCTCTTCCTTGCTGCAGAGGCGGCGGAGAATCGTCTCGCGCATTGCGGGATGCATGTTGTGGAGGATCCCCTCGAAGATGAGGAGTTGCGGGCGACCTAGGATCGCCCGCGCGATCAGGATGCGTACGATTTGAGTCGGCGCAAAAATTTGACCGGCAGCCCGAACGTGGGTTTTGAGGCCTTGGGGGAGAGCATCGACTTCCTCTTCCAGCTCGGTAAAGCGTAACGCCCATCGCACATCGCTGTAGGGGATATACTCCCGTCCAAGCACGATGTTCTCTTCTAGTGTGCCTTCGAACAAAGACATCTGCGAGTCCAGAATGAATCCTCTGAACCGGTTGACAGAGTCCAGGTTGAGGTGCCGGAGGTCGACGCCATTGTAGCGGATCACACCTGACGTGGGGAATTCCAAACCGCCCAGCACCCTGGCCAGCGCAGTCTTCGCTATCGTGTTGTCCGCATAGATGCCGATCTTTTCGCCCGGCGTGACTTCCAGATTGAAGCCCTCGAAGACGGCCGGTCCGCCGGCGGGAGCGAACGTCAGATCTTTACAGGTGACTCGAATGCCGTGCACGGTCGGGTCCGGGAGCGGGATGGAGAGGGTCGCCGTATCCTGGTCCTTCGGGAGCGAGAATAAGAAATTCAGCTCCGTCAATGCGGTCAGAAAGTAATAGATATGCCCCATTCGCTTTACGACCCCATCGAAGCTCGACAGGATGCCGCTCACCACGACTTCGGCGGCGACAAATTGCCCAAGCGTCAACTGCCCGATGCCCAGAAGCCAGCCGGCCGTTGCGATGAGACCGCTGTGCACAACCGCCTGCCATCCGAGTGACCCCAGGTACTGCCGGATCAGAATCCCGAAGCGCGTTCTGCGCACGCCGATATAGCTATCCACCAGCTGGTCCGTCTTTTTAATCAGGAGCGCCTGGCTATCCGTCGATTTGAAATGAAGCAGGTTGTACGCGATCTCCTGGAACCAGTGCAGCGTGTCGTATTTCGCATGAGAGAGGTCAATGTCGGCCTTGAGGCCACCATGGCTCATGAGGAAAAACACCACATTGAATCCGATCAGCAGGATCGCATTGAAGAGCAGGAAATAGGGGTGATAGAAAACCAGGATGGTCATGCCGACCGCCCCGCCGACGATCACGTTGATCAGATCGACCAGCAGGACTGAGACAGCCCGCTGCATGAGGATGGTTTCCATGAAGTAGTTGGCAAAGCGGGGTTTGAAGCCCTGGTAGCGCAGATGCGGAAGTTGCTGGGCCATTGCGATGGCGACCCGGGCAAAAATGCGGCGCTCCAGTACCTCCACGGCGTAATACTGCAGGGCCCGGAAGGCGCCGACAAATAACAGCGCGGCCACCATGACCGCGGCTAGGGTGACGATGGTAATGGGTTGGAGGGCGAACGCGAAGGTATTGACGAGTTCCTGAACCGTGAGGGGAACGATCAGAGCAAAGAGCCCGATCGCGATCGAGTAGGATCCTATGAGTCCGAGGATACGTTGTTCCAGGCGGAAGAAGAGTCCGAGATGGCCGATGACTGCTTGGAACAGATTGCTCTGATTGCCGGAATGGTCTTGGGCCATCGCGTTACTCCTGCAAAACCTGACCGGGCCCCTTGCCGTGTCCCTTCACGAGCAGTCTGAAGCGGTGGAGGTGGCCCGTCTGTGCCGGGTCGCCTCGTCGGCTAAAACCTATCAGAGCAGGCCTCAAAATACCACTATTTGGAGAAGCTCGCCCCTACGCGGTAGTTCACCGGCACCGCGGATGGCTGACTCCGTGCCCATGTTCCGGTGGCCCACTGATACAGGGCCAGCGCCTTCTGGTAATCTGCCTTCGCGCGTACCAGTTGCATTTCCGAATCGACGGAATTTCGCTCGCGCAGATTCACAAACAGGACGCTGGTGGCGCCCAAGCTGAATCGAAAGCGCTCTCCCTCTTCCAATGTTTTGGCCATGCGGAGTGACTCGGCCGCTGCGGCTACCCGCTCTTTCGCGCGTTCGATGGCTGAGAGTGCGTTGTCGACATCGACGACCACTTGCTGCTCGCGGTATTTCTGCACCATCAGCAGACGATCGGCCTGTGCCTGTGCTTCCATTACTTCGCCGCGGCTCCTTCGCTGCAGGATCGGCATGCGCAACTCCACGCCGAACCGGTAGCCGAGGCCGAGGACGAATTTCTCCGGCGCCCGGGCCGGCGCCGCTTCGAGATCGAGGCTGGGCAGCAGGTTGTTCTTGGCCAGTTCGAGGTCGATGTTGTTGACCTTGGCTTCGATATCGACTTCGCGAATTTCCGGCCGATCGGTTTTTGCCTGCAGTTTGTCGGCTCGAACGATTTCAGGGGTCGGCACGGCGGACGGGGGCGGGAAATCCGGCGCTCGCTCCAGTTGTGGCGCAGTGGGCGTTTGATTTTCCCAGAGGAACATCGACATCCTATATTGCTCCTGCTCCACGGCTCGTTGTGCCGCAATGGCGATCTCGCGTCGACGCTGGACTTCCTGACCGGCCTCGACGACGTCCAAGGGGGCGACGGCCCCGGCTTTGGCTCTGCCTTCGACCTGCCGCAACCGTTCCTCCGCGACGCCCAGGGCCCGGCGCTGCACATCCACGAACTTTGCCGCCGAGACCCAATCCCAGAACTGGGTGGCGCCTGCGAGGAACAGGTCTTGCCTAGTTTGGGAGATTTTGACATCGGCGCGCGGATCAGCCAGCTCCGACCGCTGGAGTTCGGCATTCTCCGGGTTGATCATGAGTCCCTTGAGGAGAGGCAGAAAGCCACCGAGAATGACCTGTTGGCCGTTGCCGAAGCCGAGGTCCGGGATCTTGGCGTCGCCGATGGACTGCCGAACGCCCGCGCTGCCGCGGAACCCCCAAGGCGTGCGCGCTTCGACCAGCGTATCGTTGAAGCCGACGCTCTGCGTTTTAGTGGTTCCTTTCTCGATAAATCGCTCGATTTCCGTGTCGTTCACGAAGACGGGCTCGAAGGCTCCCAGGGCTTTGAGCATTTTCCCCCGCGCTGAGGTTTTTTCGGTGCCGGCTCCCTTCAGGAGCGGGTGGGATCGATCGATCCAGGCATGGACTTCGTTCAACGAGAGCGGAATAGGCGGGAGCGTGCGTGGTTTGGCCGTCTCCTCCGCCGACAGAGCGGGGTCAGGCAGCGAGCAGAGCCCGCAGGCGGCTAGGGCAAGTACCCAGGCATGGATCTTCATGAACGCACTCCTTTCTGAGTTTAAACAAGAGAGAACAAGGTCGAATGAAATGAGCGCTTCGGCCTGGAGGCCGGTGGGAAGGGGCCGGTTACTTGGCCCCGCGACCGGCTTTCGGCAAGAGCGTATCGATCAAGCTCGGGGGCCGTTCCTGATAGTCGGGCGGAAACAGATTGAAGCGGCGCCACAGCTCGTACCAGAGCGGGACACGATTGAGAATGACCCACCCCATGGCTTTGGTGCCCTGGCGGACATGTTCTTGAGGAGGCCAGGGGCGTTCCTCCAGGTCAGGGACGACCCAGAAGCGGAAGTTGCCTTTTCCGTCGTCCACCTGGTCGATGACTTTGACAACGCCGGAGTACGTTCCGGCCATCAGTTCCGGCCAAGCCGGCAACGGGATGGCGGGAATGCCGTAGAAGAGAATTTTGACTTTGCGGCCGACATTCAACAGCGGCGCGTCGATGCCGTCGGCGACCATTTCGATGGCCTTGTCCGTGCTGCTTGGTGAAATTCTGACGAGTTTGTCCCCGGGACGCACGGTTTCGCCCGCGCCGGCCTGCGCCATTTTCACCACGGTACCGTCGATGGGAGAAAGAATGCGGCCGGCCACGCGCCGCTGATTCGCATTGGAGAGGCGTAACGAGACATCCGCGACTTGATCGGCGGCTCGCGCCGCTTCTCCGATCGAAGCATCGCGCGCCGCTTCCGCGTCGAGGAGACGTTGCAGGACTTCCGCGTTCACCTGTTCCCGCCCGAAGCTCAGCGCTCTCATGCCTTGCTCGGCGGCGGTCAGGTTGGCCTGGGCGCCTTGCAGATCCGCTTTGCTAGCGATGGCGGATTGAATGGTGAGTTCCAGTTCGCGTTGGGAGACCAGTCCTTGTTGCGCCAATTGCTGATGCCGTTCGACATTGAGCTCGGCCGTGGCGACGGCAATCTTGGCGGCTTCGATTTTCTGCCTTGCTTCGCGCACCTTGCTTTCCGCCTCGAGGACGCGGGCACCTGCCGAAGGGACGGCAGCCTTCACAAGGTTTTGCATCTCCTTGATCCGCTTATCGAGCTGATCGGCTCGGCTCAAGGCCGCCTTTCGGGTGTCCTCCAAGGCTTTCTTGCGTTGTTCGAGGAGGCTTAGGAGATCCGGAGCCATAAAGTTGGGATCGTAGTCATCGAGTTCGAGAATTACATCGCCTGCCGTGACCCGCACACCCTCGAAGACGTGCCACTTTCTGATGCGGCCGGTGATCTGGGCCTCGACGTCCTGCGGTCGTTCAAATGGGGTATAGGCCGACAGCTGGCCGGTGACGGTGATGGTTTGTGTCCAGGGAACGAACGCGACGATGAGAATGAAGAAGCCGACCAGGAGAATGGCCAGGCGTGAAGAAAAGCGAAGCCGCTCAGGAATTTGAACCGCTTCCCACGACTGGAGCTGGGTCGATATCGCAAGATCATCGACCGCCATTTCGTCCAGACCGGTGCGTTGATGGACCAGGGAGCGAAGTCTGCTTTTGAGCCCTTCACGGATACGCTGCACGTGTCCCCTCCAGGGCACAGTCAATTACGGAGAAACGCACAGCGTATCATAGTGGATTGGCGAGGACTTGGTCAATTCAATGAGGGGTTCCGCCCGGTCCGGCTTGACCCTGTCAGTAGAGAAAAGCTAAGGTTCGCCGCATCGTTCATTCCTTCAGCCAAAGGTGGCCTCTCACATGTCAAAGAACAATCCAGCAGTACGGGCGTCTGTTGGGGTGCTGGGCGGAAGCAAGTCGGATTTCCCGATCCTGGAAAAGGCCGTGGCCATGCTGAACGAGCTTGGAATTCCCAATGAGCTCCTGGTGGTCTCTGCCCATCGGACTCCGGACCGACTCTTCGCCTACGCGGAACAGGCGATCGACCGGGGGATTCAGGTCATTATTGCGGGCGCCGGTGGTGCCGCTCATCTCCCGGGAATGCTGGCGGCGAAGACCTCGTTGCCGGTGATCGGGGTTCCCATCCCCACGGAGAATCTGAGAGGGCTGGACTCGCTGCTGTCCATCGTGCAGATGCCCAGAGGTATTCCGGTGGCGACGGTTGCCATCGGGGGTGCGGAGAATGCCGCTATCCTGGCCGCGCAAATACTCGGGCTCCGGTCGGTCGCGATCAGGCAACGTGTCGAACGGTTTCGTCTCAATCAAACCCAGTCGGTGCTCGATTCGCAGGACGATACCCGACTGGCTCCTCCCTTGCGGACGGGACGAAGCTCCCGAACGAGCCGCCGGTCGTGAATGCGCCAACCATCGATCCCGGCGCGACTCTGGGTGTGCTGGGAGGCGGACAGCTCGGTGCAATGTTCGCAACCGCGGCCCGGCGTTTAGGGTATGCGGTAGCTGTGTGGGATCCCGATCTCGAAGCGCCGGCCCACCGGCTGGCCGACTTTTCCCTCGTCGAGCCATTTACGGACGCGGCCGCGCGTCAGGATTTTATGAGACGTGTCCGTGCCGTCACGTATGAATGGGAAAATGTGCCTGCCGACCTCTGCGAGCAATTGGAGCGCGAGGTGCCGGTGCGACCGTCTGGCCGGGTGCTTCGTGTGATTCAGGATCGAATCGAGCAGAAAACCTTTCTCCAGGCTCATGGATTGCCTGTCCCCGCATTTCACGCGATCTCGTCGCCTGAGGACCTCAGCCGGCAGGCGGTGTTGGAATACCCGCTGGTGTGCAAGACCGCCACGGCCGGGTATGATGGCAAAGGGCAATGGAAAATCACTCGCCCGGAGGATTGCGTCGTCGCGCAGAACGATCTGGCTCGAAGCCGGCGACCTGGTGCACGTTGGATTTTGGAAGCCTGGTTGCCCTTCGAACGCGAGATTTCTATTCTGGTGGTGCGGGGCATTGACGGGGCGGTGCGAACCTACCCGCTCGTCGAAAATGTGCATGAAGACGGAATTCTTCGTCAGACCACCGTTCCAGCCGATGTGCCCGTACCGGTGGCCGATCTGGCTACCGAGATAGCACGAAGCGCAGTGGAGGCTCTGGATGGGATAGGGGTGTTCTGCGTGGAGTTATTTCTCATGGCGAATGGCCGGCTACTCATCAACGAGGTCGCGCCCAGGCCGCATAACTCCGGGCACTATTCGTTGGACGCCTGCACGGTGTCGCAATTCGAACAACAGGTCCGCGTTCTGTGTGGGCTTCCACTTGGCGAAGTGCGCCTGCTGAGCCCGACGGTCATGCTCAATCTCATCGGTGACGAGGTGCGGTTCGCCACCGTGTCTCCCGCGGCGCAAGATCTACTGCGTGAACCGGGTGCCGTGGTCCACTTGTACGGGAAACGTGTGACGCGTCCCAAGCGGAAGATGGGGCACATTTCTTTCCTGGCCGTCTCCCGTGAAGAAGCCCTGAACAGAGCGTCGGCTTTCCGGTCGCGCCTTGCCCTGCCTCACGTATAAGTGCTCCGCACAGGCGATGTGCATCGCCCGTCGTTGACGCGCTGCTCATTCGCGTCCGTTAGCGCAGTCTGTCGAAATCGGGTCCGTTCGTTTTTGTGATCATGCGCGAGCGATCCGGCCCTTCCTGAGCACCTGTCTGCTGGCGCCTCCTGATAATGCGACGACTTGCCGTTCGGTGATGAAGGGTACAGGACTTGCTGCTCTTCCGGCAGGCGTCACACTCTTCCACTAAAGGCAGGCGCGATCGTGAGCGTTTCATTTTCCTCTTCCGATCTCGATCAAACCGGACGTCATCCCAACATCAGAGGCCTGGGGCGGCTGCTCGATCATTCACGAACCCGAACGATTTTTCTGCAAAGCCTGGTGGCCGGTATACTCTCGTACGAATTGCTGGTCAGCAACGAGACGATCTTCGGACATCGGGTGAGCCTCATGGTGGCTGCCGGCCTGATCCTGATCAGCTGCGGCATCATGCTGTTGCCGCGAAACCTCTTGGAGAGCGCCTGGTTTCCCGGCGCGTTGATCAGTATCAATACGCTGTTTGTGACAGGAACGATTTATCTCTCCGGGACCGCCAGCTCGGAGCTGTACCTCACGTATTTTCTCCTCCTCTTGATCGCCTCGTCAGCCCCGTCGCTCAGGCAACTGCTCGGTCTTTCGACGGTGATTTGCGCCGGGTACGGCGTGTTGGTCTACGAACATGCGATGCAGTCGGGGGGCCTCGAGGTGGGGCATCTTTTGGGTATTCCCGTGTTGCTGATCATGTCGGTCTTTTATGGGTTAACGCTTGAAACGGTCGCCACCGAACGCCGTCGCAATCGCCTGCTGCGGGAAAACGTACAGGGATTAAAGCAGTCGGAGCAGGTGTTGGAGGAACGACGGACGCAACTCGAAACCCGCGTGCAGGGATTGAAGCAGGGGTTGTCACGCGCGAATCGGGAAATTCGTCACGGCATGGTGGAGCGAACCGGCTTGGAGCGGCAGCTTCGCGAAGCCCAAAAGTTCGAGGCGGTGGGCCGCCTGGCGTCCAGATTGGCCAATGAGTTCAACCAGGTTCTGGCAGTGATCGGGAGTCAAACCGGTGTCATCGTCTCAAAGTTGAAACCGGATGATCCCCTGCAGCGGCCGGTGGAAGAGATTTTTCGAAGCGGGGAACGGGCTGCCACGCTGACGGCGCAGTTGTTGGCGCTCCGCGTTCAGGAGACGACGATCCGGGATACCCTGTCGCTGAGCCCGGCAATCGAGTTGATGCGCGATACGTTTGAGGCATTGTTGCCGGGTCGCATCGATTTGCGGCTGCCGAACGAGTCGATCCCGGTCCTGGTGGAAATCGGGCATGACCGCTTGGAGCAGACGTTGTTACACTTGGTCGCTAATGCGCGGGATGCGATGCCGAAGACGGGGCGTGTGGAGATTGCGCTGGAAGTCGTCACCGGCGAGCTGCTTCCCGCCGAGCAACTGGAAAAGAACCCCCGGAAACGCATGGCACGGATCGCTGTGAGTGACAACGGCGGCGGAATGAACCTGGATGTGCAATCACAGATGTTCGAACCGTTTTTCTCAACGAAAGAGACCCACGCCGGTCTGGGACTGACGTTGGTCTATGGGATTGTTCGGCAATACGGGGGCACAGTCGAGGTGCAGAGCCAGCCCGGGCAGGGGACAACGGTACGGGTCTACTTCCCCCTGGTTGAGCGAAACGGTGTCGTGCGGGATACGAGAGTTCTCAGCGGGGCGCTCTCAACGGGAGCCGAGACAGTGTTGCTGGTAGAGGAAGACGAGATTACGCGAAAACTGGCTTCCTCGACGCTCCAGCACCATCGGTATCAGGTATTGGAGGCGGGGTCTGCAGTCGAGGCGTTGTTGGTGGCTCAGCAGCATCCTGGACCGATTCATCTCACCGTCAGCCACCTCTCGATGCCGGAGATCAGTGGTCGGGAACTCGCGAAGCGTCTGGTCCTTCAACACCCCAAGATGAAGGCGTTGTTCGTGTCCGGGTTCTCGGACGACACGATCGCCAGCCATCGGGTCAATAGGAAGTATTTCCTGCAGCAGCCGTATCGGCAGCATGATCTGGCGGGAAAGATTCGTGAACTGTTGGACGTGTGAGTGGCCGAGTGCGCCCTAGCCCCCGTGACTGACGAAGGCTTTTACTGCGGACGCCTGCACGCCGCTCGATCGGCCAACAGACAGTTTCAGGGATGTTTCCCGCCCTCGCGGCACCGCGCGCCCGTCTCCCATGGCGCCCCAGCAGTTTTCTCGCGAACCCTTGTGTAATAATTCGGACTAATAGCGCCAGGATCTGGTGCGTCCGGGTGTGAAGAAGCGCACTTCCGGTCGTTTGAATAGGCCGATCAGAACCATCCCCGCAACGAATCCACCGATGTGTGCGAAGAAAGCCACCCCGCCGCCTTGTGAGCCGAGGCTCGCGCCGCCGTTCAAGAGCTGCATCACGAACCAGAACCCCAGCACGATGCCGGCCGGCACATAGGTGGTGCCGACCACCGGGGCGAGCAACAACACTCGCGCGTGGGGAAACAGCAACAGGTAGGCACCTAATATGCCGGAAATCGCCCCGCTCGCCCCCACCATCGGCACGGTGGAAGTTGGGTCGGTCAGGGCATGACTCAATGCCGCCAGGACGCCGCATAACACGTAGAACAGGATAAATCTGGCATGGCCCATAATGTCTTCAATATTGTTGCCGAAAACCCAGAGGTACAACATGTTGCCGATCAGGTGCATCCAACTGCCGTGCAGGAACAGGCTGGTTAACACCGTCGAATAGGGAGGGATCGTCATGACTTCAGGCGGAAGTGCCGCGTGACCAAAGACAACAGCCGGAATCGCTCCATATTGATAGACGAAAGTTTCACCAGGGCCCGGAAGAAGCGAACTTTGGTAGAAGAACACGAGGCAACAGGCGACGATGAATGTGATGGTGACGACCGGTGTATCTTCGGTCGGGTTGTCGTCGTTGAGGGGCAGCATGGCGATCCCTGGGTGGTGCGGCTGTTACGGCGCCGGTCGAGGAAGCCGGGGATTGGGAGGGAGCGAGCCGTCGGCTTGCAACGGAAGGGAGAACCCGGCCGCATGCGTATGGCCTCCTCCGCCGAATGATGCGGCGATTGAGCCCACATCGGTTCCCTCCTCCCGGGAACGCATGCTGTAGTACCGTCGTCCGTTGCGGTCATGCCAGATGAGGCAGAACGGGTAGTCGGCGGAGAGTCGTTCACCGATTTGGCTGGTGAGGACTGCGCTTTGAACTGCGGGGACGGTCTTCCCTTCAAACTGCACCAGGCTCGCGTGCGAGGCCAGTTTCGTGACGAGCTCATTTTCGTAGCGGAGAATCGCCCGCCCTTCCCGCTCTAACTCCTGCTGTTCGAAGCTGGTCCAGAGCTGGAAATCGAACGGATACGAGGCCAGTGCGGCGCTGATTTCCCGGCTGTTCGGAAGCGACCAGTTCCAGAGATCCTTGTCCTGAATGTATCGTAACAACCATGGAGCCGGCTCATCATGAGCCCATTCCCACGCAAGCACCGCGCCGGACTTCTTCTGGTCGAAGTAAGCATAGGGCAAGTCGGCCAGGGTTTTTTCGGCCGTGATGTGATGGTCCAGAACCACCAGGCTACCCGCCTCCTTGGCGATGGCTTCCAGCGTCGGCCTGGCATAGCTGAAATCCACGATGACGATATGATGACCGGCCAGATGGGCCGGCGGGCCTTCGCCATGTTTCACGGGGCGATAGTCTGCGTTGGGGTAGCGACGCCAAATAGCCCAGGCGGCACCGAACCCATCCGCACATTCCGCATGATAGAGAATCAGGGAAGGAGGAGAAGCGGCATGACTTCGCATGATGGCGGCGCTCATAGGCCAACCACCTTAGCATGTCCGTTCATGGAGACTAAAGGGCAATTTCGGCAGAATACGCGATGCCGATTGGTGGGGTCGGCATCGCGCAGGATTCCGGTTAGGCCGTCGAAGGAAGCTGGTTCAAGTGGTTGATCAGTTGTCGGAGGCGTCCGGCATTTCGGCGGTTGAACGAAAAGGTCAATCGCGCGAGATCCTTCAGCCCCGGCTCATCGATCTCCTCGGGGAGCGAGGCCCGCTGTTCGAATGTGCCTTCCGTCAGCAGATCGCTGAATTGCTTCTGTACTTCCTCGACCTGCGCGTCCGTCAATGGGGTTTTCAGCCTGATCGCGAGCTGGCGGCCAACGAACCGGAGTGAGTGATAGCGCCGGTAGAACGTGCGGATCTCCGTCACGGCATCTTCGACGTTATCAACGATGGTAAACAGGGAGAGATCTTCCGCATTGATCAGGCGTCGCTTCAGCAATTGTTCGGTGATGAAGGAATTCCAGTGATCCCAGTAGTCGCAGCCGGGCGCTTGGAGGCAGACGATCGGTTTGGGGTCGCTCTTGCCGGTTTGCACCAGGGTCATGATCTCGAATCCCTCGTCATGGGTTCCGAATCCGCCCGGAAACAATGCAATCGCGTGCGACTCTTTTTGGAACATCAGCTTACGGGTGAAGAAGTACTTAAAAGTGACGAGCTTGGGGTCGTCGGCGATGACGGCGTTGGCGCCCTGTTCGAACGGCAGCATGATATTCACGCCGAAACTATGCTCCCGGCCGGCGCCTTCCTGCGACGCTCGCATGATGCCGTCTGCGCCGCCGG
>JBEIQG010000098.1:0-12616 GCA_040376625.1 Nitrospira sp. | reverse complement strand
GCCACTCATGCGCCAACAGCACGCGCATGGCCTCCTGGCTCATCGTCGGCACTGGTTTACCACTTTCCTTGGCAAATTTCTCCAGGAAATGTTGGCTCAACAGCGGAATATCGCCGGTCCGCATGCGCAGCGGCGGAAGCTTGATCGGAATCACGTCCAGCCGATAGTAGAGATCTTCGCGAAAAGCGCCCTCTGCGACGGCTTTCTCCAGATCTCGGTTCGTGGCCGCGACGATGCGGACATCCACCTTCACATCCTGCGTCCCGCCCACCCGCCGGAACTCCCGCTCCTGAATCACCCGCAACAGCTTCACCTGGATGGCCGGTGTCGTATCGCCGATCTCATCGAGAAAAATCGTGCCGCCGTTTGCTACTTCGAACAGACCGGCCTTGTTGGAGATCGCCCCTGTGAAAGAACCTTTCATGTGGCCGAACAGTTCGCTTTCGAGCAGCGTCTCCGGCACCGCGCTGCAGTTCACAGTCACAAACGGCATGGAGGCGCGCGCACTATTAAAGTGAATCGCCCGGGCGACCAACTCCTTGCCGGTCCCGCTTTCACCCCCGATCAACACATTGCTCTTTGAATCGGCGACCTTCTTGATGACGTCATAGACCTTCTGCATCGCCTCGCTCTGGCCGATAATCTGCGAGAACGACGACTGGCTGGCCAGCTCCCGCTTCAGGAGCATGTTCTCAGTCGACAACCGGCGCCGCTCGATGGCGTTGCGGATAATCAGTTGCACTTCATCGACCTGGAACGGCTTCGTGAGATAGTCGTATGCACCGTGCTTCATCGCCTCCACCGCCGAGTCGGCGGATGCAAAGGCCGTAATCATCAGAACCACGGTGTCCGGAGACGCGGCCTTGACGGCCTTCAGCACCTCGAGCCCACCCACTCTCGGCATCTTGAGGTCGGTGATGACGAGATCAAAAATCTCCTTTTGCACTTGCGCGATCGCTTCGTCCCCGTCCGACGCCACGGTCACAGCATATCCGGCCCGCTTGAGCATGATGCTCAACACTTCGCGCAAGCCCTGCTCGTCGTCGGCCACTAGAATCTTTTCCACGGTTCCCTTCCTTCATGCCGCAACCGGATCCCCGTCTCTGCGGACAGCGGGAGACAGACCACAAACCTTGCCCCGTGCCCGACCTCACTCTCGACCTTGATCCATCCCTCGTGCAACTCCACAATACGATGGACCTGCGCCAGCCCCAGCCCGGAGCCTTCTTTTTTCGTGGTAAAAAACGGCAGAAAGATCTTGTCGAAATTCTGTCTGGGAATGCCTTCCCCGTGATCCTGGAATGCGATTTCGATGACGTCGGACCGGCGGCCACCGACCTCCACCCGCCGCACCCCGGTGGCGATCGTCAACGACCCACCGGAGGACATCGCATCGAAAGCATTGGTGGCTAAATTCCAGAAGACCTGCCTTAGCTGGTCTTGATCGACCTGCGCCATGAGTTGGTTCGACGCCATTCGGGAGACGATGGTGATGCCGGTTCGAGACCGCGCTTCATGTTGGATCAGATCCAACGTATCGGCAAGGACTTTGTTCAAATCGTGTTCGGCCAGATTCAACGCAGGCGGGCGGGCATACTGCAGAAACTCGGTGATGATATTGTCGAGTCGACGGGCCTCCCGAATTGCAATATCCATCAAGCGTTGACTGGTCTCGTCAGCCCCGACATCCTGCCGCAACATCTGCATCGCCCCCGCAAGCGCGCCGAGCGGATTGCGGATTTCATGCGCCATACCCGCCGACATCTCACCGAGATTGGCCAGCCATTCCCGCCGGCGCATCTCCTGCTCCAAGTAACGGATTTGCGTCAGATCCTTGAAAACACAAACCAAGCCGCGCTGCGTGCCCTGTTCATGTAACGGAGACACCGTCATTCCCAGCACCAAACGGCTGCCGTCGGCATGCGAACATTCCACCTCAAATCGCAAGGGAGACAGAGAGGTCAACGCAGACTCCTGATCCGGATCGGCGGGGTGCCAATTGAAGACTTCCCGCCAGAGGCGTCCCTGCACGTCAGCAAAGGCATAGCCGGTGACCTCATGCGCCGCCGGATTGAAGGACGTGATCCGCCCTTCCTCATCGGTCGTAAACACTCCGCTGCTGATGCTTCGCACGATACTCTCGTGAAAGACCTGCAGCCGGTTGAGCCCCTGCTCCTTCTCGCGCAACGATTGATCGGCATGGTGAAGTTGGTCCGCCAACGCCCCGCTCAAGAACCCAACCACCAAGAACGCCAGCCCATACACCTCAAATGTCTGCAGCACTTCAGGCCCTTCCAACTTGCTGGGAGGCAGCCAGACGGCGGCCTGGAGGAACCCGAAATATTGAATGACCGTAGTGCCACCGAACAGGAGGGTACAGCCGACGCCCGTAAGAATGCCGACACGTCGGTGCGGAACCAGGCTGGCAACCGTCACCGTGATGACGTACAACACCGCAAACGGACTCTCGACACCGCCGGTCGTCACGATAAGGACCGTCTCGAGTACGATATCGACTCCGATCTGCACCCAGGTGAACGCGGTATGAGCAGCGGGAGACGTGAGTCTCCTCAGCACCAGCGCATACGCGATGGTAATGGCGTAAGTGAAGACGATTAATGCGGTAAAGGTGGGCGCCGATTCGCCGCGTGTCGACTGAAACGCCAGGGACAGCCCCAGCATCAGCGTCACAACGACCACACGCAGGCCCATGAGCCAATGCAGCCTCGTCTTGAGCTCGGGCATCGAGCGCTCGCCCTGCGACATATGAGGCGGATCTGCCAGTGGTGACCTCAGAGGACCGGGGTTGAGGGATGGCCCAACGACGGCCATTTGAGGAGGAAGGGTGGAGGACAGCATGGGGGGCGCATTGCCCTGATGGATGTGCAGCGCACGGCCCGTTTCGATGATCGGGCCATGCGCGGAGAACGGTCGAGACTGTGCAGCGTCGCTATTGGATGGCCTGCGCCATCGTGAAGATCGGAAGATACATCGCGATGACGATAAACCCGATGATCGTACCCAACACTACCATCATGATCGGTTCAAGCAGCGAGGTCAGCGTCTCGACCGCCTGATCGACCTCGTCCTCATAGAAGTCTGCGATCTTGCCCAGCATGGCATCGAGGGCGCCGGTGGACTCGCCGACGGCGATCATGTGCGTGACCATTTTGGGAAACACATTGCACTTGGCCAACGGCTCGGAGATCGTCTTTCCGCCGCTGATGCTCACCCGCGCATTCATGAGTGCTTCCTCAATGACTTTGTTGCCGGATGTCTTGGCGCAGATGCTCAACCCCTCGAGCAACGGCACACCGCTGGTGATGAGCGTGCCAAGGGTGCGGGTGAACTTCGCGACGGAGGCTTTTCTGATCAAGTCGCCGACAATCGGAACCTTGAGCAGCAGCCGGTCGATCACGACACGCCCGTTCACGGTGGCATAGTACCGCTTGATCGCAATGGCCGTGGCCACCATGGCACCGCCCATGGCATACCAGTAACTCTGGAAAAAGTTACTGACATTGATCACGATCTGGGTGGGACCAGGTAATCCGACCTTTCCGCCCGACATTTCCATAAACATCTGGGCGAACACGGGAATGACCCACACCATTAAGACACTGATGATGATGACGGCCACCCCGACAATGGCGGTGGGATAAACCATGGCCGACTTGATCTGGCCCTTCAGCTTCATCGCCTTTTCGATGTGCTTCGCCAGACGAGTCAGAATCGTATCGAGGAGACCGCCGACCTCACCCGCATGGATCATGTTCACATAGAGGTCGTCGAACACTTTCGGGTGCCGCTTCAACGCATCGGAGAACGTCGAGCCGGCTTCTACGCTGTTCTTCACGTCGCCGACCGTTTCACGCAGGACTTTGTTTTCAGACTGGGTGGAGAGAATGTCGAGGCATTGGATCAGGGGCAACCCGGCATTGATCATCGTGCCGAACTGGCGGGTGAAGACCACCAGATCCTTGTCGGTAAGCCCACTCCCTAGGCTAAACTTGAACTTTCCTCCCATGCCGGACTTTTCTTCCAGGCTGGTCACGACGACCTGCTGCTTTCGAAGCTGCTCGACCGCCTCGTCCCTGGTCTTGGCGGTGAGTTCGCCCTTCTTCACAGCACCCTGGCGGTTCCGTCCGACATAGGCGAATGTACTCATAACGCGGTTTCCACTCCTTTGAACCCCAGGTAGGACACGTACGTATGCAGCGGGAAACTATGATCGAAGTCTATAAGACGACCTAAAAACTGTCAAACGAATGCACGAAAGCGGACCTGCGGCACAGGCGGGTAAACGCCGCCACCAATGCGGCATCGCACTAAGATCCTGTTCGGTATTACCTTGGATTCACGTACCAGTCCGGGCTAGATCTGGCTGGAGGTAATGCGGCAATAACCCCGGGAGAGATAATGCAGACCGGACGTGAGGGTCACCCCACCCATGAGATACAGAAGCGGGTCGAGCATGGCGAGATCGAGCCGACGGGAGGCAAAGAATATGATGGCGACCAGCGTGGCAAGTTGGATCAAGGTAGTGCCCTTCCCCAGCACGGTCGGCGAGATATCGACCTGGGTATGGGTAAAATGGGCGACGGCCGCTCCCAACATCAACATGAGATCGCGACTGACCACCAAAATCGTCAGCCAAAGCGGGACCAGATGCATCACGGAGAGCGTAATGAACCCCGTCGTCAACAGGAGTTTATCCGCCAGAGGATCCAGCACTTCGCCGAGTCTGGTCCGTTGATCGGCCACACGGGCGATGATTCCGTCGAGAGCATCCGTCAACCCGGCAATAAAGAGCGTCGCCAACGCGTAGTCGAATTGCTCATAGTTGAGCAACCCCACATACACCGGGATCAACAGGATGCGCAGCATCGTCAGGCTGTTGGGAACGTTCATGTTCATCAAAACAGATGGCGTTCGAATCGGCCCCTCGACCAGCGAACGATGTCACGCGAATCGCGCATCATAGAAACCCCCGGAGAACCTTGTCAACGACGGTTGCACTCCGGAAAGGAGGTCCCTATAATCGGGACCCGTAAGACGCTCCCTGCGAATGATGGACGGAGGTTTGTATGAGTGGACTGCCACTCCTCTTCAAGAAAGAGGGCCTAATCGAACGACATCAAGTCGAGGGGATCGACCCGAGCGACCGTTATTTTAATCGAGCGGTGCTCGTCAGCCGCGTCCCCGCCGGTTATACGGGGAAAGTCACCTATGAGGCGTACGCCGTCGAGGGGCCCGCGCACTCCACCACCAGTGCTGCCGTCAAGGCCGTCGTGGAGAAGCTCATGAAGGTCGGGTTTACCCGGCTGCGCACCCGTCTGAACTTTAAGGGCAACCGCTATCTCGCCGAAAAAGAGACCTGGACCGATTATCCAGACCTGCCGGCCTAGGCGCCCAGCAATTCCCGGACAATCAGATCGTGAATAAGCGGACGGAATGTCTTGATCCGTTCATTCCTCCGCGTCGGATGTACCCGATTGGAAAGCAACACCACCTCCAATTCCCTGACCGGATCAATCCAGAGCGAAGTCCCGGTATAACCGAGATGCCCGAATGATTCGGACGAAAAGCGCGTCCCGGAAGAGGACGGGGCCGACGGCGTATCCCATCCCAAAGCCCAACTGGCATGAGGTATTCCCCGCTGCCTGGTTGTAAACAAGGTGACGAGTTCAGGACGTAACAAGCCCGCCCTTCCGAGCCGGCCATCCATCCAAGCTTTCGCCACCGCGAGTACCGCGCGCGCACTGCCGAACAGTCCGGCATGGCCGGCCACACCGCCCAGTGCAAAAGCATTCTCGTCGTGTACTTCTCCGCACAACAGGCGTCCCCTCCACGGATCGTCTTCGGTCGGAGCGATCGCATGTGATTCGAATGAGGCCGCAGAAGTAGTCTGCGACCCGCGCGGAATGTATGCAAGCGGCCGTGCCTCGAGCGGTCGGTAGATCTGGTTTCTGCAGAATTGGTCCAGCGACTCACCGGCCACGCGCTCCACCACCCATCCCAGTAACATGAACCCCAGGTCGCTGTAGAGACTGCGCGACCCCCGCTCATAGACCGACTCCTCCTGCGCCACGTAGCCCAGCACCGCCTCTCGCGCCGCGGTACGTCCCGGACATTCGGACTGGCCCGCCTCGAGCCACGCGAGCCGCTCGTAGTAGGGCCGCCAACCGGGAAGCCCCGAGCTATGCGTGAGCAACTGATGGATGGAGGCCGAACCCGCGGTACTGCCCTGGAGTTCACTCAGAATATGGTCGATCCGTTGTTCCAGCGTCAGCTGACCGCGCTGCATCAGCAACAGCAACGCCGTGGTAGTGGCCAGCACCTTGGTCAGAGAAGCCAAGTCGTAACAGGTGTCGTTCGTCACCGGCTCGTCCCCACTCTTCAGAGACAGGCGGCCGACGGCACCTTCATAGACGAACGTCCCTTGCAATCGGACAGCCAGCACTGCGCCAGGAAATGTACCGGCATCGACCGCTGACTGCAAAGCAGCGTGGATGGGATGTGCGGTAACCATGGATACACGCCTACATGTGACTCACGGGGAGAGGGAGGGAGAAAGGAAAAGTGGAGCCCCCTGGCAATCCGGCCCGAGGCGGAATGGGTGGGCCAAGAGACACAGGATGCTCAACGCGCCGTACTTGATTCGCCGGCCAGCTTCCCTTCGACAGAAGCCGCATCCGACTGGTAGGCATCGCTTTCTTCCACTTCCAACATACGCTCGAACGAGCGTATGGTTGAACGGAATCGTTCCACCATCATCAGGCGTTGTTTCTGAAGGTCCGCGAGCCCACGTTGCATCTCGGAGAGACTCACCCGGGCCTGCCGTATGATTTCGCTCGCCTTCAGCTCAGCTTCCTTCACAATCAAATCGGACTCCCGCTGCGCAGACCGCTTCACATCCTCGGCTAACGTTTGTGCGGAGACCAGGGTGTTCGAGAGCGTCGCTTCGGTGCGTCGCAAGTCGGTCACCTGTTGCTCGGTCGCGGTCAGCTTTTCACGAAGCGCGCTGTTCTCACGATTCAAGTTCTCGACGGTCAAGGCCAGTTCCTCGAGGAACCGGTTCACTTCGTCCCGGTCATAACCCCGGAATTTCACCTGAAAGACCATCTGCTGAATGTCGATGGGAGTGATTTTCATGCGACACCTCTTGCCCGACGGTTAATGCATCCGCACCGCGATATCCCGTAACGATTGAACCACGGCATATTGCAAAAAGACAAGGATCAGAATCGCGATCATCGGCGACAGATCCATGCCCATGCGCCATCCTATCAGCCGACGGATCGGCGTGAGCACCGGCTCCGTCGCCCGCTCCAAAAACTGTACGATCGGGTTCCACGGATCCGGATTGACCCACGAAATCAGCGCGCGCGCGATGATCACCCACATGTAGAGCCACAACACCGTATCCAACACCGTTGCCGCACCCTGCAGCACATTGCTCATCACAAACATCAGCGTCCCAACTCCTGTGAACGTTTCGTGGCCGCCTCAACGGCCGCCATCAAACAGCTCCGCAATCCTCCGGACTCCAACTGATACAACCCCGCGATCGTGGTGCCGCCCGGCGAGGCCACTTGGTCTTTCAACCTGGCCGGATGCTCACCTCGCTCCAAGACCATTCTCGCGGCGCCCAGGACCGTCTGCGCGGCGAGTAATTCCGCAGTCGCCCGCGGCAACCCCATCCGGACTCCGCCGTCGGCTAACGCTTCAATCGCAACAAAGACATAAGCCGGTCCACTTCCGCTCAAGCCGGTTACTGCATCCATGAGCCGTTCCTCAACCGACACGACCGACCCGACCGACTCAAACAATGTCCGCACAACCGCCAGGTCTTCGGCTTGCAAGTCGGGATGACTGGTCACTGCCGTCACGCCCTCTCGCACCAGGGCAGGCGTGTTGGGCATCGCCCGGACGATTCCTCTGGGCGGCACGATCCGTTCGCGAATCCAGGTGGTCGTCACGCCGGCGGCTATGGAGATGATCAATTTCCCGGCACAGGCCGGCCCCGCCTCACTGAGCACCGCCGGCATCGCCTGCGGTTTCACCGCGAGAACCACTAAATCAGCCTCGCGGACCGCCCTCGCATTCTCATCGCCGACGCGAATGCCGAAGCGCGATTTCAACACATCGCGACGCGCGGCGACCGGATCCGTTGCACAAATGGATGCAGGCTCACAGGCTCCAGCAGCCAGGAGTCCGCCAATCAAGGCCTCCGCCATTTGCCCGCCGCCGAGGAATGCAATCGGTTTTGTCAGCATCGATTTACTCACCCCGTGCTCCGAAAATCGCCGTTCCGACTCGCACGTATGTCGCCCCCTCTTCGATCGCAACGGGATAGTCGTGCGACATGCCCATCGAGAGTTCCTGCATATTAATGTTCCTGTATCCCCGCGCTGTCAATGCCTGAGCGAGGGTCCGGAGTTGTCGAAAGTAGGGACGGGCGTCTTCCGCCGTCGGAGTGGGTGGGGGAATGGCCATGAGGCCGCGAATATCCAGATGCTTGAGCCCGTTCAGGGATTCGAGGGCCTCCACCAGTGTCCTCGGCTCAAATCCTCCCTTGCTGGCTTCTCGAGCAAGATTCACTTCCAGCAGGACACGTTGCCGCAGCCCCGCTGCCTTTGCCTGCCGGTCGATCTCTTCCGCCAACGGGAGACTATCGACCGAATGAATCGTCTCAAATCGCCCGACGACCGACTTCACCTTACGGCGTTGCAGGTTACCGATAAAGTGCCAGACCACCCCTTCCCGTTCCAAGGCGTCGATTTTCGGCAGGGCCTCCTGAAGGCGATTCTCGCCCAGGTGTCGAACGCCGGCGTCCAACGCCTGGCGCAGCCGTTCAACAGATACGGTCTTGGACGCGGCGATCAGACGAACAGACTCCGGCGGGCGCCCAGCACGGGCGGCCGCACGTTGCATTTCGTCGAGCACCGCTCGAACCCGACCCGCAATCGTCCCCACCTCTGCATCCATCCTGCCGCCTTGCGGATTGCTCCATATGTAGCGTCACCCTATGCCGCCCCCAGCAGGTGATTCGAGAGGCTCCGGACATCGCACCGACCGGGAACCGCTATCAAGCCGAGGGGTGCGGCATGAGCACAATTCCGCTGACCATCGTGGCCTTCACCACACCGTCGCGGCGATAACTATAAAACCGCTCAGGCTGGCAGATCGTGCAGGCATCGATCGTTGCGACCCGATCCGCGCCCAGCCCGTCAGCCAGCGCTTGCTGACGCACAAATGCGCGCAAATCGAGATGGGCCTTCTGACTGTTCACCGGCCTCACGACCGACCGCCACTCGGGAAACACCTCCCGCAGTCGCGCAAGGACCGGCTCATCCACTTCATAACAGCAGGGACCGGCGGAAGGACCGATTGCCATCTGCAGCCGATCCACGGTCGCCCCGAACCGGCTCACCATCAGGGCAACCGTCTTCGGCACAATACCGGCCACCGCACCACGCCAGCCTGCATGGATCGCTGCAACCACCCGTCGCTCCGGATCGCACAGAAGCACAGGCACACAATCCGCAGTCCGCACGGTCACCATGACTCCGGACTGATTGGTGACCAACGCATCCCAGCCACCTTCAAAAGCATCGCCCTGCGCCACCGGCTGATCGACGATCAGCGCGTCGGTCCCGTGAACCTGTTTGACCGACAGGATCACGCTTGCCCCTCGGTTGCAATCCCCGGGCGCGAGCGCAGCGGCACGACCCGGCGTCACCGAGACGGACGACAGCCGGGTACCGAAAAAATGCTCCACCCCGTCTGCGGGCGACGCAAACGACGGCGCGGTAATGACCTCTGACACCATCCCCGTTCCAGCCCTCGCAGTGTCCCCTACTGCTGCGTCCTCAGTCGGCCTGCTTCCGAAGAAAGGTCGGCACATCCCATTCATCGTCGCCGACCACCGCAATCCGCTCCACCGCTTCCCTGGTCTCACCCATGCGGCGAAGGAAAGTCGGTCGATCCAAGTCTTTATGCGGCCGATCCGATCCCGCGGCATGCACACCGGTCAGCACCTGTTGGGCAGGGCGCCCATTGGGGGTTCGCACCGCAGGCCGTTCGGTGGCCGCAGTCGGCCGCGATGCCGGCTGTTCTTCCCGCTCGAATCCGGTCGCAATCACCGTCACGATGAGATCGTCACCGATCTCGGGATTGATGACCTGTCCGACGATGATGTTCGCTTCGGCATCCGCCGCATGCTGCACGATCGACGCCGCTTCTTCCACTTCGTGCAGCGACATATTCGGGCCGCCGGTAATATTCAGCAGGACGCCGCGAGCGCCTTCGACGCTCCCCTCTTCCAACAAGGGACTACAAATCGCCTTCTGCGCGGCTTCTTGTGCCCGGTTGGCGCCACGGCCGATACCCATTCCCATCACCGCACGACCCGTGTGTGCCATGATGGTCCGCACATCGGCAAAGTCGACGTTAACCAGCCCGATCGTCGTGATCACGTCCGCAATGCCCTGAATCGCCTGGCGCAAGACATCGTCCGCCACCTTGAATGCATCCAACAATGGGGTCGCCTTGTCCACGATTCCCAGCAACCGTTGATTCGGGATAATCAGCAACGTATCGACGTGTCTTCCGAGATCGCGAATACCTTCTTCGGCATGGCTCATCCGTCGATGTCCTTCATACTGGAAGGGCTTGGTCACGACCGCGACGGTCAGGATCCCCAGTTCACGCGCGATGCTGGCCACGATCGGGGCCGCGCCCGTCCCGGTGCCACCGCCCATTCCGGCGGTGACGAACACCATGTCGGCGCCGACCAGACTCTCGCGAATCTCATCCTTGCTCTCCAACGCAGCGTCGCGTCCCACTTCGGGCTTGGCGCCGGCGCCGAGGCCGCGCGTCCGTTCCGGACCGATCTGAATCTTATACGACGCCTGAGACCGCTCGAGCGCCTGCACATCCGTATTCGCAGCCACGAAATCGACCCGGCACAATCCGCCGGTGATCATCGTATTGACGGCGTTGCACCCCGCTCCTCCGACACCGATCACTTTGATGCGAACGGGCGATTGCGGCTCCTCTTGAAATGAAAACATCGTGGCACCTCCCTTGACGATGGTGCGGACGTGGTCTTAAGCCGTCCGCGAAAGTTAGAAAAACTCGAACATCCACGACCGCATGCGATCGAACACTTTCCCCAACCCTTTGCCATGACGGATGCCGGCAGCCTCCAAGTTGTCGGCATGTTGACGTGCATGCAACAACAGCCCGACACCGGTTGCGTGCATCGGGTTGCTGACGATATCGCGCAGCCCACCGATGCCCGTCGGCATGCCTCGGCGAGCCGGCAGATTCAGCCCTCGCTCCGCAGCATCCGGCATCCCTTCCAATAATGACGTTCCGCCCGTGATCACCACGCCGGCACCCAACATGCCTTCGTAGCCGGCGCGCACGATCTCACGCTTTACCAGATCGAACATTTCTTCGACGCGCGGCTCGAGAATCTCCGCGATATCCCGGCGCGTGAATTGTCGCGGCGGCCGATCGCCGACAGAGGGCACTTCTACCATTTGATGCCCGTGCACCAGCTCGGTGCGGGCGATGCCGTGTTGCACCTTGATTTTTTCCGCGTCGGTTTGCGAGGTCAGCAGACCGATCGCGAGATCCTTCGTCAGGTTCTGTCCGCCGATCGGAAGCACCGCCGTGTGCCGGATGCTGCCGTCGAGGAAGATCGCCAGATCGGTCGTGCCGCCGCCCAGATCCACCATGGCGACTCCCAACTCCCGCTCTTCGGCGCTCAGCACCGCCTCGCTCGATGCGAGAGGCTGCAGGATAATGTCCACGACATCGAGGCCGGCCCGGTTGACGCTCTTGATGATGTTCTGCGCCGATGTCACCGCACCGGTAATGACATGAACGTTCACCTCGAGCCGGTTGCCGGACATGCCCAACGGCTCGCGCACGCCTTCCTGATCGTCCACCATGAATTCGCGCGGCAGGACGTGCAAGATTCGACGTTCGTGAGGAATCACGGCAAGCGTCCGCGCGCTTTCCACCGCACGGCTGATGTCGTCTCGCGTCACTTCCTGTTTCTTGAGGGCCACGACACCCTTGAGGTTTTCTCCTGATATATGACTGCCGGCGATGCCCGTGTAGACCGAATTAATCTGCACGGCCGCCATGAGTTCCGCTTCCTCAACCGCCTTCTTGATTGACTCCACGGTACTCTCGATATTGACCACCACACCCTTGCGAAGCCCGCGCGAGGGGCAGGAGCCGACGCCGATGATATTCAGCGGGCCCTCCTCCGGCACTTCGGCGACAATCGCACAGATCTTGGTGGTCCCGATGTCGAGCCCGACCAGGATATGATCCCGCTTAGACACTCGGCTCACCCCCTTCCCCGAACAATGACTCGGTCGGCAAAGCGAAGATCGATTTCGTTCGCTCTGGCGCCCTCGCCGTCAAAGGCCACATCACGCAGTGCGGGCCGCATTTTGAGAAACCGATACCATTGCTGATTCATCGACGACTCACTGAACTGAAACGTCACGCCCTGTACCTCGACTACCAGGTTATTCAAATTTCCCACGTTGATGTCCGGCCGGCCACCGGTGGTCTGACTCACCATGCG
>JBEIQG010000165.1:0-8482 GCA_040376625.1 Nitrospira sp. | reverse complement strand
CGGGTCGCCAAGACCTTGGCCAATCAGTTGTATGCCCTGGCTGAACTCGAGACCGACCAACTCATCGCCCAGCGGGATCAGAAATTCCGTAAGATCGGCGTGGTCGGCGGACTCGTACCGGTGGGAGTCTAACCACTTTCGAACTGCAGACGTCCGTCATCCGCAACTCAACCCTAAGTTTTGATTGTCCCCTGCCGCAAGACGGATTCCTCCGCGTGCGCAGTTGGGTCGACGGCTGGTATACGCACAATACGAGCAGCCCGCGCAGTAACTTCAACGGACCTTACCATGCCATCGACCGGCTTGGTGAATGCCGGCCATTTCCATACGATCATCGGCTACGAAAGGGTGCCGCCCATCAAAAATTTCTTCTACTCCAAGTCCTTTGCGTACCAATTCGCACTTCCGGACGGATCAACACATTGGGGTGCAGTCGATGGTTGAGGCCGGCGCTGAGCGAATGGAAGGAACCGGCAAACGGAGGCGGGCCGGAAATTACCGGCCTGCCTGCCCGACAGGCAGCAAGCCCAATGCAATGAATCGCTCTTGAATGACCGATAGGATATGGACTCGAAGTTCGGTCCGGTACGGAGCGAGCGACGGGTCACCGAGATACCGATCCACCGTACGAGGCAGCTTTTTCCACCAGGTGCGGGACGCCTCCCGCGCCTGCTGAGCTCCGGTCTCCCCGCCCGCCAGAATCGCCTTGAGTTCATTCTCGAAGAATCCGACATGCACCTGTTCGTCTTCGAGGATATCGGCAAGGTCCGGCCGCACCGTCGCGAGAAGCGTCGCGAATTCCAGGCCGAGCGCCTCGTACCCGAACAACAACACCGCCAGCATTTCCCACTGCGACGGCACGGTCGGCAGGGTCGGCGGACGTTGCGACGTCGTACCCAGCATCCCTTCGAATTGCCGCAGGTGATCCTGCTCGTCGGTCTCGTGTCGCTGGAGGAACATGCGGACGTGGCGGGGCAGATTCTGCATCTGGGCCGCCCGCACCGCCCAGAGCGCCATGGCTTCTGCGCGCAAAAACCGCTCGAGCAATGCCTTTTCACAGGTCTGAGGCAGAACCATCATCGCGGCATCAATCCTCACTCGGCGGGACGATCGGACCGGCCCACTCACCCTTCGTCAGTCCGACTTCCTGCGAGGCTCCATCGGGCCATTGGAAATATCCGACCTCATCGACATAGAGAATCAGCGGATCCATGTCCTCTCCAAGCCCGCGCCACCAATACCACCCGGCCTTAGCCGGTTTGTCACTCGTCCATACCAAGCTCGTCATGATCCTCCCGTGAATCGTATTTCGTCGAAGATAGGAGCGTATGGCCAGTGACTTATCCCCTATGGCCGGACGAAAAATACACTCACTGATCCGACGATAGGCGAATGGACCAGGCCCCTATCCCATTCGCTATAGGCCATGTGTTATAGGCTATAGCCTCTTCAGGAGACGCACCCTACCATGGTCCGATTACCAATAGAAGAGGCGATCCCCGCTCTGCGCCAGACCCTCGCAAACGGACGCGCGGCCTTGCTGACGGCGCAACCGGGCGCGGGAAAGACCACGCGTGTCCCGTTGGCCCTGCTGCATGAACGCTGGCTGGCCGGACAGAAGCTGGTGCTGCTCGAGCCTCGACGCCTCGCCGCCCGTTCTGCCGCTGCCTACATGGCTGCCAGGCTGGGTGAGCCGGTCGGCAAGACGGTGGGCTACCGCATTCGCCACGACACCAAGGTCGGGCCGGACACGCGAATCGAAGTCGTCACCGAAGGCATTCTCACCAGGCTGCTGCAGCAGGATCCGTCACTCGCCGGATACGGCCTTGTGATCTTCGACGAATTTCACGAACGCAGCCTGCATGCGGATCTCGGTCTCGCATTCGCCAGAGAATCGCAACGTCTCTTCCGACCGGACCTTCGCCTGCTCGTCATGTCGGCGACACTCGACTGCGCGGCGGTCACGCGCCTGTTGCAGGATGCGGACACCATTTCCTGCGAGGGTCGTCTCTTCCCCGTCGCCACGCAATATCTCGACCGGCCGATCGAAGGACATTTGGAACCGGCCGTGGTCCGGAGCATTCGCCAGGCCCTGGCGCGTGATGAAGGCAGTCTGTTGGTGTTTCTCCCCGGCATGGCGGAGATCCGGCGTGTCGAGCGGCAACTTCTCGAGGCCTCACTCGGCCCGGATATTCTCATCGCACCGCTGCATGGTGAACTCCCGCAGAGTGAACAGGAGGAGGCGATTCTCCCCGCGCCGGCAGGGCGACGAAAGATCGTACTTGCAACCTCCATCGCGGAAACCAGTTTGACGATCGAAGGTGTGCGGGTCGTCATCGATGCAGGACTGATGCGGATTCCGCGCTTCGATCCCCGTTCGGGACTCACCCGGCTCGACACCATTCGGGTCACGCAGGATGCGGCCGATCAACGACGCGGCCGGGCCGGCCGATTGGAACCGGGCACCTGTTATCGCCTCTGGACGACGGCCGAGCATCAAGCGCTCCTCCCTCGCCGCCCTCCGGAAATCCTGGAGACGGACCTTACGCAGCTGGCGCTGGATCTCGCGGAATGGGGAGCGGTTGAAACAAACGAACTTTCCTGGCTCGACCCGCCGCCGGCAGGCGCGATGGCCCAGGCCCGTGATCTGCTGCGACAGCTCGGAGCGCTCAACGAGCAGGGCGCGCTCACCGTACACGGTCGCCGACTTGCCCACGTCACCGTACATCCACGGCTGGCCCATATGATGGTGACTGCCGTGCCGATCGGCCTGGGTGCATACGCCTGCGACCTGGCGGCGCTGTTGAGCGAACGGGACATTCTGCAAGGGGGACCAGGCTGGAGGAATGCCGATCTCCGTCTCAGGGTTGAAGCCCTGCGTGGCGCCGGAGACCATCTCGCCGGAGCGACCGTCAGCCGGGCCGGTTGTGAACGGGTGCGCCGGGCATCGGAGCAATGGCGACGGCAACTTCAACTGGGCGCACCATCCGGCGACGGCACCGAACACACAGGCACGCTGCTCGCCTTCGCCTACCCCGACCGCATTGCGCAACGGATCGCAGGCAGCGAGGGGCGTTATCGTTTGGCCAACGGACGAGGCGCGGCATTTCACACCGTACAAGGACTCTCTCAAGAAGAGTATCTGGTCGTGGCGCAACTCGACGACTCCGGCGACTCGGCGCGTATTCTCCTGGCCGCACCGGTGGAATCGGCGGATCTGCAACACCATTGCGCCGGGCAGATCCAAACCGTCGATAGCCTGGAATGGGATGACCGGTCTGAATCCGTGCGCGCCAGACGGCAGCGCCGGTTGGGACACCTCATCCTCGACGATCGCCCCGTTCACGATCCGGACGCTGGTCAGGTCACCGCCGCCTTGCTCTTCGGCATCCGGCGAGCGGGACTCACAAGTCTGTCCTGGTCCAAAGAGCTTCAGCAGTGGCGCGCACGCGTCGGGTTCCTCCATCGGATCGATCCCACTTGGCCGGACCTGTCGGACGACGCGCTCGCAACCAACCTCGAAGCATGGCTGGGGCCGTTCCTCGGCGGCCTTACGGGCCTCGCGCAGGTTCGCCGCATCGATCTTCAACCGCCGCTCGAAAGCCTGCTCACATGGCAGCAGCGGCAGGAACTTCCCAGACTCGTGCCCACACACCTCACCGTCCCGAGCGGTTCGCATGTGAAACTGGACTATGATCAGGGCGAGACACCGGTGCTGGCCGTACGACTGCAGGAGATGTTCGGCTGTCAGGAGACGCCTCGCATTGGGGGAGGCAAAGTACCGGTGATGGTGCATCTGCTCTCGCCCGCGGGACGGCCGGTACAGGTCACCAAAGATCTGGCCAGCTTTTGGCGCTCGGCTTATCTAGAGGTAAAGAAGGAACTGCGGGGCCGCTACCCACGTCATCACTGGCCGGATGATCCACTCACTGCGCAACCCACGAATCGGATAAAACGACGGACATAGGAACAGACTTGTCCGTTCGGCTGAGCAACCAAGCCTCAGCGGCGCTTGCTAATCTGCGACAATTGCAGCATTCTACGCGCAACTTGCTCCCTGCTTGCGACCGACGAGATGCCGATGGACCATTTCGCGATCATCACCGCCTTCGGGCAAGACCGTCCCGGTATCGTCGCCTTGATGGCTGAGCGCCTCTTCGAACTCGGCTGTAACATCGAAGACACCTGCATGACCAGGCTGCGCGGGGAGTTCACCATGATGCTCATGGTACGCCTTCCCGATGGCATCGACGCCGATACCCTCAGCCAACGCCTGACGACCTCTGCGAGGACACTCGATCTGGCCGTCTTATGCAGAGCGATGCCGGGTCGCGCAGCAACCAGGCAGACGCCCCTGGAGATGCCGACGTTCATGTTGTCGGTCTACGGAGCCGACCATCCTGGCATCGTCGCGCAGGTGGCCCGCACGGTCGCCCAACACCAGGGCAACATCACCGACATGAATACCCGCGTGGTGGGATCGGGAGAACGTCCCATCTATGTCATGGTCCTGGAGATTCAACTGCAGGAGGCACAGCAGGTCGACCAGCTCACTCAGGCGCTTGAACGCCTCAAGCCGCTGCTGGGTGTCGATCTGACCTTCCGACCGCTCGAAAGTGTCACCTTCTGACCGTGGCTACCCGTCCGATTCTGCTCTACCCCCATCAGGCGCTCAAGTCTCTGTCCGCAGCCGTCGACCCGTCCGATCCATCCGTGCAGGGGATTGTTCAGGATCTGCTGGATACCCTTGCCGCATCGCCCGGCGTGGCACTGGCGGCGCCTCAGATCGGGTATGCCGTACGGGTGATTGCCGTCGATGTTTCACGAAAAAAGGGCGAGTCCGGTCATGGATTAGTGGTGCTGCTGAACCCGGTCATCCTCTGGCAGGACGGGAAGAAGAGCGTGCGAGAAGGTTGCCTGAGCGTCCCCGACTATACAGGCAATGTGCTGCGTTATGAACAAGCGCTCGTGGAGGGTCTGGCGCCGGACGGTCGGGTCGTCACGGTGAGTGCGTCAGGATTCGAAGCCCTCGCCTTTCAGCATGAAGTGGATCATCTGAACGGCACGCTCTTCCTGGACCGCATTCACTCGCTCAGCACCGATCTCTTCAGACGAAGAAGGTAACCTCCGACTCCGACACATTATTTTCTCGGCCGCCATCCCTTGAGACGTGCCGCAATGGCCTCATGTTGTTCGAGGGTGAGCATCGCGGCCAACGCATCGCGGCGGAGTCTGGCCCGGCTGCTGTCCTGCCGGGCAGCAAGGGAATACCAGAAGAACGCTTCCAGCACATCCTGCGTGACAGCCTGCCCCTGCTCGTACAACATGCCCATGTCACGTTGCGCCAGGGCGTGGCCCTGGTCGGCCGCCAACTGCAGCCACCGCACCGCCTCGGCCTCATCGGTCTCCCCGAGGCTGCCCGTGAGCAAGGCCTGCCCCAACATCCATTGCGCGTTCGCATCGCCCTGGCCGGCAAGCGCCTGCAGCTGATGCTGAGAAGAAGGGTCGGCCAAGGCCGGCGGCAGCGGGCAGGCCCACAACAATGTCGTCACCGCCAACAGCCATCGCCATCCGAAATGATTCGTGACCGGCACTCTCCGTCCGCTCAAGCCCGTCTCCCGTCTGCGACTCTAGTCAATGGTCGGCCAACAACGCTTCGGCGGCTTTTCGCCCGGACAGCAGCGCCCCATCCAACGTCCCGGTCTCGCAATAGTCACCGCATTGATACAACCCCGGCCTCACGCGTGGCGATGCGTTCGATCCCTGCGTCGTGAGTGCCGCAATCGGAGGTAGGGCGCTCTTGATCTGATCGGTCCGCAGATGTCGCCAGGCACGAGCCTCTTCACCAAACCATTCCTGCAACTGCCGGCGCACCGGCTCTTGGAGATCGTGGCCGACCGGCCGTGGCCGACCCGACACACTGATGGAAATCAGGGCTCTGCCGGAGGGCGCATAACCCGGGGCAACCTCGCTCAAGACACAGGCGGTGCCGACCGGTCCCTGCCCATCACCGTTCAGAATCAGCCAGGGTCCGCGGATCGGCGGAGCAGGCGCGGAGAAATACAGACAAATCGCCTCGCGTCCGATCGCAGCCGGCCGGCTATCGCCGCGTAAGGTCGCAGCGGTGGCATAGTCCGTTGCCAGGACCAGAACATCGGCGACAAGGCGTTCACCGGATGCCAGCACCACGGTGGTGCCGTCCAAGTGACTGACCGTTGCGTTCAGCCGGATCGACGGAGAGGAAAGAGTCTCGGCCAGTTGGCTTGCAATCGCGCCCATGCCCTGTTGCGGCAGCGCGATGTCCCCGCGAGAGAAGGCGGCCCAGATAAATTCAAACAGTCGGCAAGGCGTAGACAACGTCTGGTCCAGAAACACGCCGCTGAGAAACGGTTGGAAGAACCGCTGCTGCATGGCGGGAGAAAACCCATAGGCCTGCAAGGCCTCCAGCGTGATGCGCTCGCCTCCGCCCGCCTGCCCGCAAAGCCGCCCGCGCAACGTATCCCGGCGAAGCCGGAGCACCTTGAGCTTGTCGCTGAACGAGCCGATCGGGCTCGTCATCGTGGAGAGGAGATCCTGCGGCCGTCTGAACGGGTCGCTGACCCGATGAAAACCCCCTGCATACCGCACCATCGCGCCGGGGTAAAACGCCTGGAGTTTCAGCGCGCGATAATCCAACACCTGCCGGGCTTCAGGATAACCGGTCAAAAAAACCTGGAACCCTCGATCGAGCTGAAACCCGTCTACTCGATCGGTGCGTACCCGTCCGCCCACCGCA
The DNA here is from genome assembly GCA_040376625.1 of Nitrospira sp. Taxonomy (GTDB): domain Bacteria; phylum Nitrospirota; class Nitrospiria; order Nitrospirales; family Nitrospiraceae; genus Nitrospira_A. The sequence goes on along the minus strand of JBEIQG010000165.1, from coordinate 1,707 downwards.
TCGGATGCGTCAAGCATGCTGCACGCAAGCCCGGCCTTGGACAGATGTCGCGCACAAGCCAACCCGGCAAGACCGGCGCCGATGATTATTACGCGAGGATTGGCAGCCATGTGGCGGCATTCCAGATGGTGGGGGGACCAGCCCCCGGCTTCCTTGGCATGACTCTCAGACTGCTAGACCTTCTTGCAGGCAACTTTCATTTCCATTTCACCGTCACTGCCGGGCGTCACCCGTGACCATTCCCTGGTGGCCTTGCCGGACTGCAACGGGCGTCCCTTTCCCATTTGACGGGCATAATACTTGGTGTGCAGAGGGCGGCTCTTGTGGGCAAGGCAATCGATCTGCTTCTTGATGCGCACGGAACGATAGGTCCCCTGCGGGATCTGCCGATCCACTTTGAAGTCCTTCAGGGTCCAGAGCGTCACGGTCCTGCCGGTCGGACCGATCGTAGCCATGTCCACGTAGCCGTCATACTTGTGCGTTCCACCGACCAGGAGCCATTCCGCAGACGCCGCGTTACAAAAGAGCAGCGTTGAGAACATCACCAGTAACGCGTATTTCAGGATATTTGCCCCACCACCAGCGTTCAGATACACGTTTCAGAATCCTCGGGCTATCTTCTGCTAATAACCCCGCCCGCTGCCTCCATCACGCCTCATGCGATCAAAGGGGAGCGCGTCATACCGCTTCTTCACATCCGGGTGCTGGGCAAGATACCCTTTGACGGCGGCTTCATCGGCGAATATGTCTTTGCTTTGCTGGCGATAGCTTTCAATCGTGAGATCGTATTTAGCCAGGAGCGGCTCGAGCTTGGCGTTGATCTCGGCCGTCATTTCCTCCATCCGCTCGGGCGAGGGACGCTGCCCCTCTCCATAGCGCTCCCACCCCTGAAAGTAGCTCGTCATCATCTCGCCGACCTCGACTCGCGCGTTCACAAACTTCTCCACCTCTGCCGGGTCGGCAGCCCGTCCGCTTCCCCCGAACAGGACCACCGCGAACAGGGTGCCGCTCATCAGACAGGCTCGATTGATCACCATAGGGCCCTCCAAGAAATCGGTCCCGCTTTCGCTGCAAAGGCGCATTCATCATACCATCACAGAAATGCGATAGACATCCAACTCACTCCTGTCCCCCGCTGCAAGGCAGGTGTGATCGATCGACTTCTCTTTCACCACTCGTCAGTGTACAGTCATGCCATGCGATTGCTCCCCGACAACTCCCACTCATAAGCCAGATGAGCATGACCGGAAAATTGCCAAGCACACAACGAGAACCGTCGTCGTCCGGCAGGGTGTCTGCCGCTCCCCGGAAGTCGACGCGCAACATGCCCCGCGTGGAGGCAGGCAGCGCGAAACGTGTGACGCTGGATCGCCTGTTCTCCAAACTCGGCGTTGCCAGCCGGAGCCAGGCACAGGAATGGATCAGGGCCGGGCGGGTTCGCATCAATCGACGCCTGGTACGCATGCCGGACACCTGGATCGACTGGCCAGGCGATGCCGTCACACTCGACGACCGACCGATCGAGCAGCGCCCTCCGCAGTTCATTCTCTTCCACAAACCCAAAGGTGTAGTCACGACGCACCAGGACGAGAAGGGCCGAAAAACCATCTTTGATGTGCTCCCCCCTGAGTTGAAAAGCCTGCACGCAGTCGGTCGCTTGGATCAGGCGACCAGTGGTCTCCTCCTGCTCACCAACGACTCGACCCT
>JBEIQG010000027.1:0-24208 GCA_040376625.1 Nitrospira sp. | reverse complement strand
TGGGACTGCGGGAGCAACTCGGCCTCTATGCCAACCTGCGACCGGCAAAACTTTATCCCATGCTTGCCGACGCCTCCACGTTACGGCGCGATGTAATCGAAGGCATCGATATCCTCGTGATTCGGGAGCTGACCGGAGGAATTTATTTCGGTAAGCCAAAGGGTATTGAAAAACTGCCGGGCGGCGGAGAGCGTGGGTTCAATACGGAAGTTTACACGACCGAGGAGATCCGGCGCATTGCCGTGGTGGCATTTGATGCGGCCCGCAAGCGCCGCAAGAAGGTCACATCGGTGGATAAAGCCAATGTTCTGGAGTCCTCGGAGTTGTGGCGAAGGGTGGTCACGGATGTTCACAAAGGATATCCCGACGTGGCCTTGAGTCACATCTATGTCGACAATTGCGCGATGCAGCTGGTGCGTAATCCACGGCAGTTCGATGTATTGCTCTGCAACAACATCTTCGGTGATATTCTCAGCGACGAAGCCGCGATGCTCACCGGATCGATCGGCATGTTGCCGTCCGCCAGTGTGGGGGCGAAGGTGGGTCTGTTTGAGCCGATTCATGGGAGTGCGCCGGATATTGCCGGGAAGAACATCGCCAATCCGATTGCAACGATCGCTTCTGCCGCAATGATGTTGTCCTATGCGTTTCAGCTCGACAAGGAAGCGGCAGCGATCGAGCAGGCCATCGTCAAGACGCTGGAACTCGGGCTGCGCACCAAGGATATTCATGCCGAAGGCATGCGGCTGGTCGGTACCGTGGAGATGGGCGATGCGATTGTGCGCAACCTTCCCTCGTAAGTCATGACGACACACACGACGCAATCCGGAATCATTGAGACCCTGGCAGGTAACGGCGAACCGGGGTATGCCGGCGATGGTGGGCCCGCCGGTGCCGCCTCACTCAACGAGCCGAAAGGCTTGTGCGTTGATCGGCAGGGCAACCTCTATATTGCCGATTCCGAAAACCATGTCGTACGCCGTGTTGATCGGGCCACAGGCATCATTACGACCGTGGCCGGAGTCTGTCCATCAGGACCGATCGGGCCGGCAGTGACTGAACCGCCTGTGGCGGCGGAGACTGCTGACGACGAGGATCCCTTTGCCGACCATTCCGGTGACAGCACCAAGGCCTACACGCAAGTGACCGATTTGAGCGGCACCGTCCGGTATGTGACCGGAGGGCGTTTGACGGTCGAGCACGATTCAGGCGACGGCGGCCCTGCCAGGCGAGCGCGACTCAATTTCCCCAGTGCCGTGGCGGTCGATCGCGCAGGCAACCTGTATATCGCCGATACGATGAACCATCGGGTACGAAAGGTCGACGCGGCGACCGGGATCATTACCAACGTAGCCGGCACAGGCCAGTCGCGGTATTCGGGCGATGGCGGACCGGCGATGTCGGCCGCGATCAATGAACCGACCGGGTTGGCCGTCAGCGACGAGGCGTTGTACATCGCAGATCAAAGCAACAATCGTGTGCGTCGGGTCGATCTGGCGACCGGGGTCATCTCCACGGTGGCCGGCGACGGAACGGCGGCATACAGCGGAGACCAGGTTTCGGCCGTTCAAGCGAGTCTTGCCGGACCCAGCGGCGTGGCAGTTGGCGAGGATGGCTTCATCTATATAGCGGACACGTTTAACAGTCGGATACGGTCCGTCGATCCGGCAACAGGGCAGATTGCAACTGTCGCGGGAGACGGTGGGACGTACCGATACCAGGGACCGGCTGAGCCCAGTTCGCCGAGCCTCTCAAGGCCTACCGGGATTGCCGTCGGTTCTGAGGGAAACGTGTACATGACAGATTCGGACAGCCACTTAATTCGGGTGTGGAACAGGCAGAGCAAGACGATCTCTCGCCTGTCGGGGACCGGGGTCGCCCAGTTCGGCGGCGATGGCGGAGATGCCTTGGCAGGAAGTCTCAGTTATCCATTCGGTGTAGCGGTGGACGCGTCCGGAACCGTCTATGTTGCGGATACATTCAATCACCGCATCAGGGTTCTGACCGCGACTGCGTAAGGACGGCATCATGTTGAGGAAGAAGCAGGCCTATACGGTGGGGATACTCGGCGCGACCGGCGCCGTGGGAAAAGAGAGTCTGGAGATTCTGGAGGAACGCAACTTTCCCATCGAGACCTTGCGTCTGTTCTCCTCTAAGCGGTCGGCCGGCGAAGTCTTGTCGTGCCAGGGCAAGGAGTACAAGGTGGAGGAACTGACGGAGGCCTCCTCCTTTGCCGGAGTCGACATTGTGTTCGTGTCCGCCACCGATACCATTAGTCGGGACTACGGGGCGCGGTTGGGCTCGGCCGGGGTCGTCGTCATCGATGACAGCGCGGTCTTCCGGATGGATCCCGATGTGCCGCTGGTTGTTCCTGAGGTCAATGCGGCGGCCTTACGTTCGATGAAGCGTGGGATCGTGGCCATTCCGAACTGCACGACAACTCCCCTGGTCATGGCGCTGAAGCCGCTTCGCGATATTGCAGGCATCAAGCGGGTGGTGGTAACCACCTTTCAGTCGGTATCGGGCACCGGGTCGGCCGCCATGGATGAGCTCGTCGATCAGACTAAGGCCTTGATGGCTTTCCAGGATGTGAAGGTGCAGGTGTACCCCTATCAGATCGCGTTCAACCTGTTGCCGCAAGTCGGCTCATTCGGTGACGGTGGCGACTGTTCGGAAGAGGTGAAGATCGTTCAGGAGACCAGGAAGATTCTGGAGATGCCATCGTTGCGGGTCACGGCGACCACGGTGCGGGTGCCGGTGTTGCGCTGTCACTCCGAGGCGATCAACGTGGAACTGGAACGCCCGTTGAAGGCGAACGAGGCGCGGGCTGCGCTGGCTGAGATGCCCGGTGTGATTGTGTACGACGATCCCGTCAAGAAGTTGTACCCGATGCCGTTTGACGTGTCCGGTAAGGATGAGGTGTATGTCGGGCGGGTTCGTGTGGATGAATCGATCACCAACGGGTTAAATCTCTGGGTTGTAAGCGACAATCTTCGAAAGGGCGCTGCCCTGAATGCCGTGCAGATCGCCGAATGTCTGATACAATGAAAGATGGCAGCATGGACTGGTATCGGTCGATCGTTGATTGTGGCGGGCCTGGTGTTGGTCGCCGTTGGGCTGCTGCTCACGCTGGCGGAAAAATGGCCAGGCCTTGGCTCTGCGTTCGGGTGGATCGGTAGACTGCCCGGTGATCTCTCGGTCACGCGAGAGCGATTCAGTCTGTATGTTCCGATCGCAACCAGTCTCGTGTTCAGCATCCTGCTGAGCCTGGTGTTTTACTTCCTTTCATGGCTCTTTCGCCGCTGACTCGACATCAGTCATCCAGCTTGGCCGCAGCGGGGGGCATGTTGCTGCTCGCGCTGTTCTGCGTACCGGCCGTCTGTGCCGAATCCATTCGCGTCCTGTTGGCCCAAGAGGCCCCGTCGGTGGAGGTGCGATCGGAGGGCGCTCTCGCCCTGGTGACGGACACGGGCGATACGAAGTTTCTGCATGCCCCGATCCATCTCACCGCTCGGGGCGATGGCGTACATGTCGACGGTCGGCGCAGCATGGGCGGACAGGTCCTCATCCGTCCGCTTCGAGGCAACCTCTCGTTGGTGATTGGCAGAGAGGGGGGCGCGACCACAGGCACTCCGTTGGTGCTCAGCGGGGTTGTGCGTTTGTCGCGCAAAGGGCGTGGGCTTTCGGTGGTCAATCAAGTCGATCTGGAGGAGTATGTGAAAGGGGTCGTGCCGTCGGAGGTCAGTTCGGCCTGGCATCCGGAAATGTTAAAGGTACAGGCGGTGGCGGCACGGACCTATGCGCTGTATAACAAGATGCTCAGTGCGGCACGTGACTATGATGTGGTGGCCACCATTCAAGATCAGGTGTATCGGGGCCGTACAGGGGTGGACCGCCGAGTCGAAGACGCCGTCGAATTGACGCGAGGCGTTGTCGTCACCCATCAACAGGCGCCGATCTATGCCGCATTCTCCTCGACTGCGGCTGGCCCGACGGAAGATGCCGTGAATGTGTGGGCGAACAAAGATCTGCCCTATCTCAAGGGGGTCGAATGTCCGTTTGATCTCGAATCGCCCTACTATCAATGGCGAGCTAGTGTGAAGATCGATCAGCTCGAGCATAATCTTCGGCACCAGGGTTTTTCTGTGGGAACGATCGCCACGATCACTCCGATTGCCTACAGCCGGGCGGGACGGGTCTCGCGCCTGCGGATTTTGCACTCCGGCGGAGAGACGGTGTTGCGTGGCGAGGATCTTCGGAAGGCCGCGGGGTACACCGTCATTCCCAGCACCCAGTTCGAGGTGGAATCGATCGGCGCCGAGGTGGTGTTTGCCGGCTATGGAGCAGGTCACGCCGTGGGGCTCTGCCAATGGGGCGCGAAAGAGTTGGCCGAGCTGGGTTATTCGTATAGCAGTATTCTGCAGTATTACTATCCTGGAACCGAGTTGCACAACGCGGCCCTCTCGCGGTTGATGATGCCGGTGATACCGACCCCCTGATGTTACTCAGCGAGTTCGATTTCCCTTTTGATCCAGCGCTGGTGGCCGATCACCCGGTGATCCCGCGTGATCGCGCGCGGTTGCTTGTGCTGGATAGGGAGGCAGGAGAACGCCTACACCGGCAGGTGGCAGACCTGCCGTCGTTGCTGCAGTCGGGGGATCTCGTGGTGGTAAACAACACCAAGGTGATGCCCGCCCGTGTGCCCGCGAAGGTCCGGTCGAACGGAAAACTCCTCGACCTGCTGTTTGTGGAAGATCTCGGCGAGGGATTGTGGGAGGTGCTGATCAAGGGACGCTTTCGGCCAGGTGCGGTGATCGAGTTTCCGGGCGGCGGTACCGGAGAAATTGTGGAACGCAGCCGGCTGCGAACGACGGTACGGGTGTCGGGTGTGACGAGTGTCTACGAACTCATGCAGGCCACCGGCACAATGCCGCTGCCTCCGTATATCAAGCGGGACCCGTCAGCGGACGATCAGGAATGGTACCAGACCATGTTTGCCCAACATGAAGGGGCTATTGCGGCGCCCACCGCCGGACTACATTTTACGGCCGAGTTGGTGCAGGCCCTGGCGGGAAAGGGAATCGAGTTGGCCCAGGTGACGTTACACGTCGGCCCCGGCACGTTTCGTAGCGTGAAGACCGAGCGCATTGAAGAGCATCGAATGCTGGCCGAACGAGTCGAGGTGTCGGCGCAGACGGTGGAGCAGATTCGGCTGACGCGGGAGCGGGGAAATCGTGTGGTGGCAGTGGGCACCACAGTCGTGCGCGCGCTGGAGACCGCAGCGCGAGGCGGGCGAGGGATTGAGCCTTTCCAGGGACAGGCGGAACTGTTTATCACGCCGGGGTTTGAATTTCAGGTGATCGACGCGATGGTGACAAACTTTCACTTGCCGCGAACCACCCTGCTGATGCTGGTGTCCGCCTTTGTGGGTGTGCAACCGCTCCGCGCCGCCTACGAAGAAGCGGTGGCGCAACGGTATCGATTTTATAGTTATGGAGATGCGATGCTGATCGGGAGCGGGTGGCCGACCGTTACATAAGCTCTTTGTGGATCTTGACCGGAACTTTGCTCTTCATGGACTCTGCGTAGGCCATCAACGCCCGTTGCTGCTTTTGAAACAGGAGGCTCTGGAACACCCGTTCCTTGGCCGCAGCAGCTTTGGCCGGATCGGCATCCCCTTCGCGAGCGGCGAGGGTTTGCGCTTCCGCGTATTCAGCCGGCGTAAGCGCCACGGCATCCATGATGACCAGACGCGCTTTGTTGGTGAGAATATCCTTGGCTTCCATGGCCTCGAATGAAGCAGGGGTCAAACGATTTGCGGACAATAATCGTCGGTACGCCTCGGGATCGAAGCTTCCGTTCTTCTGGAACTCCGTGCGTTGCATGATCGCTTTGCGCAAGTCTTCGTCGGAGACAGTCAGGCCCATCTCTCTTGCCACGTGCAGCCACATGCGATTATCGATGAGTTGCTCCAGCACAAACTGCTTCAGGAAATCATCCTTGATGTCGTTCTGTCCCTTATCTTTGTAGAAGCGATACGTATTTTCATAGGCCCGGCGATATTCGTCCAGCGGGACGACCTGGTCTCCCACAGAGGCTACGACGGTGCCCCCTTCCTGGCCGAAGCCCCACCAGCCCATCGTAATGACGAACGCGAGGGCGAGCAGGCCCATGATGGATTTGAGGAACCAGGGATAGTCATGAGCAGCTTCGCGTAGCAGTTTGATCATCGAGCGCGCCTCTTGTCGGCAAGGTTTCGCGGATTCTACTCAGGCGACGTCCACAAAGGCAAGAGGAAGACGCATGAATGGCGCGTGCGGCAAGATTGCGACTTTGTTTGTGCAGGTGAAACAGATTTGCTATAGTGTCGAAGAATTGGAGAGATCTCCGGTGGTGGAGGAGGCAACCGGGCACAGCCCGCTCGAACTGGGCGTCTATCCCAAGGCCCAGGTGCTGAATCGCTTCATTGCCAAAATGATCGATCTCCTGATCGTCGCGGCGATGAGTAAGTTGGTTCCTCCGATCGGCGTCCTGGCCGGACTTGCCTATATCTTGCTGGCCGACGGATTCGGCGGCGGTCGCAGTGTCGGGAAGCGGCTCATCGGGCTCCAGACCATCGTGCCCCGTACCCGGGACCCGGCAGGGTTCCGAGAATCGATCATCCGAAATCTGCCTTGCGGTCTTGCCCAGTTGGCGTTTGAAATACCGTATGTCGGATGGATCGGATGGGGCGCTGTGCTTTCGCTGGAAGGGTTGCTGGTCATCGGGAATGAGCAAGGCCGGCGATTGGGCGATGAGATCGCGAAAACCCAGGTGTTGGAGAGTGGACAGCTGGATGTGTCTGATTAAGCGGGGCGATATGGTAGGTCGTAGGAATCGTCTGAAGGGAGAGTCCTAGTGGGCTTCATGAGTGACATGTTCGGATGGTTCTCCAACGATCTGGCGATCGATCTGGGGACGGCGACAACTCTCGTGTATGTCCAGGGGAAAGGCATCGTCTTGAACGAGCCTTCCGTGGTCGCCGTGGAGAAAAAGACGGAGCGTGTGATGGCGGTCGGCGCCGACGCGAAACGCATGTTAGGACGCACCCCGGGGAATATCCTGGCGGTCCGTCCGATGAAGGAAGGGGTCATTGCCGATTTCGAAAAAGCCGAGGCGATGCTCAGCCACTTTATTCAGAAAGCGCATAACCGGACGGCATTTGTTCGGCCCCGCATCATCATCGGTGTGCCGTCGCGGATTACGCAGGTAGAACAACGGGCCGTCCGTGATTCGGCCGAACTGGCGGGAGCCCGCGAAGTGTATTTAATCGAGGAACCGGTCGCGGCGGCGATCGGTGCCGGGTTGCCGATTACGGAACCGTCCGGGAACATGGTGGTGGATATCGGCGGCGGGACGACGGACATTGCGGTCATCTCGCTGGGAGGCATCGTCTATAGCGAGTCGGTCAAGGTGGCCGGAGACCGGATGGACGATGCCATCATGAACTACATTAAGAAGAAGTACAATCTCCTCATCGGGGAGCACATGGCCGAGCGCATCAAGTTCGAGATCGGTTCGGCGTACCCCTTCGAGGAGCGCAAGACCATGATGATCAAAGGACGCGATCTGATTTCCGGAATCCCTCGCACGCTGGTGGTGGACGATGCCGAAGTCAGAGAAGCGTTGCAGGAACCCATTGGAACCATCGTCAATGCCATCAAGGTGGCGCTGGAAAACACACCGCCTGAATTGGCCGGAGACATCATCGATCGCGGTATCGTACTGACTGGCGGCGGATCTTTGCTGAAGGGAATGGATACTCGGTTCCGTGAAGAAACAAACCTCCCGATCATTACGGTCGATGACCCGTTGACCTCCGTGGTCCTGGGGGTCGGGAAGATTCTTGACGAGCTGGACCTCCTTCGCAAGGTATCGGTTATGTCGCAGTGCAGTACCTCTCGATGATCTCCATCCCGAGTGTGGATGGCTATATCGCGCTCAACATATGGCACCAGGCGACTTGCCATCGTGCTGTTCGCCTGCTTGCTGGTTGCCCTCTTTCTTCTTCCTAGTCAAAGCCAGAGGTTGCTTCAGTACGTCGGTGGACCGCTCGGTCAGATCCTCAGTGTTCCGCTCGCCGCGTTTTCTTCTGTCGATCGAGGCATTTCAGATACCTGGAATGCTTATCTCGCTCTGCAGAATGTCCACGAAGAAAACCGCCAGCTTCATCGCGACATTGAATTGCTCAAGGGACAGAACAATCAGCTCCGTGAATCCGTGGCGGCCACGCAGCGATATGAAACGCTGCTGAATTTTAAACAGCAATCGCCCTCCCAGACCCTGGCGGCTCAGGTGATCGGCAGAGACGCCACGAATTGGTACGGCGGAGTGATTCTCAATAAGGGCGAAAGCGACGGAGTTCGTGCGGAGATGGGGGTGGTGACCCCCGCAGGTGTGGTGGGACGAATCGTAAAAACCAATTCCACATCCTCGGTGGTCCTACTTGTGACAGATCCCAACAACGCGATTGCGGGAGTCGTGCAACGGACTCGCGATGAAGGCATCGTGGAGGGCACCAGCCATGGCCGGGCGCGACTCAAATACATCCCCTTGTTGTCACGGGTTCAGGCGGGAGACCGAGTCGTCACCTCGGGATTGACCGGGACCTTTCCGCGCGGTCTGGCGATCGGGGGACTGACCCAGGTTGAGAAATCGGAGGGTGATCTGTTTCAGTCGGCCGAAATCGAGCCGGAAGTGGACCTTTCAAAGCTGGATGAAGTCCTCATTATCACGGCTCCGTATGAAGATGCCGACTCGGCACAAAAACTGTTGCAGGAGATTCGCGGGGATCGAAAAAAGTCATGAAGTTTCTCCTGTATCTGCTCCTGGCTCTCGTCGTCATCCCCTTTCAAACCACGTTGTTACACTACTTCAGCATCTTCGGTGTGCGTCCTGACCTCGGTCTGGTGGCTGCTTGTCTCGTCGGGTTTCTAGGCGGCGAATTGGACGGATTGATTTTGGGGCTCCTCCTGGGGTGTTTCCAGGATATGTTGTCAGCGGGGGACCTCTGGATCAATGTGGTAACGAAGGGCGGTGGCGGGTTTCTGGCCGGGCTGGCGGGACGCCATATGGCCCATATCACTCCGGCCGTGTTGACTGCCGGATTAGCGATCATTTCCGGCCTGTCCAGTGCCGTGTTTCTCTATTCGATGAATCCGGCGAGTCTCGATGAGATCTGGATGGGCGTGCGCTCGACGGTGCTCGTGCAGGCCGGGTTCGACGCCTTAGTCGGAGCCGGTTTGTACCTGCTGTTTCGCCAGCGCTGGTCTGACGATCGAATGGTGACGGAGGGGGCGTTGTAATCGCCTGCGGGTGTTCCCGGGAACCCGCGGAAAGTCTGGCAACCATGGCCTCGATAGGGTTTAACGATTCGGATCTCCTCGATCTCCAGCGGAGGCTGGTCATTCTGCGTGTGGGCCTCCTGCTGGTCGTCGCGCTGCTCGCCTTGCGCCTGTGGCATCTTCAGATTCGGGAAGGCCCCTACTACCGCGACTTGTCGGAAAACAACCGGACGCGCTCGGTGGTGTTGGAACCAGCCCGGGGTCTCATCTTCGACCGGAACGGTGTATTGCTGGCGAACAATGTGCCGAGTTTCGCCCTGTATGTCACGCTGGAAGACGTGAAGGATCGTCCGGCCTTGGTCGGGCAGCTGTCCTCGTTGCTCAACCTCGATCCGGAATTGATTCAAAAGAAGCTGTCCACCGGCAAGGGCAGTAAGCTGCAGCCTCGCAAGGTGAAAGACCGTCTGACGTTGCGCGAGGCGACATTGATCGAGTCTCATCGGTTGGATTTGCCCGGTGTGATGATTCAGGTGGAGTCGCAGCGGAACTACCCCGGCGGGCCGGTTGCGGCACATTTGCTGGGGTACGTGGGAGAAGTGTCGGCAGATCAACTCGAGAAGGCGGACTTTGCCGATCTCCATCAAGGCAGCGTGGTCGGACAATATGGAGTGGAAAAGTGGTTCGACCGGCAGGTGCGCGGGCGGGCGGGGCAGAAGAGCGTTGAAGTCGATGCGCTCGGCCACGAAAAGCGCGCCGTGGTGTCGGATAAGCCGGTCGCGGGGGACGACCTGTATCTCACCATCGATGCCCGGCTTCAGAAAATCGCCGAAGAGCTTCTCGGGGAGGAGTCGGGTGCCATCGTGGCGCTGGATCCGACCAACGGGGATATTCTGGCAATGGCCAGCCGTCCGGGATTCGATCCGAATATGCTATCGAAAGAACTCACGAACAAGCAGTGGGTTGAAATCGTTCAGAATGAGCGCCGCCCCCTGAATAATCGGGCCACACAGGGGCAATATCCGCCGGGTTCGACGTTCAAAGTCGTCATGGCGGCGGCGGCACTTGAGTCCAATACGGTCACCCCTTCGACGATGGTCCGATGTAACGGTGGATATCAATTCGGAAACCGGCTGTTTCGCGACTGGAAGCAGGGTGGTCATGGATCGGTCGATATGAATGAGGCGTTGATCCACTCGTGCGACGTCTATTTTTATACCGTCGGGCAGCGAATGGGAATCGATACGATCGCCGAGTATGCTAAACAGTTCGGGCTCGGGCAGGAGACCGGTGTAGAACTTCCGTCGGAGCGTGTCGGTATCGTGCCTTCCACAGCTTGGAAGCAGAAGGCCCGCAATCAGCCCTGGTATCCAGGTGAAACGATTTCTGCCGCGATCGGCCAGGGGTATGTCACGGTGACACCCTTGCAGATGGCCAGTGTCATCGGTACGGTGGCCAATGACGGCCTGTCGGTCAAACCGCGTCTGGTGCAGGCGGTGATGAATCGCGCGACGGGAGAACGGGCCGAATTCCCTCCGACGGTACGCGGAAAAGTAGCGGTGAAACCGGCCACCATTGCGTTGATCAAGGATGCGTTGGCGGATGTGGTGACAAAAGGAACCGCGACGCGAGCGAAGTCGTCGCTCGTGACGATCGGAGGAAAAACCGGGACGGCCCAGACAACGGCGCTCCGTACCGGTCCGGAAAAGGATATTCCCAAAAAGTTTCGGGATCATGCCTGGTTCGTGGCCTTTGCCCCCGTCGAGGCTCCGCGCATTGCCGTGGCGGTCCTGGCTGAGCACATGGGGCATGGCGGATCGGCCGCTGCCCCGTTGGCGAAGGATGTGATTGAAGCCTACGTGAAGGCCTATCCCGAGGTCCTCAATGGAGTCCCTGCGGGTGGGCGGACGAAATCCGCAGACGCGCGACCAAAGACGTGATGATTGATCGGGTGATTGACAGTCGAGGGTTAGATAGTTTCGACCTCCGTTTCATGGGGTTGATCGCGGTCATCCTGTCGGTCGGGGTGCTGTCGATCTACAGCGTCACGCATTCTCAGGACACCGCCTTTCCTTTTTATCTCAAACAGCTCGTATGGATTCTGCTGGGCACGATCGCATTCCTGGTGATGTACCTGTCCGACTATCACAAGATTGCGCGACTGGCCTACCCGACTTATGCGGTGATTCTGATCATGTTGGCGGTGGTGTTGGTCATGGGCAAGTCCAGCCGTGGAGCTCAACGGTGGATTCCGATCGGGCCCTTCGCCTTTCAACCGTCTGAATTTGCCAAACTGGTCCTGGTATTGGTCCTGGCGAACTATTATTCCCGGGTGTCTCGCGCGGGGTGGCTGCACCGGGTGGTTCTGCCGGGGTTGATTGTATTGCCCGGACTGCTGTTGATTCTCAAACAGCCGGATCTGGGGAGCGGGTTGAGCTTTCTGGCCGTGTACGCGGCCATGTTATTGATGGTCGGTGTGCGCTCGAAGACGTTGGGGGTCATTCTGTTGCTCTCCGTCATGCTCTTTCCCTTTGTGTGGGAAATGGTTTGGGCCTCCCTGCACGATTATCAGCGGGAACGTGTCATGGCCTTTGTCGATCCGGATTACGATCCGGGAGGAAAAGGCTATCACGCGCTCCAGTCAAGAATTGCGATCGGTTCCGGGGAGCTATCGGGAAAAGGTCTGTACGGCGGCACGCAAAGCCAGCTGAAGTTCCTTCCCGAAGGGCATACCGACTTCGTCTTTGCGGTGTATGCGGAAGAATGGGGCTTTGTCGGAGTGCTGGTATTGCTGGCTCTCTTTATCGCGCTGATATGGATCTCATTAGAGATTGCTGCGCGTGCGAAGGATACCTTGGGGGCGTTGCTCGCAGCTGGGATTGTGGCGATGCTCTGTTTTTGTGTGGTCGTCAACATCGGGATGACCGCGGGGATGTTTCCCATTGTGGGTATTCCGCTTCCATTGGTCAGTTACGGAGGGAGTGCAACCATCATGACGATGGCTTCCCTGGGACTGCTGTTGAACGTCAAGCGACGTCGGTTGACCCTGTTCTATTAGGCCATGCCTGGACAGGGGCCGACTGGGTATGAAATAACCATGTGAGCCAGGTTGGCGCCGGCCTAAAGGCGAGACGAGAAGGAACCCGGACTTTGCGTCCGCGTTCGTCTGCCGATCCGCCCGATCTGAGTGTAAAGGAGTGTCTATGGGTGTGGAGATAGCCATCAGCATAGCGCGGGAAGAAACCCGCGTGGCGGTGCTTGATAACGGGGTTGTGACGGATCTCTATGGCGACCGCGCAAAAGATCAGGACTTCGTCGGGAATATTTACAAGGGCCGCGTGGCAAAGGTACTGCCGGGCATGCAGGCTGCATTCATCGATATCGGATTGGAAAAAGCGGCATTCATGCATGTGTCCGACCTCTCGATGGACGTGGAGCCTGGAGACACCCTCGTAGAGGGCGACGACGACGACAACAAGGACTCGGAGGTGCCCAAGCCTAAACGGCAAAGTTCGAAACCGATTGAAGAACTGCTGTCCGAGGGACAGGAAGTCATGGTGCAAATTTCCAAGGGGCCGATCGGCACCAAGGGATCGCGCGTCACGACCTATGTGTCCTTGCCCGGCCGGTACCTCGTATTCATGCCGACCGTCGAGCATATCGGCGTATCCCGCCGCATTCCTCGAGACGAGGAGCGGGCGCGATTGAAGGAAATTATGAAACGGGCGCGGCGCCCGGGATTCGGCTACATCGTGCGGACAGTCAGCGAAGGCGTCAAGGAAGAGGAATTGCGGTCGGATGTCGAGTTTTTGCATGTCTTGTGGCAGGATGTGCTGACCAAGCGCGATCAACAGCCGGCCCCGAGCCTTCTGCACAGCGATTTGAGTCTGAGCTTCCGCGTCGTGCGCGATCTTTTCGGCCGTCGGGTGGACCGGTTATTGATCGACTCCCGCGAAGAGTACAATGCAATCAAGGGGTTCGTGCAACGATTCTCGCCGGAGCAAACCTCGCGGATTCATTTCTACGACAAAGAAGAAAGCCTGTTCGATTATCTGGGTGTGGAGCAGGAAATTGCCCGCGCGATGAGCCGAAAGGTATGGCTCAAGTCCGGAGGCTACTTGGTGATCGACCACACGGAGGCCATGACCGTGATCGACGTGAATACCGGCCGCTTTGTGGGGAAACGCGACCAGGAAGAAACCATTCTCCGAAACAACTTGGAAGCGGCGCGCGAAATTGCCTATCAGGTGAAGTTGCGCGGGATTGGCGGGATCATCATCGTGGACTTCATCGACATGGAGCGGGAGAAGAATCGCGATAAGGTCTACCATGCGCTGGTGGACGCGATGTCGTCCGACAAAGCCCGCACCAGAATTTCCAGGGTATCCGATCTCGGGCTGATTGAAATTTCCCGCGAGCGCGTGCGGGAGGACTTACTGCGTTCGTTGTCAGAGCCCTGTCACTATTGCGACGGTCGCGGCTACACCAAGTCGCCGATGTCAGTGGCATACGAAATTTTCCGCGAAGTGCGGCGGCTCGGTCACGAGATCGAACAGCAACGCGTGGTCGTCGGTGCCCATCCTGCGGTCGCGCTGCTTTTGCAAGAACAGGAGCAACCGGGCGTCGAAGAACTCGAGCGGCGATACAGTGCAAAAATTCTCGTCACTCCAGACGATCGGCTGCATCTGGAGCAATTCGATCTGGTCGTGATGTAATCCATGCAGAGGGACTGTTCGCACCCTCTCCGAATGGCATCCTGCCGCTGAGCGCGGTCTTTACCCGGTACAAGGGGCATGAGCATCCTACTGACGATATGCGATGAGTTGAGAGGATAGTGAGTCATCGATCCCTCCGTCCCTGGTTGGTGCTGCGCGCGATTCCCGGTGTGGGCGACGCCATCCTCCTCAAGCTGGTGCAGGCATTCGGGATACCCGATGCTGTGCTCTCCGCGCCGGAGGCGGCGTTGGAGGAGATCGGATGCCGCCCTCCTCTGGTTGAGGCCATTCGTCTGGGGCCGGCTCCGGATGCGATCCGGGAACTCGACAAGGAATTAGAGCAGCTGCAGCGCCGGAAGATTATGGTGCTGACGTATCTCGATGCGCAGTACCCCGCGCCGCTCAGGACGATTCCGGACCCGCCCCCGTTGTTGTATGTTCAGGGCTCTTTGTTGGAGTCTGATCGGCATGCCGTGGCGATTGTCGGCACGAGAAAAGTCAGTGCCGCCGGGCGCATCGTGGCTGAGGAGTTGGCGCGTGACTTGGCAGAGATGGGTTTTACGATCGTCAGCGGTTTGGCACGTGGAGTCGATGCGGCCGCGCATCGCGGGGCCCTTGCCGGCAACGGGCGAACGCTTGCCGTCATGGGCTGTGGACTGGATCGGACCTATCCGGCTGACCATCGGCACTTGCGTGAGACGATCGAACAGCAGGGAGCTGTGTTGTCTGAACTTCCGTTGGGCGCGGCCCCGCACAGCTATCATTTTCCGCGGCGCAACCGCATCATCAGTGGATTGTCGTTGGGCGTAGTGGTGACGGAAGCGGCCATTGAGAGCGGCTCTCTCATTACGGCGAGATTGGCCGGTGAGCAAGGGCGGGAAGTGTTTGCGGTGCCGGGTTTTGTCAGAGCTGAACAGAGTCGAGGCCCGAACAGTTTGATCAAGGATGGCGCCCGCTTGGTCGAGTCGGCGCAGGATATTCTGGAGGAATTGCTGCCGCAACTCGATCCGGCCTTCCGTAAGCGGCTGGCAGGGGGAGCGGAGACAGTCGCCCAGTCGAAGGTGCAATTCAACCCGGATGAAACATTAGTTCTCGATGTCTTGTCCGTTTTGCCGCAATCGGTCGACGAGGTGATTCGGCGAAGCGGATTGCCTGCCGCTCAGGTGGCGGCAATCCTGTTATCGCTCGAATTCAAGAATTGTATTCGTCAGTTGCCCGGCAACGAATACGTGCGTCTCACATCGGCGATGCATTGAGAGATAAGAGCTGACTGGGACTCGATATTTGTTATAGTGGGTGTGGTAGTCTGACGGAGGTACTGAGGAACATGGAGCCACATGGCCAAATCGCTGATCATCGTTGAGTCGCCGACCAAGGCGCGCACCATCACCAAATATCTTGGTCGTGGCTACTCGGTCATGGCCTCCGTCGGCCACGTCAAAGATCTTCCTACCAGCAAGCTGGGCGTTGATCTCGAAAACGATTTCGAACCCCAGTACGTCACCATCAAGGGCAAGTCGAAAGTCCTTGCCGACATTAAAAAGAAAGCTCAAGAAGTCGACACCGTATTCCTTGCGCCGGACCCTGACCGCGAGGGCGAGGCGATTGCCTGGCATATTGCGCAGGAACTTCACGGTAAGGGGAAAAAGAAAGACGGCAAAGTCTATCGTGTGTTGTTCAATGAGATTACGGAATCGGCGATCAAGCGGGCACTGAAGTCGCCGGGTGAAATCGATATGAAGCTGGTCCAGGCTCAGCAGGCGAGGCGAGTCCTGGATCGCATCGTAGGGTACCAGGGCAGTCAGTTGCTGTGGAAAAAGGTGCGCCGGGGCCTCAGTATGGGCCGTGTGCAGTCTGTCGCGGTGAGGTTGATTTGCGACCGAGAGAAGGAGCGAGAAGCTTTCCGAGCGGAAGAATATTGGTCTATCGTCGCGCTGTTGGCCGGCGATAACCCTCCGGCGTTTGAAGCCAAATTGCATTCCGTGAACGGTCAGGATGCCGATATCGGAACGGGCGAGCGGGCCCAGCAGATCCTGGATGCCGTGCAGGGGAAGCCGTTCGTCGTGCAATCGATCGAGCGCAAGGAAAGAAACGCAATCCGGTCGCACCCTTCATCACGAGCCGGCTTCAGCAGGAAGCCGCGAGAAAGTTGCATTTCAGCCCGAAGAAGACGATGACACTGGCGCAGCAGTTGTATGAAGGCATCGAAATCGGGGCCGAGGGGCCGACCGGTCTCATTACCTACATGCGAACGGACTCACCGAGGATTTCGCAAGAAGCGACGGAAGATGCCAGAGTTGTGATTCAGGAGCGGTTCGGAGCGGACTATTTGCCTGCTACGCCCAATGTCTATAAAACCCAAAAAGCCGCACAAGAGGCGCATGAAGCCATCCGGCCGACGTCCGCGGCGCGCGATCCCGAATCCATCAGGCAATATCTGGAGCAGGACCAGTACAACCTGTATAAGCTGATTTGGAATCGCTTCATTGCCTCACAGATGGTTCCTGCGATCATGGACGTGACGCGCGTGGATTCGTCTCCGGTGGGAACGCCGGATCGATATGTGTTTCGCACCACCGGCACCGTGGTCAAGTTCGCCGGCCATACGGCGGTGTACTTGGAGGGAACCGACAAGGAATTGCCGTCGCACAAGCCCAAGAATGAGCAGGAGGCGGAGGACGAATCAGATCGCCAGCTGCCCGCATTGCGCGAAGGTGAATCTTTGCATCTGGTCGCTCAGGAAGCCCAGACCTTGCCCGGGCTCGTTTCTAAACAGCATTTCACCCAGCCGCCTCCCCGGTACAATGAAGCATTGCTGATTCGAGAGCTTGAAGAAAAGGGGATCGGCCGGCCCTCCACCTACGCTTCGATCATTTCGACGATCCAAGACCGGAAGTATGTCGAGAAGGTCGAAGGGCGGTTTCTCCCGACCGAAACCGGGAGAACGGTGAATGACTTTCTGTTGAAGGGATTTCCTGATCTGCTGGATACGGAATTTACGTCCCACATGGAAGAGCAGCTCGATGAAGTCGAAGAGGGCACCAAGCCCTGGGTTTCAGCCGTGCGCGATTTTTACACACCGTTCGTGAGGGAAATGGAACTCGCTCAAGGTATCCCTGGACCGAAGGATATCGTCGAACCACCCACAAACCTTCCCTGTGAAAAATGCGGGCGTATGCTGGAGATCAAATGGGGACGAAATGGGAAGTTCCTCGCGTGCCCCGCCTATAAGGCCGATCCTCCCTGCAAGAACACGCAAAATTTTGAAAAATTACCGGATGGGACGATCAAGATTGTTCCGAAGCTGGAAGAGACGACGGACGAGAAGTGCGAAAAATGCTCCAGTCCGATGGTGGTGAAATCGGGCCGCTTCGGTAAGTTCCTGGCCTGTTCCGCCTATCCTGAATGTAAGACGACCAAAGCCATTGCTCTGGGTGTGAAATGCCCTCAGCCCGGGTGCGGGGGAGATCTGGTTCAGAAGCGTACGAAAAAGGGGCGCAACTTTTATTCGTGTAGCCGTTACCCGCAATGTGAGTACGCCTTATGGGACCGCCCGATCAATAAGCCTTGCCCCAAGTGCCAGGCCCCGTTTCTCATCGAGAAAGTCAGTAAGCAGGCCGGACGTTCGGTGCAGTGCCGCAATGAAGAAGAGTGCGGCTATCGGGAAGCCGGATAGTCGAGGCGCATTTCTGTCGATCAATTCTGCCGCATCGTAGCCCCCTCATTCCGTTCATTGCCGGTTCGATTTCCCCGCCATGCTCCTGCCTGATGCACCATTTCCGATTCTCTTCTGGTGAGAAGAATGAGAAGCGTTCTCGGCGATGTTGATAACTCCCCTCATTTATACGTACTTCTGTGGTTGACAAGCGCTTCGAGAATCTCTAATTAAGGTGTACAGTAAAGAATAAGTCGGTCGCGCGTCAGCGTCGGCATAAACCAGCAGGCCGGCGTCTAGCATTGCATTGCAAGGCTGAGGGAGGAGGGATCTATGAAAGCCAAACAGGGGATCATTGAGATTTTGAATAAAGTCCTGACCGCGGATCTCACCGCGATCAATCAATATTTCGTCCACGCGAAAATGTGTTCGAACTGGGGTTATGAGCGGCTGCATCACAAAGTTCGAGAACGTAGCATCGATGAAATGAAAGATGCGGACGAACTGATCAGCCACATTCTGTACCTGGAGGGGGTGCCGAATGTTCAGCGGATGAACACCGTGCATGTCGGGGAAACTGTTCCCGAGCAGTTGAAGCTTGATCTCAAGGCCGAACAGGAAATGCTCACCCTTCTGAGCGATGGGGTGGTGCATTGCACAAAGGTAGGAGATTTCACGACGCGTCATATGTTGGAAGACATGGCGAAGGATGTGGATGAGCACATCGACTGGATCGAGACTCAGATTGAAACGATCAAGCAGGTGGGACTGGAGAATTATCTGGCCGAACAGATTCACAAAGACAGTTGAACTAGTGCCGGCATGATGTGGGAATGGGAGTATGTATGAAAGCGAAAGAGGGCGTGCTCGATATCTTGAACAAAGTCTTAGTGAGTGAGCTCACGGCGGTGCATCAATATCTCTTGCACGCCGCCTTGTGCAAACATTGGGGCTACGGCCGATTGCATGAACATTTCAATCATCTGGCCCAGGAAGAAGTGAGTCATTCCTCGGGCTTGATCGATCATATCCTGTACCTTGGCGGCGCACCTGTTATGGATCGCCTGGATTCGGTTGCGGCCGGCAAGAAAGTCTCGGATCTATTGGAGGCCGATCTAGTCTTCGAGCGAGACGACGCGGAGGTCCTCCGTGACGGAATTTCCCATTGCACAAAGGTCGGAGACTTCACGACCCGTCATCGGCTCGAAGAAATGATCGTCGATACGGAAGAGCATATCGATTGGTTTGAGACGCAGCTCAGTACGATCACGCAAGTGGGCCTTGAGCGATATTTGACCGAACAGATTCATTCCGATAAGTCCTAGGTCTGGATCTATGTGAACTCAGGCCGGTAGGGGCCCCCAGGACCCGTCGGCCTGACCACCCTCCTCTGTGCTGCAACTGAGTCTGCATGGCCGATTCCGTCTGTCCGGCAGGCTGATCACCGATCCATTCTTTCTCCCCTTACTGTTGCGAAGCGACTCGAGTAGACCGGGCTGTCTTCCGCGGCTCTTTCGAGTCGGAGCATTCCGCATTGAGAGTGACACAGGTCTTCCGTCATGCGAAGCCTAGAAGGCTTTCGGAATGGCGTTGGCTGTGAGTCGATGCTGTCGGTGTGTCTGCCGCGATCGAATTTCCCTGGGAGAATGGCCGGTCGCACGTTTGAAGAAATGGCTGAAGGCAAATTGATCACTGAACCCCACTGCCGTTGCCACTTCGGTCAGCGTCTGTGCGGTAGTAGTGAGGAGCAATTTCGCCCGTTCGACTCGATGACGTTTCATGTACGTGGAAAATGATTCGCCAATGATGCGGTAAAAGAGATCGGAGCAATACTTCTCCGAGTAGCCGAGGAAGTTCGCCAGCACTTTGAGTGTCAACCCACGATGAAGATTCTCATGGATGAAACGGGTGATTCGTCTCGCCAGTGTATTCGTCTCGCTGACGTATTCTTTGTCAATCGGGAGGGCATGGGAAAGGTTGAAGAGGTCACAGACCAGACTGCGTAGCTCTTGCTCCGTCCTGGCCTGCTCGAGACGATCGGCCCACTGCGGTGACTGTGCTCGAAGCTGTGATGAAAGGTGCTGGAGACGATCAGTTGGAATTGCGATGTCGGGAGAATTGTTCATCTTTGTTCAACTCCATTAGTGAGGCCGATAGGCGGTCCGTCGGATGCGGACTGTCCTCGTCGGGCTCTTCAGAACATTGAAAGAGGCGCCTGCTGGTGAATCGGCTGCTCGATGGTCGATTCAAGGGAGTGAGTCGCAATGCTCGCCTCACTGAATGGTCGCCGGGGGAGGGGCTCCTGGTCGCGAAGCCGTGTGCAGAAGGTGGCGCTCAGTATCGGGTCAAATTGTGAGCCTGCCGATGCTTGCAGGGTTCGCAGGGCCTGGTGCCACAAAGTCGATCGAATGGCAATCATGTCAAAAGCATCCGCAATGGCCAGGATTCGGGCGGCCAAAGGAATATAAACTCCGCGAAGTCCATAAGGATATCCGGCGCCGTCCCACCGTTCGTGATGATGGGCAATCAGGCGTGCGGCCTCATAGAGGAATCGATAAGGGCTCAGGAGCGCAGCGCCTTCCCGGGGATGGCTTTGGACCAGGGCATAGTCATCCAAGCCGTGCATGGCTGCCTCGTCGAGCAGCTTGCCGGGCAACGTCAGGAGTCCGACATCGTGGAGCAGCGCTGCATAGTGCAGGTGGATGTGTTGGTCTTCTGTAAGGCCGACGGCCTCGCCCAGCAAGCGGGCATACTGTGCGGTGCGCTCGCCATGTCCGAAGTGTCCAGGGACGAGGGTCTCAATCCTTCGTGTCAGGCGCCGTAGCTGTATCAGGCGCACCGCGTGCAATGCTTCTTGGGGAAGCTGGAGTGAATTCAAGGCCTCAAGCTGTCGGTTGATCTCCTGAAGGAACTGTGTTGTGGCATTGATCGGCGCGGTCTCTAAATGCATGGGAATCCTCCGAAAAAAAAGAGCCCAAGATCGCCGAACACGATCTTGGGCTCTGGGCTGAATACCTCTGGCCGCAACGGGAACGATAGATTTTTTAGGTGCTCACGGCTCTTCCCCCCGCTTCCCCGCCATCAGCGGTTGCTTCAAAATCCACATTTCGTAGAGAGGAATAGCCATCATCGCAAGAAAGCTGCCCATCATCAGAGTATCCCCCGCCAGCATAGTGAGCACAAAAATGGGTGAGATGTAGCTAATGAGCCAGGGGGAGAGTAGATCCAGGGCCACACCTCCGAATGAAAGCCAGGTCAGCCAGACTTGCGTGGCGTGACTGGCCTGCGTGAGATACAGGACGTGAACGAGAATCATGAACACCACCGGCATGGTAAACAGGTGAAAGTGCGTGACTTCGGCCAGTTCACGGAACGACATCGGTTCGCCGAATGTCGCATCCGAGCCGCGGTAGTGGTCGGCAATGCCTTGAGGGCTCAGGCTGGTCATGCTATGCGCCCAGAAGAAGGAAAAAAGGAATCCTACGAGCATCAAAAAAAGAAATTGCGTGTACAACAACCTGATATGACGGTCAGAATCCCGTAAGCGGAATCGAGCGTTAAAGTTTCGCATGCCAGTGCAGTGTCCCGAGACGGCCTTAGTTGCCGAACAGGGTCCCTAACAACCCTCTCTCGGCCTTTTGCACTGCGACCGCGTCGCTGCCCAAACCGGCCGGCTTCAAGTAAAACTCATCGACCAGTACCAGCACTCGTTTGACGCCGGCGCTCATCGATCGGACGGACATCGTGGCTCCGCTGATGTTGATGATGTCCTTGTTGATACGAATGGGATCCGAGACTGTCTTCCCGTCATACTGGGAGTTGAACCGCTTCTTCCCGACCTCGCTGCCCTTTGCATCCCGAAACACCAACAATTCGACGTCGGTGCAATTCCCTTTGGGATCCACTCCTACCATATAGGTCATCGGCTTATACTTGCCGATGGTGTGGTGGATCATTGCATACCCGTCGACTTTGTCTCCGGTCTCCCCGATGTACAGGTCGAACGAGTCTTCAGGAAATTTCCAACCGATCCGCTGTTCAATGAGTTCCTTCTTGTCCTGCGTGAGTCGGATCAGTTCCTTGCGCACACGTTGAGATTTCGGGAGGATAGTCTTTAGGGCCTCCTCTTCGGTCATGAACTCTTCATACTTGAAGTCGTCATCTTTAAGAAAGCGGCGCAACTCGTTGTCCCAGACTCTCTCCGTCGCCAGTGCCGGGATCGATGAGGTCAGGAGTAATACGATTACGGTCAAGGTGCGGTACGCACTCAATGTACTGAACATCCATGCTCCTTCAATTTGGCATCCAAGCGGTTCTGCAGGCCGGTCATGATCTCTGTCGAGGGCTCGGTGTCGGTCCAGCCGAACAAACGGGAGCCGCCACGGAATGCCCACCGTTGTCGCTCTTCGATGAACCCGATTTTCGTGACGTCATCGAGTCGTTTGACGAGGAGTGAAATCCGGGACCGATCTTTGCTGTCCCCCAAGTCTCGCTGAAGGGCACCAAAGGTCCGTCCTGGCATGGGTATTTCAAGCCACGCGGTATCGATCACGCCCGCGGCCTTATCCTGTCTCGTAATCGCACGGTCTTTAACTGCATCCATCGCAGATTCCCAGGCATGGTCGTAGCTGCAGACGGCAAATCGTTCCTGCATGCCGCCCAGCGATACGCATGCGGTCAGGAGAGTCGGAAGCAGGAGAGCGCTGATTCGAGAGTAGTATCGTGTCATATCAATTTCGTCGGTCTCGTCCAGGTCATCCCGGTCGGACGACCTGGACGAGGAGCCGGTCAGAAGTACGTGGCTGCTTGGATTAAGAATCCGTTTCCATTCATGGGGCTGCCTGCAGTGCCGAGATCCCCGGCAGCTACAAGTCCCTTGGGGTCCTTCTGGGTATTGAATTGCCAATCGAATTTGATCACTGTGTCTTCAATCGGCCGGAAATTGAGTCCCAGGGTTAAGCGCTCAAGCTTCCGTTGGCCTCCCAGTGCGTTCTGCTTGGTACGATCGTCGGTGTCCGTGTTGACCTGTTCCCAGCGGACGACCGCCGTAAACGTGGAGGCATCAGTGAAGTGGCTGGGCGCCCACTTTTTAAGGAATTCGGGCATAAAGTGATAGTTCCCTTGAACGTAGTAGCCTTGCATGCCGGCCGGTCCGATAACCCGGTTGGCGACGCCGGTCGCATTGTTGTTGCTGATTCTTGTCCAGGCGGACTCCCCGATGATTTCGAACGGGCCTCTTTGGAGAGTCCAGTCCAACGCGAACATGTCGATGTAGCCAGCCCCCACGGCTCCGGCGGCCGGTTTGTATGCTCCGTGGTAGCCGGAGCCGGCGATTTCAATGCCCAACATCGGGCTGAACGCGATGCGGCCGACGACGGCTTTGTTGTCGTCGCGATCCCGAGAGACGCTGCCTCGCGCGCTTCGTACCCCGAGGTCGGTAATGCCGCCTGCAGTCTGGCTCATTCCATTGACGGCATAGACTTCATAATCCAGTTTCGATCGGGACGAGGGATAGAGGGTCCCGTAAATACCGGCGCCTGCTTCGAACCAGGTGCTGGGAATCACGATGCGAGAGACCATCGGTCGATCGACGAGATCGTTCAAGGGTGAGTCGTGCAACAGGTTAAACTTGCCGACCGGCATCAGCAGAATACCGGCGCGGAGATTGATGGCTTCGTCGATCAAATAGTCCAGCTGAGCGAACTCGATCTGCATGGACCCATCGCCGCTCTGCGGAGCATTCTGGCCGCCGCGTTCGATCTCGATTTCAGTGGCAAACTTGATATGTTCGGTAATATCCGCATAAATAAATGGCACCATCCGTTGTTGGCCGAATGAATTACGGCTAGGGTTGTCCAGGTTCTGACGGGACAGAGAGTTGTACATGACATCGGCATATCCACCGACTGTTGCTTTCGGAGCACTCAAGAATGGCTTGGCGTATATGAGTTTCCCGGATCCGGTTGATCCGAATCCCAACGGAATCTTTTCCTCGCCCTTTCGCTCGACTCGAATTTCGGTTATGGGACCGGATGCCACAGGATATTGCGGAGTCGAGGCCGCTTCACCCTGGGCTTGTTGCATGCCGCCTTCACGTCGTTCGTGTTCCTGAAGCCGCTTTTCGACTGCCTCATCAACCAGTTTTTTAATGTCCTCCGGGGTCATGTTTTCCGCCAGTGCCGGCATTGCCGGTAGACTGGCTAAGACGAGAGCCCCGAGGATTGCCCTGATTTTCATGGGTATCCTCCATCCGCGAGTAAGGGTTTGGTTGGACTCGGGACTCAAAGGTCTCTGGTCTACAGGGAAAACAGGTGTACATGATCGATGCCCTGGGGTGTACCTGGTGGTGAGGCCTCCTTTCATATATCGAATCATGCTGTGACGGTGCCCCAGCCTTCGATTGAGGTGAATGGGATGACGACGATGCGCTTACAGCGTTTGCATTTGAGCTCACGGCCTTGCCCACGGACTTTGGCAATGAGTTGTCCGCACTCGCAGCGCGTCTCACTGTCTTGGCA
>JBEIQG010000302.1:0-2473 GCA_040376625.1 Nitrospira sp. | reverse complement strand
CGGTCTCGACCGTTCCGGACAGTGGACGTGGGACTCGATTGCAGAGCGGATCATTGCCCCGTGCGTTGAATCGTTTGAGCAGGTAAAAATATTCGCAAGGCTCAACGTTGTCTCGACGCTGAACAATCCGCGAAGCAAGGAGATGGGGACACAGCTCGGTGCAGGTGCGCTGTCCAGTATGTCGGCGCTGTTCGACTCATATCAGGAGGACGTCCAGGAATCGCTCCCCCCGGACAACATGCTCAATGAGCTGAGTACTATTCCGGATCAGTACAGGGATGGTCACACGTCTTATAGGAACATCGTGCATGTGCTTGGAAACCAGGGCCGGCTCTGGGGCGACGTGGTCGCGCACGGATGCGATGACGCGGATGTCTTCGTCATCATTCGTCCTGATCTGTTCTACATGACGGTTTTGCCCGTTCGCGACCTGATCAAGTCACTCGTCGATGACCAGGTGGATCTGTTGATTCCGGACTGGCATCACTTCGGCGGGCTCAACGACCGGTTCGCAGTGGCGAATGCGCGCGCTGCCAGCATCTACCTTCAGCGTAGTGGGAGCCTTCGCAGTTACGTCCGCGAGAAGAGGACCCTTCGATCGGAGCGGTTCCTGCGAGACGTCGTGACCAAGGCCCAGTTGAAGGTAGGTGGACTCGACATGCTGGCGCTCCGTGTCCGCGCCTCGGGGAAGATTGCCGCCAGAGACCTGTTACTTCTGAAGGAGCGTCAGATGAAAGCACCACTTATCAAGATCACCGGCGACAGTGCCCCTGTAAAGGGCGGTATCAGCACACAGGTCGTGCAGAACTCGGTAAGTCGTATCGCCGCCCTTTTCGAAGGGCGGCCGCTGGGGCGCTACCTGGAAATCGGAGTGCAGAAGGGCGTGACGTTCACGCAGATCCAGGCGGCAGAGAAGGTGGCTGTGGATCCCAAGTTCAGATTCAGAACGTCGAAGCACGCCGGCGAAGGAATTGCGTACTTCGAGTGCACCTCCGACGATTATTTCTGCAGCCATTGGGACGGGAAGAAGTTCGATCTGATCTTCATTGACGGGCTGCACGTCTTCGAGCAGGCCTTGCGGGATTTCTGCAACGCCCTGACCGCAGCCCACCGCGGCACGATCATCATTCTGGATGACACCATTCCGTCTGACGTCTTCAGTTCCCTGCAGACACAGGAACGCGCCGTTGCGATGCGCGAAAGCGGCGGCGGTGTAGGACGCGCGTGGCACGGCGATGTCTTCAAGGTGGTCTACTTCATTCACGATTTCTGCCCAACGCTTTCCTACGCCACGATCAACACCGGGGGCAATCCTCAAACGATCGTGTGGTTCGAGCCGCGCAAGGATGCACAACCGCTATTCAAATCTCTGGAACAGATATCCAGAACCACGTATTTCGATCTGCTGGAGCAGATGGAAATCATGAACTGCATGCCGGAAGAGGAGGCTATAGTGATGGCCCGACGCATGCTGTCGAACACATGAGCAAGAGGCAGGCATGTGCGACGTGACGGCCTGTCGCGCGCTGCCGGTCAGGTCGGAGTTCTTCCAGCAGCCCGTCATTAGCGGGCGAGCGATGAGTCGGGAAATGAATGAAGCGGGAAGGGAATTGAGCGGAACGCGGATCGCTGGGGAACAGCGCTGACGCGGCGGTTAGCACGCTCGTTGCTGCGATTGGCAATAGATGAACCTGCAGCGGCGTCTGCGGGATAGGGTGGGATGCACCGGTGTGGTTTCGGTGCGAGAGACCGGCACTCATCTGGTGCCGGCGGTCGCCAGGCGGCCACGGCGTTGCAAGGGGAATGGCTGATACGGTCAGTGGGTCGGGTAACCTTTGGGGATACAAGATTGAAACTCGGATCGATCCGTCGTGGATAAATCAAACGAGACCTCCGGTGCCGCTTCACGAGCCAGCTCGAGCGGGAAGGCGATGTCGGTGACGGGCGGGGTGGCGGGGAAGCTGGAGCGCCTGTCGGGCGCAGGTGTCCGGGGCTGGGCCTTTGATGCGAGCAATCCGCTCGAGCCTCTGACAATCGCAATCTCCGTGGACGGAGTCCAGGTCGCGATGGGCCGGGCAGACAGGGTGCGCGACGATCTTCGCCGGGCAAATATCGGAACCGGCGCGCATGCGTTCTTCATTCCGTTGCCGCACAAGCTGTTCGATGACGCGGTCCATACCATTGAAGCCTTTGCGGCCGATTCGGGACGGGCAATCTCACGACCCATCGACTGCTTGCTGGAAGCGAGCAGGGTTCCAGCCTGGTGCGGGAAATTCACAGGCTGGGAAAACGGCCGCCTGAGAGGTTACGTTTTCGACCGTAATCGTCCGAAGACTCCCTTGTCGGTTGCCGTGGTGACCGGAGGCAGTCGGTCCGAGGCGGTCCTCGCAAACGAGGCCTTCGCGAGCTCGGGCGAGGCCTTGGCACGTACCGGATGCGGTTTTTCGTTCGATCTTTCCAATGTGGATCCGGG
>JBEIQG010000133.1:0-10606 GCA_040376625.1 Nitrospira sp. | reverse complement strand
TCCGCCGGATTCACGAACATGTCCAGGGAACCGGCAATGCGATAGCCGCCGGACCCCAATTTTCCCCCGACCAGCACGTTGTACCCGTAACACTTATCATGCCCCAGGTCGTGATAGGCCGGGACCAGAGCAATGTCCTGCGTCTCGGTATGGAGGCAATTGTCCGGACAGCCGGTGACCGCAATATTGCACTTGCGCGGCAGGTTCGTATAGGCCGGATTTCCCAGCACTTCGTGATTGATCGCGCGCACGATGTCCGTCCCGTCGAGCAACTCGTTGGGATTCAGGCCTGCCACGGGACAGGTCATGATGTTCCGTACTGTGTCCATTCCGGTTTGCAACGACGTCAGGCCCGCCTCCTCCAGCTTGCTAAACACCGACGGCACATGGGCAATCGTCAGATGCCGGAGTTGGACTTGTTGTCTGGTGGTGACATCGACCACGCCGTTGCCGTATTGCAGCGCGATGTCGGCCAGCGTGTCGAGTTGAGCCGACGTGGTTTGACCACCCGGCAGGCGTACCCGCAGCATGAAGTGGCCCGGAGTCGGATTGCGCAAAAATAACCCGTACCACTTCAACCGTTGAATATCGTCTTCCGGAATAGCCTCCCATCCCGCTTGCGCATAGTGTGCGATCATGTCGCGCACCGTCAGCCCGTCCCGCTCCGACTTGATTACCTCGATCTTGTTCATCACCTGCCTCCCAATGCGACGGAATAGTCCGGTCCGGATTTCCTCAACACCACCGCTCCTGCCCGACTCAACTGATCCACGACCAGCAACACCTGTGACGCGCTCAAACCGGAAAGAGCCATCAGCTGCTCGAATGTCTGGGGAGCCTGTCGCTCCAGGACCGTCAGTACGGCCGTTTCAGCATTCGTGCTCATGATGTCCTCCTTTCGGTTGATCGCCATCCTCGCATCAGGGACCGGTTTCTCTTAAAACGTTTTGTACTCAAGCCACTTGCCGTTGAGCGTGATCTTGCACCGGGCCTCACCCTGACTGCCGGTGACCTTTTCCATATCCAGCGTAAAGTCGATGGCGCTCATGATGCCGTCGCCGAACATTTCGTTCGCCATCTCCCGCATCGAGTCGCCATAAACACCGATGACTTCCAACAGGCGATACTTAAACGGATCCGTCGCATTCGGGAAATCGGCCCGGACGGGAAACGCGCTCAGGGAGCTGATTTGTTCTTTATCCAAATCCAGCAGCTTCCCCACTTTGCCCGCTTCTTCCGGTGACAGGCGGTGATTCCCGTTCAACGCTGCGGCGACGAACGTCGGATTCTTCCCGACCGTCTTCGCCACCTCTGCAATCGTGACCTTCTTGTTCAACCGTTGCGCCCTGATCGCCTTGCGTACTGCTGTTTTTTCCATTGTGCTCTCCCTTTAGTGATTCGCCCGTGAATACACTCCCCCA
This sequence comes from Nitrospira sp., assembly GCA_040376625.1. Classification (GTDB taxonomy): domain Bacteria; phylum Nitrospirota; class Nitrospiria; order Nitrospirales; family Nitrospiraceae; genus Nitrospira_A. The sequence goes on along the minus strand of JBEIQG010000133.1, from coordinate 9,185 downwards.
CCACGTTCATTACGATCCTGCCACCGCCGACACCACCGGTTGAGCCACTGGGGCCGCCGTCGCTTCAGTCACGCGATAGGGGCTCACCATCCAATAGAGCCCCCCGACAAATAACCCGCCGCCCACCAGGTTTCCCAGCACGACGAACAGCTGGTTGTACCAAAAGGCCCCCCAAGTCACAGCCGCGTCATGCGGCAGAAACAAGGCCATGCCCAACAACGATTGATTCGCAATGCTATGCTCGAACCCGGTGCCGATGAAGGCGAACAGGCACCAGAAGATCAGGAGAATCTTCGCCGTATCGTTGTTCGTTCGCCCCGTCATCCAGACCGCCAGACAGATCAGCCAATTGCAGAGAATGCCCCGGACGAACAGCTCCCAGGCAGGCAGCGACATTTTCACCGAAGCCACTTTCTCGATCAGTTCCGTCGTCGGCCCTTTGGCGAACACGCCCGATTGGACAATGAGCCAGGCCAGCCCCAACGAACCCGCCAGATTGCCGAGCCAGGACCAGGCATTGAGTTGAAAAACTTGCGCCCAGGTGAGACTTCTTGTCAGACCGCCGATCGTGCCGATGAGGTTGTTGCCGGTGAACAACTCAGATCCCGCGAAGATCACGAGCGTCAAGGCAATCCCGAACGACACCCCCATCACGAGTTTGACCACCGGAGACCCGGCCACCGCCAACGGTCCCCCCACACTGAAGATCAACGCAATTCCAAACCCGAGGTAGATCCCGGCCAAAGCCGAGAGGATGAGATATCCGCCCGGTGACCGTTCGAAAAACGACCACTTCCTTGCTGCCACCCCTGCGATCCGCTCGTGATCTGTTGTATGCATGAGGCTCTCCTTTCGGTGGTCACGGTGTCCGCACAACTCAAAAAAAAACGTCCTCATCCCGCATTCGGGAAGAGGACGTCGTTGTCCTGCTTGGCAAGGTTGCTACAACCTCGCCCGTTGTTGTGTGCCGACTTCAGCGTCGACAGCAATAAAAAAGGCGTCCGCCACTCTTGGAAGAATGACGGACGCCTTTGTCCGTATACTTTATTTCATGCGGGTGTGATTTCAGGCGTCGTTGCCTGTTCTCACCCAACCCCTGCATGTATAGCATCGCCTTGTAGATTCGTCAAGCACTCTCCACGAGAAAATTATGCCTACACGTCATAATACAGGAAGAACTCGTACGGGTGCGGCCGCAACCGCATCGTATCTACTTCCTTCGTGCGCTTGTATCCGATCCAGGCTTCGATGAGATCCTCGCTGAACACCCCGCCCTTGAGCAGGAACTGGTGATCCTTCTCCAGATGATTCAGGGCCTCGTCCAGGCTTCCGGGCATGGTGCGGATCTTCGCTGCCTCTTTGGCCTCCAGATCGTACAGATCCTTCTCGGCCGGCTCTCCCGGGTTGATCTTGTTTTCGATCCCGTCCAAGCCGGCCATGAGCATGGCGGCAAACGCGAGATAGGGGTTGGCTGCGGGGTCCGGAAAGCGCACTTCAATCCGCTTCGCCTTCGGGCTCGGGGAGTACATCGGAATCCGAATACCGGCCGACCGGTTCCGGCTCGAATAGGCCAGCAACACCGGCGCTTCGAAACCCGGGGTCAGGCGCTTGTATGAGTTCGTCGAGGGGTTGGTAAAGGCTGCCAGGGCCGGTGCATGCTTCAGAATCCCACCGATGTAGTGCAAACACATCTGCGACACGCCGGCGTATTCCTTCCCGGCGAAGAGCGGCTTCCCGTCCTTCCAGATGCTCTGGTGGGTGTGCATGCCCGATCCGTTGTCCCCGAAGATCGGCTTCGGCATGAAGGTGACCGTCTTGCCGTGCCGACGCGCCACGTTCTTGACGATGTATTTAAACATCATCATCTTGTCCGCGGTTCTCAGTAGGCTGTCGAAGCGAATATCGATTTCAGCCTGGCCTGCCGTGGCCACTTCGTGGTGATGCTTCTCGGTGGCGATGCCCGCCTTTTCCATCTCGAGAATCATTTCCGTGCGGATGTCCTGCTGCGTGTCCGTCGGCGGAACCGGGAAATACCCTTCTTTGTGGCGGATCTTGCCGCCCAGGTTGACGCCCTCCTGCCCCATATTCCACACGCCCTCGTCGGAATCGATGTAGTAATAGGCGCTGTGATTCGTCTGGTCGTACCGCGCATGATCGAAAATGAAAAATTCGGCTTCAGGCCCCCAGTAGGAGGTGTCGCCGATCTTGGTGCTTTGCAGATATTTTTCCGCTTTCTGGGCGATGAAGCGCGGATCGCGATCGTACATTTCACGCGTGATCGGATCGACCACATTGCCGATGAGGCTCAAGGTGGGCACCGAACAAAACGGATCCATGCAGGCGGTTGTCGGGTCCGGCACGAGCAGCATGTCGCTGTTGTTGATCGCTCTCCAGCCTCGAATCGACGATCCGTCGAGCCCGGACCCGTCCTTGAACAGGCCTTCCGTCAGTTCACTGACTGGAATCGTAAAATGCTGCCAGGTGCCGATCAGGTCCACGAACTTCATGTCCACGACCTGGACCTTATTCTTCTTTGCAAAATCTAACACCTCACGAACGTTCATCCCCTCCTCCTTTCAACCGCCGATAAAATAACCGCACCACACCCTGTCGCTTACGCCGCATGAGCCCCGAGAAATAGTTCTATCTCATTGAGAATCGACGTCTGAATCGATTCCAAACGACCGGCCTCCTCCACCTTCTTCCCATCCATACCCGTGACATAAAACACGTCGGCCACCTGATCGAGCCGGGTGGAGATCCGGGACGCATGCACAGACAACCCCAACTGAAAAATCGCGTTCGTGATAATGTACAACAATCCCTGCCGATCATCCGCAAAAACATCCAGAATGGTAAAGCGGTCGGACGTCTCATTGTCGATCCGCACCTCCGCCGGCTGCCGGTGTGCAGGTAAGGACCGCCCCATGGTCAACCTGGCCCCGCGACGCATCACCGTCTCAATGGCCTGACGCCCGGTCAACACCTCCGTGATCGTGTCGGCGATCGACTCACACCGGTCGGCAGGGGGAGCGCCCTGGTAATCCGGATCGGCCACCTGGAAGGTATCGACGACCACGCCGTCCTTCCGCGTTACAATCTGGGCATCCAGAATCTGCAATCCGCCTGCGGCCATGACACCGGCGATCTTCGAGAACAACCCGGGGATCAGATCGTCGTGTGCAATCACGGCATATTCACAGGTCCCCAACGGGGCATTAAATTCCGTCTCCACTACCACCCCACCGGCTTGCAACCGGCGAATGGCACCAAGATGTGCGGCGATGCGCCGGGGAGAGGTCCCATAGACGTATCGCAGGGGGAACTGTTCCAGCTCCGACCGGATCCATGCCTTGCCGGTCGGGAGAGCCTGATCGACTCCCTGCTGTGAAGCCACGTCATCGGCAATCCTCGCGAGGCGTTGCGGTTCATCCGCCGTCTCACGTTCGCCGGACACTTCCTGCATGGCCCGCAGGTATAACTCAATCAACAGAGACTCTTTCCACTTGGTCAGGACATCCGGGCCGACCGCGGCGATATCCGCGGCCGTCAGGGCCAGCAACTTGCGCAACACTTCCGGCGTGCCCACTTCGCGTGCGAACGGCAGCAACACCTTTTCATCGTAGGGATCGCGGCGAAAGGCCGTATGGGCCATCAGCAAATGGCGATGCACCAGCATGACCAACGTCCGCGAGTCCCGCTCATCAAACCCCAATCGCGCGGCCGTTTCTTCCGCCAACCGCTTCCCGACTTCGCTGTGATCTTCTTCGTGCCCCTTCCCCAGATCGTGAAGCAGCAACGCCAGATGCAGTAAATCTTTCCGCTTGATCTCCCGATAGACTTCACCGAGCACACCGGTATGATCAGCCAAGGCTTCGGCCTTCGCCACTGCCAACAGACTATGCTCGTCGACCGTATACTTGTGGTACTGGTTGAATTGCATCAGCCCGCGCACACGCGAAAAGGCCGGCACCAGTTTCTCCAGGAGATGCGCTCGGTGCATCGCTTCCAGAGTCCGCGCCGTGCCGGGCCCCGCGAGAATCGACAAGAACGTACGGCCGGTTTCCGCTGTATGAAATTGCTCAGCCGACAGCGTCTCGGCCTGGCGATGAATGTCTTCAAGAAGCGAAGGATCGATCGTCAATCGGCGCGATCGCGCCAGATCGAACAGCGTCAGCAGCGAAGCGGGGCGTTCCAAGACCTGGGATCGCAACTCAACCGGCACCGTCAACGCCTCGCCGTCGACGACGAAATACCGATCGATCCGGGGAGACGGCAACCATCGAGCCACCCGCTGCCACAGGGACCGACGGCGACACCGCTCGACAAAGCGCATCAACGCCGCGTGCAGCCCCATGGTGTGCCGATAGTATTGCTGCATGAACTGTTCGACGGCGAGCAAATGCGGCCGGTCGGTGAAACCCAGATGTGTGGCCAGCCAGACCTGCTCATCAAAGGTGAGAATCTCCTGCGCCATACCGGCCCGAGTGTGGAGGAACGAGCGGACCCGCAACAGGAACTCTTTCGCCTCCTTGATCGTCCGATAATCGGCTTGGGAAAGAATTCCACGATCGGACAATTCGCGAATCGTGGCAGTATGGAAGCGGGCAGCCCCGATCCATTGCAGGAGATGGAGATCCCGCAACCCGCCCTTGCTTTTTTTGACGTTCGGCTCCAGAAGGTAAATCGTTTCTCCGAACTTCTGGTACTCGCGGTGCCGCTCGGCCACCTTCTGGTCGAGGTAGGTATCGAATCCATGCGACACGACTCTCCGGACATACCGCGCATGAAATTGCTGGAACAGGTCGGCGCTGCCGGCCAGGAACCGAGACTCCATCATCGACGTCCGGACCGTCAGATCGGCAAGTCCTAAATCCACACAGTCTTGAATAGTCCTTACGCTATGGCCGACCTGGAATCCGCTGTCCCACAAGGGGTGGAGCACCTGCTTGACCAGCTCGGGCATCACCTTCGCGGCGTCCGGGTGAAACAAAAACATCAGGTCGATATCGGAGTACGGTGCCAATTCCCGCCGGCCGTACCCGCCGATCGCCACCAGGCAACAATGTTGAAAACCCGCCGTCGTGAGCGCCTCGCCGCCGGTTCGCGCCGCGGTCCGGTAGCGGCCGACGATCAATCCATCCACCATGTCGGTAGTCGCCGTGACCACCTCGTCGCCAGAGGCGCCCGCGAGCAGCCGTTCCCGGATCGCCTGTCGTTGTTCGACCAGCAATTGGGATACCGACGCGGAAGCCGCGTCCTGGGCTGAATGAGAATCCGCATTCACCGCGTGCGACATACCTAGAGGGCGCTTTCCCCCGTCTCGCCCGTACGAATCCTGACGGCCGAGGTGAGTTCCCGCACAAAAATTTTCCCGTCGCCGATGCTGCCTGTTTTGGCGGCACGCGTAATTGTTTCGAGCACACGCTGCACCTGGCTGTCATTCACCGCGACCTCGATCTTCACCTTCGGCACGAACTCAATGGTGTATTCCTGGCCACGATACGTTTCTTTATGGCCCTTCTGGCGGCCGAAGCCCTTGACCTCCGTGACCGTCATGCCCTGAATGCCGATTTCCAGCAGGGCGTCCTTCACCTCGTCGAGCTTGAATGGTTTGACGATGGCTTCGATTAATTTCATCCTTGCCTCCAGGGAGTCGCCCTCAGCCGTCAGCGGTCAGTTCTCAGCGGAAAAAGAATCCTGACAAACCTGCTGACGACTAATGGCCGATTGCGCTGAGCTGGCCTTACGAATACGCCCGCTCGTTATGTTGGCTCAAATCCAAACCGGTCGCTTCTTCCTCAGATGAGACCCGTAGCCCGGTCATAGAATCCACCAGCTTGAGGATGACAAACGTGCCGATGATCGAGAAAATCGTCGTGACGGCTGCGACCAGGAGTTGGATGCCGAAGAGGCCGGGGTTACCGAAGAACAATCCATCGGCACCGCTCGGATTGACGACCTTGCTGGCGAACAGTCCTGTAGCCAGAATCCCGATCACCCCCCCGACTCCGTGGATTCCCACGACGTCAAGCGAGTCATCATAGCCGAATCGCCCTTTCCAGACAATCGCGGCGTAGCACGTCATGCCGGCGACCAAACCGATGGCAATGGCCGACATGGGGGAAACATAGCCGGCGGCCGGGGTCACGGTCGCCAATCCTGCCACCGCGCCGCTGGCGACTCCAAGCACCGTGGGTTTGCCGCGATGCGCCCATTCAGCGCCGCACCAGGCAATGGCCCCCATCGCCGCTGCGGCATGGGTCGCGATAATCGCGGAGACCGCGACCCCGTTGGCGCCGAGCGCGCTGCCTCCATTGAACCCAAACCAGCCGAACCATAGGAATCCAGTTCCAAGCAGCGTCATCGGTAGATTGTGGGGCGCCATATAATCTGTCCCGTACCCTCGGCGCTTCCCCAAGACAATGGCGCAGACCAGGGCCGCCGCCCCGGAACTGATATGGATCACCGCGCCGCCGGCAAAATCCAAAGCACCCAGCTTGGCCAACCAGCCGCCGCCCCAGATCCAGTGCGCCAGGGGAATATAAACGAACACCGACCACAAGGCCGCAAACAAGACGACCGACGTAAACCGCTTTCGCTCGGCAAACGCACCGGTGATCAACGCCGGTGCGATGGCGGCAAACATCAATTGGAACAACATGAAGGCCTGGTGCGGAATCGTCGGCCCGTAGACAGGATGGGGTTCGCTGCCGACCCCGCTCAGTCCGACCCAATCCAATCCACCGATCACCCCGCCCTTGTCCGGCCCGAACGCCAGGCTATACCCGAACAGAATCCACAACAGGCTGACCACGCTCAAAATCATGACGCTCTGCATAATCGTGCCAAGCACGTTCTTGGTGCGCACGAGGCCGCCGTAAAATAGCGCCAGTCCCGGCATGAGCATCGCCAGCACAAACGCCGACGACACCAGCACCCAGGCCGTATCACCGGTATCGACCTTCAGCGGCGTATTCTGCGCCCAGACCTGAGTCCCCCATGACTCCGCCAGCAGGATCAATACCCCTGCCACGCCCACGACGACCGTTTTCCGCTGTGCCGATCTCTTCACCATATCCTCCTTCGGCTGCGCCGCTCACCGATCGGCCTCCTCCCTGACTGAGCAGAGGAGGAGGCCCGGGCGAGAGACTAAAACGTCTTCGTGAACTTGAGCTTATAGAAATCCTGATTGTCCGTGAGGTCTTTTCCTGCCGTGAACCGGAAAGCCATATTCCCCGGCAACTTCATTTCGACGTAGGGACCGATCCAGCGATAGTAATCCTGAGCTGCACCGGGCGCGCTACTGTCACGAGTCGTCAGCAAATGCTCATAGTGAGCTCCGAGGGACCACATGCTGTTCACGCGCATGCCGGCACTCACCCAGTAATGGAGGAAGTCCCAGGTTCCTCGACCACCGGTTTGACTGGCGCCCAAGCAATTCGTGTCGACGAGTCCGCTGCACCCGGTTGCACCGCCGCCTCCGCTGCCCCCTTCACTCCTGATAGCCTTGTAGTAGCCCAGATAAAACTCGCCTTCGAACCGATCGTCCGTATAATTCGCGATAATGTTGGGAACGACGCCTTCGAACGCCGTCGTTCGCTCGTTCACACTTCCACCGCCGTTGGGAAAGAAGCCGCCGCGAGAAGAGAGCAATTGCCCGTGCACAAATCCGATCATAGGAGTGACCGATAACCGCTTTTCCAGGAAGGTAAAATTCAAGCCCATGTCGGTTTCTAGCCAGGGAGCGTTGTCGTGCACACCCACGCCGTTGATCATGGTCCAATAGGTGATGTTGAAGGCCAGGGCAATGTTGTCGGTCAAGCCATAGGTCCCGTAGATGGAGGGATTGAACCCGAAGAAACTATCGGCTTGCATCGCCATAGTGACCGACACGGGGTGTTTGGTCGTATCCATCAGGTCGTCTGTCGTCCCGGCTTGCGCCAGGCCAACCGCCCCGCCACCGACCCCCGCAAACAATACCAACCCCAACACCCATGTCCGTGCCTTTCGGCCAACGAGCATATTCATGACGCCTCCAAAGAGAGAAAAAGTAAAAGTGCCCGCTCAGAAGACCGTCGTATAGAACGGTCTGTGAGCCCCGTCTCTCTGGCGCCATTGCCAGTGTTGCCGACCGACGTCGTTGTCGGTCCTGATGCGGCCCGTATTAACGATACCCGTTGGTGATCGGCATCCGCCGATCCTTCCCGAACGCTCGATGCGTAATCTTGATTCCCAGCGGCGCCTGCCGCCGCTTGTACTCACTGCGATCCACCAGCCCGATGACGCGTGCGACCGTCTCCCGATCGAATCCCATCGCGGCAATGTCCTCCAACGCGCGGTCTTCCTCGACGTAGGCCTTGAGAATCGGATCGAGGATGGCGTAGGGAGGCAAACTGTCTTCGTCCTTTTGATCAGGCCGTAACTCCGCGGTCGGAGCCCGCTCAAGCACTCGCTTCGGAATCACCGGGGTCGGCCCGACCAGGTTGCGCATGTGCGACAACTCGTACACCATAGTCTTCGGCACATCCTTGATCACCGCAAACCCTCCGGCCATATCACCGTACAGCGTCGCGTATCCGACGCTCATCTCGCTTTTATTTCCGGTGGTCAGCACCAGATGACCGAACTTATTCGAATAGGCCATCAGCAGATTGCCCCTGATCCGTGCCTGCAAATTCTCTTCAGTCGTGTCCGGGCGCCGTCCTTTGAAGGATCGTCTGAGGGCGCGCAGGTAACTCTTGAACGTCGCCGTAATGGACAGGGTATCGACCTGAATATGCAGCCGGCGGGCCAGATCGGAGACATCCTCCCGGCTGGCTCGGGACGTGTAAGGCGACGGCATGAACACCCCGAGCACATTCTCCGCGCCCAAGGCGTCTACCGCGATGACGGCGGTGATGGCCGAGTCCACCCCTCCGCTCAATCCGATGACGACGCGCTTGAACCCGTTCTTGCGGACATAATCCTGGACCCCGAGGACCAAGGCACGATAGGCCTCGTCGAGACGACCCAGCGGAGGTTCCAGATCCGGCACCACGACCGACTGCGACTTTCTCGCAGGCAGGCGCACATCGACCCGATCGATGATGGCCGCCACACGCGGCGGCAGGGGTTTCCTGCGCCCCTGGGACAGTCGCGCCCTTCCCACGGCCGCGACATCGAGATCCGCAACGATGAGATCC
>JBEIQG010000193.1:0-7224 GCA_040376625.1 Nitrospira sp. | reverse complement strand
GGAGGGAACTGTTAGAAAGCTTGTGCACTTACCTCGACGACCAAAAGTCGGCAAAGAAAATATTAGAAGAATGTTTAAAAGAACGTCTCCCACTAGAAGACTGTGCCAGAGTTTTAGAGCTTCGATTCTTGAAGGAGAAAAAAGATCTGCGTGAAGCAATATCCGAGGAGGTTCAATCATACAACATAGCCGAAGGCACCTCGGAAGAAATCGCTTCATTCCTAAAAAGTTTACGGGGGAGGATAAAGCATGGGAGCAATATGGGCAATTAGCCGAATGGCTCGTCTACCTCGGATCATTGATCAAACTTTCAGAAACGAAGTTAGAACTTCCGTATCTTGAAGCGGTTGAACACTCCATGAGGACGATGTCAGGAACCAGTGAGTGGGGTCGTTCATGGGAAGCCTTCAGGGTTTGGGAAATGAACTGGGGGAATATTATGTTTGACAACCGACGATTGATCAGTGACCGTGTCAGGGAGCACCTTCCTACCTCCACAGATGCACTCAAAATAACGGCCTCGTTGTAAAACTAACTACCGAATCTCGTACCATCGTCCTTATCATCTCGCCCCTTTCACCCCCTATTCCTTGAAGCGAGCAGTAACCCGCGACGCAATGGCTAATTCGGCTCACCAGCCCAGCGTTGTTCCCCCGATCCTGAACTATCTTCCTCGCTTCCATCAAATAGAGCCCATGTTCACCCTGATCCAGCTTCCCTGGTCGCCGTTCTGAATCACCGTGCGGCATATTCTGGAACAGCACGACATCCTGTTCCATCTGCGCAACATACCCTCCTTTACCGGAGTCCCCAACGGGGGTGGCCAAACGGTATCTTTCGTAGTCGAAGGGGCGGGAAGTCGCGCGTTACATCGATCAGCGCCATATTCCCGATCTGCTCCCGAAGGAGTTAGAGGAATGACTGATCCTGTCTCCCTATGAGGAAAACGATGGACCCCCCTCCCGCCCCCTGATCGAGCGCAACCTGCCCATCGCTACAATGAATGAAAGTTCGGAATGGGCTGCCTTCAGGAATGCATCAGCCACAACAAGTGCCTTACAATTTAATCGGCCGGACTATCGATGCCGTTCGACACCTTCTCAAATGCGTCGCCCCAACGATGGCGCGCATCTGGCCATCCTCATACCCGGCAACTTTGTTATACTTGCCTACGCCATGTCGCCCGATTCACCATCCTCACAGCCGTCTGGAAGAGAACGCCGCGAATTTTATCGCATCAACGTCCTTCTGCCCATCTGCATCCAGCTCGAAACGGACGACGCGGAGGGTGAATTCACCGAAAAATCCGTCAACCTCAGTGGCGGCGGCGTCGGCGTGACGGTCACAGAGATGTACAAACCCGGCGCAGTCCTGTCCATCACCCTGCTCCTGCCCGACCACGTTCCCTTCACGTCTTCTATCGAAGTGTTGCGGCTTGATCCCCTTCCAGTCCCGGGCGGTGCTTATCGCCTCCATGCCCGATTCGTCAGGATGACCAACGATAACCGGGAGCTCCTGATCAGATACATCGTACGTTTCCAGCGCGACCACCTGCAGGAACACTATTCCGTCTGACGGGCCGAGAAGGCTGGGCGGCTTGCCAGCCTCCGCGCACGGGTACAGAGCTGTTCATTGGGAGCCTCGCTCGACCGGGGTTGGGCAGCACCTGGAATTGTCCCGGTTTGCTTCCGCCACCTCTTGCGAGTGATCATATCCTCATGCGTGGACTGAAATGGTTTCTCGGCTTGTTGGTTGCGCTGACAACAATCGGTGCCCTGTATCAGATCATCGGCATGGTGCTTGACCGGAGGCAGTATCCGCCTCCCGGCCAGATGATCGACATCGGCGGTCATCGACTCCATCTCTACTGCATGGGGCAGGGCAGTCCTACCGTCGTGCTGGAAGCAGCCGCACCGGGATGGTCACTGTACTGGAGCACGGTGCAACCCGAATTGGCACGTGTTACCCGCGTCTGCGCCTACGATCGCGCGGGCCTCGGCTGGAGTGAGCGCGGCCCATTGCCCCGAAACGGGCGGCGGTTGGCACGAGAACTCCATCAACTGCTGACCCGCGGGGGCGTCCCCGGTCCCTACCTTCTCGTCGGCCATTCGCTCGGCGGCTTCGTCTCCCGGCTCTATCGCGACGAACATCCCCGGGATGTCGTCGGTATCGTACTGGTCGATGCGGGACATGAATCCGAAATGCGCCAGGCCGAATTTCGGGCTTTCGCCAACGCCGGCAAATCGATGCTCCCCTTCATTCGCGCCATGACGATGCTGGGCATTACACGCCTGATGGCCTCATATGACCAACTGCCACCGCTGTTGACCGAACAGGAAGAAAAGGTACCTGCGGAGATTCGACCGATGCTACGCGCCGGCTGGCTGCGAACCGGCTATTTCGCGACAGTGACCGATGAAAGCGATGCGCTCATTGAAACGCTGGAACAAGTGCGTCGTACAGGTCCACTCGGCGATCTTCCCTTGTTCGTCGTCACCGCCACCGGCCCCGTCTGGTGGCCGGACATGCCGGGGCAGGTGAATCCTGCCAAGTTCAGTAAGATGTGGCTGGATCTGCAGCGGAGTTTAACAGCACTCTCCTCCAACAGTCGCCAGGTGTTGGCCGATCGAAGTAGTCACTTCATTCAGTTCGATCAGCCCGATCTTATCATCGGGTCGGTCCAGCACCTGATTGATCTCGAGCGCAAGAAATGAATTGGAGGAAGCCTATAAGAAGGGCAGGCCAGCGGATGGCCTGCCCCTCGTAAGGTCATCGCATCGTACCCGGCTCGGTCCGCTTCCCAGATCTCAGGCAGCCTTGGGAAACGAGGCCTCCCGAAAGTCCGCGCTTGCCAGGGAGGGTTGCTGTGAGGTGGACACGGTGCTGGACTCGGAAGATAATGTCCAGAGTCCCATCGACAGCACCGCAATCGCGCCAATCACCGTCAGCCCGGCGTCAATCACCGAACTCAAATCCATCATCGTGTTCACCTCCTTTCCGATTCCATCTGACCCCATCGTGCCACATCAGTTCCAATCACTATGATGCCTCAGAAATTGCCGTGCGACCCCATTTCCTCTGATTCCTCCGCGCCACGTCCCCCGGTTTCGAAGTACTGCGCTTCGGTTCATCTTGGTCCTCTCCAGAGATTCATTCTCCGGAAGGGGAAGGAGAGGCCTCACTAAATGGCAGTGAGGCCTCCAGAGAGAATCGATGCCTCCGAGGGGAGGCAGGGGTTCGATCAGGCGTGAGGATCAGCGCTCTCCGTCCTCCACGCACAAGAGAAGGCTTGCTTACGTTCCCTCAATCGCAATACGCCGGGCCTTGGCTTCTTCCCGCTTGGGGAAGGTTACCGTCAACAACCCGTTCTTTTGCACAGCCGACGCCTTCTCAGGGTCGATGTAGTTCGGCAATCTATAGAGACGGGTAAAGCGTCCGTCGGCAATCTCCTGTATGTGAACCGTCTGACCCGGTGCAGGCGCCTCGCTGCGCTCGCCCTTTATCGAGAGGACCTGGTTGGTCACTTCCAGCGAGACGTGGCTGGGATCCCATCCAGGCAGAGCCACTTGCACGTAGAATCCATTTTCATCTTCCCAGGCATTACTTACCGGAGCCCAGGCCGATCCATTAACTCCAAATGCGCTCACAGCATCCTCCAGCAACCGATCGATTTGTCGATCGAAGGAGTCCTGCCGAATCGGTGACACCAATGCTGCGCGATAGCTGGTCATACCTTACCTCCTCCTCTCTGTTGAGAGGTTAATTGATGGTTAATGTGAGAGGGTCGGATGGACGAAGGTCGAAGCAGAAGCGGGGCAGTGTCTGCCGCCGTAGCTCTTCCAGATCTGGGCTCGCCTCCCATCCATCCGGTTTAGCATCAGCAACGAGGAGAACAATAATTCCGGGCGAAGAAAAGTCAAGCGGAGCAAGCTTAGAAAGCCACCACATGCCCCGGAACCATGTTAGGGAGGGCGGACCATATACCAGACGCGGATCAGACAGCCCGATAGGCGTAGAGAATGACGTTCTGAAACCGACCCGGCGAATAAATCGGCATACAGACGGCATCCACCTGGTAATCAAATCCCTGCTTTTCCAGCGTGGTCAGGAACGGGCCGAGCTTTGCCTGTTCGCCGGCGATCTTATGGTGAAACTCGACTAGCATTTCTCTCACCAATCGTAGCTGTCCGGTACGGGAGAGGTCCTGCAGTACGATATCCTCCGCTCCCTCCACATCGATCTTCAAAAAATCGAGTTCCCGACCAGCCAGCTCATTGCGCATGATATCGGACAACGCCAGCGTCTCGACGGTGATGGTATCTTTTGGCATCCGCTGGTAGTTGAGGCTCATGCGCGGAGAGCCGGGCCTGGCATGGTCAACGTAAAAGGAAGCCGTCCCGGACACGTCGGAAACCGCTGCATTGTACAAATGCACGCCCGCCAGGTCATTGCTATCGACATTGCGTTTCAAAATGGCAAAGGTCTCCCGATCGGGCTCAAACGCATAAATCTCGCTATCGGGATATAGCCACTTGAAAAACAATGTGGCCAGTCCGATGTTGGCGCCGCAATCGAAGATGACCGGGCGATTTGTGTCCGTCTCGAAATAATATTCATTTCGCAGGAGGATCACCCTCAACAGCAAATGCATCGTCCGATAGTCGAAACAATGCACGGTAAAACCCAACACCTGTTCTTGCTTGATCGGTCTGAACGGATGAACGAGAAAGAGCTTGAGACTTAACCGAAGGTAGGTGAGAAGAATCCGTATCTTGACCCGCGCCGGGAAATGCCCTCGTAACAAATAAGGCGCGAACATCAGCGTATCGAAGACCACTTCGAGGAAAATCCAGATACCTGAATTCATGTGCTCTGCTCCTGGGGACCATCGGCCAATTCACGCAATCGCCCATGCACTTGATAACGGCCGATCCGGTGGATGAACCGTGGAGAGGGGATTTTTTCAGCACAACGGTTACCGTCGCAGGGGCTCATAAATCTGATAGCGCCCAATGCTGGTCACGAGTCGCACACGATCTTGTGCGATCAACGGTTTGTAGAATCCCGCCCATCGGCCATACTCCCCGACTACGAAATAATCCGGCCTGCTCTCTAACGGATCGTATGTTACGGCCGCCGACTGTCCCTGCTCACGCCGGATAATCTCAACCAGCACGCGAGGCGGGGCATAAGTATAGGGTCGATGCAGGAATAGAAACAGTTCGCTGTCATAGGTCTCGATCAATGCCTTAGGCGCAGTAGCCGTATTCAGGTAGTCCGTCACCGCAAAGAGGTCACGATCGTCCTCACGTGCGCGAAACGCATAGCGCTCCTGCACGGCAACCCACCCCATCATCAACAGAAGCAGGACGACGACGACCGCCCTGATTCCCTGCTTCGTCACACGCCTGCCATGCAGGAGGCCGGTCAGCGCCCTCGTCACGTACGCCACATCAAATCCTCTAGTGAAATCGTGAAAGAGCACAGCCGTGAAGGGCGCAGCAAGAAACAATCCGGGCAACGCATATCTCGGTTCACCGGCGCAGAGAAACGCAAACCAGGACAACCAGCTTCCTGCCAGCAGCAATAACATGCTCTTCACCGTCTGCTCGGCAGAATCCGTGCCGCCGGAGCACGATGTCCGACGAAGACACCAGGCCGCATAGGCAAGTCCGAGCGGATATTCAGGCCACGACACGAACAGGTAGTAGATCGTCTCAAGACGAATAGACGGCACGAACACCAACGCAATGGCTTCTGCCATTCCGTCTACGGGCGGATGCGGCATGGTGTGGCCTGCCAGCAGCCAATCCTTGGCATACACAAGAAGCCGAGAACCGCCCCATGAACCGATCAGCGCAATAGCCAGCCGGCCGACAATCGACCAGTGCCCGCGAAGGCTCATGACCACCATGGTCCCGGCAATGGAGACGACGAGGAATGGCGCGACCTGCGCCTTGGTCATCCAGGCCAGCGCCCAGCATCCAGCCGCGGCGGCCTGCCAGAGCAGCCGGTGTGAACTTCGGAGAAAGCAGAGATACCCGGCCAGGAGAAAACACAAGAGTGGCATCTCGCCCAGCACCTGTCGTCCGATATAGAGGGGATGGATCGACCACTTCAGCGGCACCATGATCAGCAGCACCAGAGCGGCAATCGCGACAGTCCGGCCATAGAGGCGACGGGCCAGCCCATAGAGCAGCAGGAAGGCGCAGAAGGTATAGAGCAGTCCCACCAATCTCGTCTGCCAGACACCGACGCCGAAAAGGGAAAAACTCGCCGCCACCGAGGCTACCACCGGAAAATGCGCCGCCAAGGAGGGGGGAGCCGGCTCGCCGCGTAGCAGGCATCCGTAATGGCCCAACTCTACCCACGTGCGCGCGACGCAGACGGTCCAGCCTTCATCGAACCACAGCGGAGGGAAACTTTCGATATGGATCAGGCCGCTGCCGAACACGAACAAAAATAAAAATCCGGCCACCACTCCGTCCACAACCGATGGAGCGGAGTCGAGCCGTTCGACTACGGAACCCGCCACAATTGTGTTGCCGGTCCCCGCGGAGTCCTGTTCTTTCGGGAGCGCACTATGAGCGTCGTCGGGCGGCAACGGAATGTGAGAGGCGATAGGCATAGGGGATGAAGTTCTAGCAGGCTGTGAAGAACTTGACTGTTGTGCAATTCACGACGATCAACTCATGCGCGGGGTCGATATGACCATGACTCGCAGGATGCACCAAAAGACCCTCCAGCAAGGCACAGGCAGCTAAAAAACGAATCGTACATTCGTACTCGCTCACCCGGATCCACTCAAGATAGGCTCCTGTCCCGAGGCCATACGATGAGTCTCTGGCGTTCACGCCGCGCGGGATAACGCGCCGGTACACTTGCGAACGCCGCCGAAACGGTGAGGCGGCCGTGTCTTGCGAGCACGCCGCTGGCGAACTTTTCCCCGACCTGCCGGAAACGGACCGGTCGTCGAGGCATCGCGCTGGACGGCAGCCTCTGCTCCTTCCTGTTCAGGCGGAGATCGGCGGATTGGTAAAGCTCGGATTCAAACCTCCAACCTCCTGCCCCAGTACGGCCGCGGTCGGAATGAGAAACGGCGCGCATCGAACGACCGCCACAGTCACAGGGGCCTCCCCATGTCGCGCCAGAAGAGCGGCTCTGAGAGCGGGCCAATCTCCGAATTGCTGCCCGTGGGGGAACAGAGACTTGAGATCCTGCCCG
>JBEIQG010000284.1:0-3645 GCA_040376625.1 Nitrospira sp. | reverse complement strand
CAGTTGTGGTCGTCGGCTTTGGGGGTCGGATTTCTGCAGGCGATCGAGGTCACGGCGTTTCGAGAGGGCAATGTGATCGATCTCGGCCCGGTTCAATTGCAGGTCGCCGAGGCATGCAGCGGGATCCGTTACCTCTTTCCCCTTACGTCGTTGGCTCTCCTCTGCGCTTACCTCTACCGGGATCGCCTCTGGAAACGCATCCTGCTCGTACTATCGGCCCTACCGGTGTCGGTCTTCATCAATGGCCTCCGCATCGGAATCGTCGGTGTGCTCGTGGAATTCTATGGCCCGCAGGCGGCGGAGGGGTTCCTGCATCTCTTTGAAGGCTGGGTCTTGTTCATCGCCACCTTGGGCTTTCTCCTGCTCGAAATGTGGGCCTTATCGAAAGTCCATCCTTTGCCTGGATCAGAAAGATTCTTGGATCGGTTCTCATGGGAAATCATTCCGGACTCGACGAAACCGGTAAGGGCGACGTCGGGCGTGCCACCCGGGACGCAGGTCAAGATACCTGCCTATGTCGGGAGTTTGGCACTCATTCTCCCCGTGGCACTATTGTCCCCGTCGATCGGGGAGCGGCAGGAGATCGTTCCTGATCGTGCGATGTTTGTCGATTTTTCCATGCGCATCGGAGCCTGGCAGGGCAGTCCACAGCCGGTGGAGCCTCAGCTCATTTCGACCTTGCGGTTTGATGATTATTTACTGGCCGACTATGCAGCTCCGGGCGGGGGACCGCTTACGCTGTACATGGCCTACTACCAATCACAGCGAAAGGGCCAGTCCGCCCATTCCCCGCAAAGCTGCATTCCCGGCGGCGGATGGGAAATCACATCCAAGGGGACCGTGAATCTGCCTATGGATGGAATCACCGAACCGGTCAATCGTGTGCTGATCCAAAAGGATCGGCAGAAACAGCTGGTGCTGTATTGGTTCAAGCAACGCGATCGCATGCTGTCGAACGAATATCTAGTGAAACTGTATTTGTTCTGGGATGCAGTGACAAGAGGACGCAGCGATGGGGCCCTGATTCGACTGTCCGCCGCCGTCGATCCAGGGGAAGATGAGCAAGAGGTCGAGCAGCGATTATTGCAATTTGCCCGAAACATTCAGCCTCAACTCACTCGGTATATTCCGGACTAACCATGAGCAGTGCGGTCTTTTTCAGCTTCATCACCTCCCTGTTCATCTGCATGGCGTTGATCCCGCCGCTGCAGTTGAATGCGGGGCGCTGGCGCTTCATGGATCTTCCTGACGAACGAAAGGTCCATGCGAATCCGATTCCGAGAATCGGCGGCATCGCGTTCGGCTTCGCGGCACTCTTGTCCATTTTCTTTTGGGTCCCGCAGGATCCGATCATGACGCCGGTGTTGGTGAGCGCAACGATCATCCTGGTATTCGGTATTTGGGACGACCGTGCCAACCTGAACTACAGAATCAAACTCGTCGGACAGTTATTGGCCGTCTTCGCGGTTGTCGTCATTGGCCATATCCGCTTCGAACAGATCCCGTTTTTCTACGCAGAAGAGCCGCCGCTCTGGCTGACCGTTCCCTTGACCGTAGTGTTTCTGGTCGGGGCATCCAACGCCGTCAACCTCTCGGACGGCCTCGACGGTTTAGCTGGAGGTCTGGCCTTTCTGAGTTTTGCCGGCATTGCTTATCTCGCCTATCTGTCGCATGACAGCACTGTGTTAGTGCTGGCTGCAGGATTCTTGGGCGGATTACTGGGATTCTTGCGCTACAACACCTATCCGGCGCGGATCTTCATGGGCGACGCGGGTAGTCAATTGCTCGGCTTCTCGATGGGTGTCCTTGTACTTCTCATGAGCGATTTCGGGCGCGCCCCCTTCCCCGTTTCGATCGGTCTACTCGTACTCGGGCTGCCCTTCCTCGATACGATTGCGGTCATGGGGCAACGGCTTGCGAAGGGCCGCTCGCCCTTCATCGGCGACCGCAACCATGTGCACCACAAACTCCTGTCGCTCGGACTGTCTCATTACGAAGCCGTCATCGTGATCTATGGGATCCAGGCGGTGATGGTGGGCCTTGCATATCTTCTGCGCTGGCAATCCGATGGGCTCATCCTGGCGATGTATGGAGCATTTGCCCTGGCCATGTTCGCGCTGTTCGTCGCAACTGAACGTCGCCTGGTTCCGTTATCCATTTCATCGAGCGGCCGGGTACTCTCCGACACCAAACTGGCCCGGGCAGCATTGTGGCTCAGCGATATGGCTCCCCGGTTTCTGGCCGTCGTCGTTCCGCTCTTTTTGGTCGCGAATGTCTTCTTACCAGGGCACGTTCCAACGGATGTCGGATTAGCAGCCATCAGTCTCTTTGTGGTGGTCGTGGCGGGGCCGTGGTTCATGCCCCAGTATCGCTCTCATTTCGTGCGAGGAGGGTTGTATGTCGGCAGCGCTTTCCTGATGTATATGGGGGAGCAATCCGGCATATCGGACATCTGGCCCATCTATGTCACTCAAAATACGCTCTTGGCACTGATTGCCCTTCTGGTGTTGTTGAGTATGCGCTTCAGCCGCGGGAATCGATTCCAAACCACGCCGCTTGATTATCTGATGGTTTTTTTCGCCCTGATCGTCCCGCTGCTGCCGGAAATGCGGGCCGATATGCCGACGCTGAGCATCCTGGCGGCAAAGTTGATCGTGTTGTACTTTGCATTTGAATTATTACTCCATTCGTTTGTCGATCGAGTGAAGCAATTGGGGTTCCTCTCGTTATGGGTCCTGTTCGGATTGGGAGTGAGAGCATGGCTGTAGAATCGAGACCAGCAGTGCATCGTATGATCTCAACGATCGGCCTGCGGCCTTCCACCCTCAGTCCTTTCACAATCATGCTCGGGCTGACGTTGATACTCAACTCGTCAGCCTGCGGAGGCCCGCAGGAGCGGAAGGCGCAATATCGCAGCAAAGCGCAAGATTACATCCAAGCGGGGAACTTTCCGAAGGCCCGGGTGGCGTTGCGAAACGTGTTGAAGATCGATCCTAAAGACGCCGATGCCTATTTCCTCGTGGCCCAGGTGGAAGAAAAGGAAAAGAACTGGCGCAATGCGGTCGCCAACTACCAGCAAGTCATCGATATCGTTCCGGACCACAGGGAAGCCCTGATTGTCTTGGCCAAGTACTATCTCGAAGCCAAACGGGCGGATGAGGTGGGACAGGCGGCGGACAAGGTTCTAGAAAAACATCCTCAAGACCCCCAGGCTCAGGCGCTGAAGATCGCCCTTCTCGCTCAGCAGGACAGGATGGATCAGGCGAGGGTCCGGGCGGAGGAGCTGAGCAGGAAATACCCGACCGAGCCGGATGTCGCAATTCTTCTGGCTACGCTCTATGGCCAGATGCGGCGCTGGCAAGACGCCAGAGCGACATTGCAACGTGTGCTTCAGGCTCATCCGCATCACCTGGATCTCCTACACAATCTGAACACCATCCTCGACGAATCCCACGACGACAAGGGCACGGAACAGGTCTTACGCCAGATCATTCAAGAAGAGCCCACGTTATATGACCATCGGCTGAAACTGGCTCGTTTTTTCGACCAGCGACGGGCGACTGATCAGGCCGCCGCGGTGCTGCGTGAAGCGCTGCGCGTGTTCCCTGAGCACGCCCAGGCCTGGTTGGCCTTGGCTGACTTTTT
>JBEIQG010000007.1:0-38798 GCA_040376625.1 Nitrospira sp. | reverse complement strand
GGAGCCGACGCGGTGTTCACGTCCACGCCCACCGCATTCACGCAGTCTTCAACCGTCGCATCGAGTGATCGGGCCAGGGCCCGCTGATTGACATCGTGCTGGTACTGGCCGACGCCGATTGATTTGGGATCGATCTTAACCAGTTCGGCCAACGGATCCTGCAACCGTCTGGCAATCGACACGGCGCCGCGTAGACTCACATCCAGCGCTGGAAACTCCGCCGCCGCAAAAGCCGATGCCGAATAGACGGAGGCGCCGGCTTCGCTCACGACGATCTTAGCGAGTTTCTGTTCCGGCTTCTGCTCCGCCACCAGCTTGACGACTTCGGCGGCGAACTTGTCAGTCTCCCGGCTTGCGGTGCCGTTGCCGATGGAAATCAATTCGACGCCATGCCGCAGCACCAATTGGGTGATCGTCGCCAGGGCCCCCTGCCAATCGTTGCGCGGTTGATGCGGGTAGATCGTCGCCGTGTCCAACAATTTCCCGGTCGCATCCACGACCGCCACTTTGCAGCCGGTGCGGAGACCAGGATCGAGACCGAGCACGGCCTTCGGACCGGCGGGCGCCGCCAATAAGAGCTCATGCAGGTTCCGTCCGAAAATCTTGATCGCCTCAGATTCGGCAGCTTCACGCACCTGCAGCAACAGCTCGGTGCTCAAATGCAAATGCACCTTCACGCGCCACGCCCAATAGCAGGCATCGGCCAGCCATTTGTCGGCACGGCGTCCACGATTCTCAATACCGAAGTGGGCGGCGATCATCGCCGCACAAGGATGCGGCACGATGGCTTCGAGACTTTCGCCCAATCCGAGATCGAGCTTCAACACACCCAGCGTGCGGCCGCGAAACATCGCTAAGGCACGATGCGACGGAATGGTACGGATGGTTTCCGAATAGGCGTAGTAATCGCGGAACTTTTCCTCCTCCGCCGTTTCCTTGCCGGGCATGACGGTGGAGGTCACGATGCCTTCGTTCCACAATTTTGCGCGCAGGGTTGCGAGCAGCTCGGCGGTTTCAGCAAATCGTTCAACCAGAATATCGCGCGCGCCTTCGAGCGCTGTCTTCGCGTCGGGCACATTGATGGCTTCCACACCTTCCGCCGCAGGCACCACCTTCACATACTTGGCGGCTTCCTGGTCCGGATCGAGCGTCGGGTCGGCGAGGAGCGCGTTCGCCAATGGCTCCAGTCCGGCCTCGCGCGCAATCTGGGCTTTGGTGCGACGTTTGGGTTTATAGGGCAAATAAATATCTTCCACCGCCTGTTTCGTCGCAGCCTGCTCGACCGCCCTGCGCAGCTCGTCGGTCAGTTTCCCCTGCTCCTCGATCGACGCCAGAATGGTCTGCCGCCGCTCCTCCAGTTCACGCAGATACAACAGCCGCTCCTCCAGGGTACGCAGGTGCGTGTCATCCAAGTTATTGGTAGCCTCTTTGCGATAACGCGCGATAAAGGGCACCGTCGCTCCACCATCCAGCAACGTCACCGCGGCTGCAATCTGCGGAGCCGTCACTCCAAGTTCCCTGGCGATGAGATCGACGATGCGTTGCTGGGCTGCGGATGAAATGGTCGGTGTTGTTGGAGAAGGCATAGGTACGTATCGAGCTTTCCGAAAGCGAAACCTGGCCGGAGGCGACGCTCCCGGTCTCAGCGGCTTTCCTGTGAGATGAGTTCAAAGACTTGACCCGCGCGACTCTTGTGGTCGTTCGCACGGGCCGACGGGGAATCTAGCAGAAGATTCGCGTAACTTCCAGGCCGGATGCGCGTCCACTCACCCTTCTCCGCATGGGTCGAGATGCTGCGGTTTACGAGGCCCTGCGGGACCAACCGGTATCCCCTCCTCAAACATGGTATAGTTCGGCCGTCGCAACACGAGACCATCGTAAATCGGGTCCGGCCTCTGTCACGTATTCATGCCAAAGCACCTCAACAACCAATCTTCTTCTGTCTCTCTCACCGTGGCCGCCATGGGCGTGGTCTATGGCGACATCGGAACCAGCCCGCTGTATGCCCTGCGTGAATGCTTTCACGAATCCCATGGCCTGCCGGTCACTCCCGACAACGTGCTGGGGATCCTGTCCCTGATTGTGTGGTCGCTCGTACTCGTCGTCACGGTGAAATATCTGCTGTTCGTGATGAAGGCGGACAACGAGGGAGAAGGAGGCATGCTGGCGCTCATGGCACTCAGCCAACGATCCCGTCCGGTCGATCTCCGCAAAGGGCTCAATTTTGTGGTCACACTCGGATTGATCGGTGTCGCCTTTCTCTATAGCGACGGCATCATTACGCCGGCCATTTCGGTACTCAGCGCGGTCGAGGGATTGACACTGACCACCGAGGCATTCAGTCCGTATATCCTGCCCATCACCGTCACGCTGGTCGCCTTGCTGTTCATGATCCAACGCCGTGGCTCCGGCACGATCGGGAGCATCTTCGGCCCCATCATGCTGCTCTGGTTCGTCACGATGGCCCTGCTCGGGCTTCATAGTTTGATCCAAACCCCGGAAGTCCTGCTTGCCGCCAATCCCCTGTATGCGGTTCAGTTTTTGATTCGTCATGCCGGCATCGGGATCCTGGTACTGGGCAGCGTGTTTCTGGTGCTCACGGGAGCCGAAGCTTTGTATGCCGACATGGGCCACTTCGGGCGCCGTCCCATCCAACTCGGCTGGTTTGTCGTAGCCTTACCCGCCCTCCTTCTCCAATACTTCGGGCAGGGTGCGCTCCTCATGCGAACCCCGGCGGCTCTCGCCAATCCCTTTTACTTCCTGGCCCCCGAGTGGATGCTCTATCCTTTGATCGCGCTGGCGACCATGGCCACCGTCATCGCATCACAAGCCATGCTGTCCGGGGCCTTCTCGCTGACCTTGCAAGCCGTGCAATTGGGCTATCTCCCGCCATTGCGGATCACCCACACGTCCGCTCAGCAACATGGGCAAATCTACTTTGGCATGTTGAATTGGGTCATGTTTATCGGCACCGTCGGCCTGATCCTCTCCTTCGGATCGTCCAGCAATCTGGCCGCAGCCTATGGCATCGCCGTCTCCGGGTCCATGATCATCACGACCCTCTTGATGTACCGCGTGGCCCAGGCTCAGTGGCAATGGAGCCCGCTGCTGGCCGCCATGGTCGTCGGCGTCTTCCTGCTCATCGATCTCGCTTTCTTTCTTGCGAATGCCCAAAAAATTCCTCATGGCGGATGGTTCCCTCTGCTGCTCGGCGCAGCCGTGTTTACCGTCATGAGTACCTGGGCGCGAGGACGTGCAATTGTGGCGAACCACCTGCGCGAGCAGTTTCCGCCACTTGTTCAGTTCGTCCGGGAAGTCCTATCGCAGGTGCAATGCAGAACCGCCGGGCGCGCCGTGTTTTTATCCCAACATCCCGACATTACCCCGCCCGCCTTGCTGCAAAATGTCCGGCACAACAAATCTCTGCATGAGCGGGTTTATATCCTCACAGTCCGCACAGAGCCTGTGCCCTACGTTCCGTCCGGAGCCCCACTGGAGATCACCACCATCCAGGACAACCTGTTTCAGGTCATCGCCGGATGCGGATTCATGGAAACGCCGGACATTCCTCGGGTACTCACCTATCTCGAAGCCCAGGGCCATAACCTCCCTGTCGATGAGACGACGTTCTTCATGAGCAGACTGACCTTTTTGGCGACACCGAAACCCGGGATGGCAATCTGGCGGGAGAAAATATTCGTCTTCCTGTCACGGAATACACAGCGAGCCAGCTCCTACTTCCACCTTCCGTCGGCTCAAGTGGTGGAAATCGGACTGGTGCTGGAGATTTGATCGCGTCGCTGAGCGTTCTGTGACGAGTCCTGCCCGATGAGATCCGACGTTGTCCCCGACGGAATGGCCGGCGATCAAACACCTTTCCAAAATTCAACCTGCCGCCAGGCTTCATAGAGCACCACCGCGACCGAGTTGGAGAGATTGAGGCTGCGGCTTCCCGGCACCATCGGTACGCGCAGGCATTGCTGTTCAGGAACGCTGCCACGAATCTCTACCGGTAACCCACGGCTCTCCGGGCCGAATACGAACGCATCACCTTCGGCATAACGCACCAGATCGTAGCGCTGGGTGCCCTTTGTCGAGACCGCAAACAGTCGGCGGTCCTTCAATTCTTCCATACAATCCGGCCAACTCTCATGCACCCTGATCGTGGCGAACTCGTGATAATCCAGTCCGGCTCGCAGCAATTGTTTGTCCTCCAGCGTAAAGCCCAACGGCTTGACCAGGTGCAACGAGGCGCCCGTGTTGGCGCAGAGCCGGATGATGTTCCCGGTGTTCGGAGGAATTTCCGGCTGATACAGAATTACGTTAAACATGAAGACAAGGGGTCGGGCGATGATGCGTGGCCGGTGTCAATTCGCGTCGGCCGCCTGCCTGATGAATCCTGACGAAGGCGTGGTCCGGACCCCGGACCAACGCCTGTGTCGTCAGACAGCTTGAAGAGTTAAGACTTGAAGGCCTGTACGTCACCCGACTTGCGGAGCATCTTATTCACCTCGTCCAGATGCAGCTCTTCCCCGACGATCATCTCGCGGGCATATTCCTCTAACAACACGGACTTCCCCTCGCTCAGCTTCAGCAATTCGTAGTACGAGGCGACCGCGGCTTTCTCGTGATCGAGGCTCTCGCGCAAAATATCTCCGACATCATGTTTCTCGGTTTCGAGCAGCGTGCCGATTTTCAACGAGGGATGTCCGCCCAGCAGCGTCACCAGTTCACCGGCCTTGTGGGCATGGGCCAGACTTTCATCCGCATTGCCTTTCAGCCAGGACACGATCGGGATACGATTGTACCCGTAGATCATCAGCGCGTAATGGGTATATCGCACCACGCCGGCCAACTCATGTTCCATGATTCTGTTGAGAATTGCGACGGCCTGCTGCTTATCTTGTTCGTTCACGTTGAATCTCCGATCAGGCGACAAACAGTCGCCCCGTAACATGGTATATGAGTGGCCACTAGACGTTGAAGCGAAAGTGCATCACGTCGCCGTCCTGCACCACGTACTCCTTTCCCTCCAGTCGCATCTTGCCTTTTTCCTTTGCTCCCTGTTCGCCTTTGCAGGCGATAAAGTCGTTGTAACCGATGACCTCCGCACGAATGAACCCCTTCTCGAAATCGCCGTGAATGACGCCGGCGGCCTGCGGCGCGGTATCGCCGATATGAATCGTCCAGGCACGGACTTCTTTCACGCCGGCGGTAAAATATGTCTGCAAGCCCAGGAGCTGGTATGCCGCGCGGATCAGTCGATTCAGCCCCGGTTCGGACATACCGATGTCGGCCAGGAATTCTCGCTTCTCTTCGTCTGAGAGGACCGCGATTTCGGACTCCAGTGCAGCGCAGATGGCGACGACCGGCGCCCCTTCCTGCGCAGCATATTCTTCCACCCGCGTCAGCAGCGGATTATTGGTAAACCCTTTTTCAGCCACATTGGCCACGTACATCACAGGCTTCATGGTGAGCAGGCATAGAGGCTTCAACAACGCGCGCTGCGACGGATCGAGTTTCAAGGTCCGAGCGGGTTTACCCTCGTTCAAACAGGCGGCCACCTGCACCAGCAGCTCGCCCAGCTTCGCGGCATCCTTGTCGCCCGAGCGCACGAGTTTCACATTCCGTTCTTGCGCTTTTTCCACCGTGGTGAGATCGGCCAGCGCGAGTTCCGTCACAATGGTCGCGATGTCGGAAATCGGATCGACCTTCCCCGCCACATGGACGACGTTGTCATCTTCAAAACAACGAACGACGTTCACAATTCCGTCGGTCTCTCGAATAGTGGCTAAGAACTGGTTGCCGAGGCCTTCGCCCTTCGACGCCCCGGCCACCAGGCCGGCGATGTCCACGAATTCGGTGGTGGCATATTGCATCCGCTGCGGTTTGACGATATCAGCCAGGGCCTGCATCCGCGCATCCGGCACCTCCACAATGCCGATATTCGGCTCGATGGTGCAAAACGGATAGTTTTCCGCTGCAATCCCCGACTTGGTCAGCGCATTAAACAGGGTGGACTTGCCCACATTCGGCAGCCCGACGATTCCACATTTCACACTCATGACGATCCCTTCCTAGTCAGCCCACTGTTGTTTCAGCCCTGTCGTTTCCCACGCCCTCACGATCGAAGGGGATGAGCAAGGCGGAGGCGCATTCTACGTGTTCCAGGCCGGTCCGGTCCACTCCCGAGTGCAGGAGATAAGACCACTCAGCCCGAGCCGTACGTGTATGACTCCTAACCGACAGGGAGATGAGGAGAACCTCTGCCGGCAATGCGATGAACCGGGTCCAAAGAGGTGCCCTGCCGATTGATCAGATGATGGCGAGTTACGGGCGAGGTTGAATGCGGCCGGAATTCTTCGACCCGTCCTACGCAGTGTGTCTCGGCACCGATCCAGGCATCAGACGAGATTCACCCAGACCGGTGTTACGAAACAAGACGCGGTGCTGCGCGAGGGGATGGTCGCCGTGAATGTGCAACTGGCCAAAGCAGGGCAGCCCAAACAAATCAGCCGTCAGCCTGCCTCACCATGACACAACGGAACCGGCAGACGTTCCCCTCCCGTGCCGGACTCTGGCGACTCCGCTCAC
This sequence comes from Nitrospira sp., assembly GCA_040376625.1. Classification (GTDB taxonomy): domain Bacteria; phylum Nitrospirota; class Nitrospiria; order Nitrospirales; family Nitrospiraceae; genus Nitrospira_A. The sequence continues at coordinate 32,204 of JBEIQG010000007.1, read as the reverse complement.
GAGCGGCGGCTTCCCGTTATCACGGAACCATCGAGCTATGCCACTCCTGAGCAGCAGTCGAAGAGGGTCTACTGTCCAGGCTCCATGCGGCAGTGAGTTTTTCGGCGGGTTGCCACGGCTTTCCGGCATCGACATCTCGCGCTTACATGACAACGAAGTAATACGTAGACAACCATTTAGATCGGAGAAGTACACGGAGGCCAGACTGGGGTCAAGAAGTTGTGCTCACAAAAGCGGTCCTGCGCCGGACGCCCACTCCGCTTGTAGAGTAACGCAGGGCATCGAGACGGAACGAACTCGACAGATGGCCGATCGGTCATGCAGGTGTCGATGTCGAGATAGTCGGCGACCAGGCGCGTAGCCCACGACTTCGGGTCTTCGACCATGACGGTGGAAATGGGATACACCTTTGATGATCAGTTACTGAGGAGCCGTGAGCGCATCTTGCGCCACATGGCCGGTCATCGATTTCTCATGAACATTGAGCTGAATTTCCAGGGCAATCACACGCGCAAGTTGGTCTGCCGAGAGCGCGCCCATAGGCAACCCCTGCGTGTCCGAATAGAACGGATCGTCGGGCGCAGCCCGTCGATAGGTATTCACCAGAATTGCGGCCGGTTGCACGCGCTGGTCACGCGCACCCACTACCACGGATTTTTCTTCGGGAAGCACTCTGGTTCGGGTAGCCCAATCCCGTTGATCGATTTTCACGAAGGCGACATTCCACACCTTCCCATTCAGCAGGCTTTTGACTGCCTTCGGCGTGCGTTCCCAAAAAAACGGCTCCCGGACGATCTTCTGCAGAGCCTCACGAACCCGGATCTCGTAGAGCTTGGTCGTCGAATCAGGATGAGTCGGCGCGACCAATGCGGTGCTGCCGACTTCGTAGTAGGGCTGGCCGTCGAGGCTTCTCTGATCATCTACCGTTCGCAGGTAGGAGTCGAACAGTGACTGGAGGATGCGCACTCGTTCCCCCCCGGAGAGGGCCGCGATGTCCCGCTCCGGGAGAATCGGCGCGGACGTCAACGCTCGTTCACCTGCAAGCATTTTTGGCTTCGGCGCGGTGTCCGCCTTGCTGGCCACCCATTGAAATTCTCTCGCCAGCACCGGAGCCAGGGCATCGGGGTGATGCAGATACCCCTTCTCCTTCAGCGATGACGCGCTGATCAGCAAGGTGACCCGTCCCGGCTGCTCGGTTCTTGCGACGAGGAACGGGAATGCCTTTCCCTCGTCATTCACTACGGTCGGCTCAATCACGACCTTGGCCAGCGCCTCTTTCTTGAGGCTTTCATCGAAGCGCGGATAGTCGTTCCGATGTTGTAAGAGAACAGCGAACGCTTCCTTCACCGTTTCAAGGGCGGCGCTCCTGTCTGCCTGAGTCACACCAGTCTTCTCCGAGGCTTCATTGGCTTGCCCCAGGAAAATTTGGAAGGACAGGCCCGGAATCGAGTGCCCGGTTCCCACCGTGCTGTGACTCCCGCCATCGGGACGGATTCCGTGCGCTTCATGGTTCGCATGAGCCGCCGGCACGAATATAAGTGAGCAAGTAGTCGCCGCAGCACCGATTGACCATGATGCAGCCCGACACATACTGGTGATGATACCAGCCCGGAGAGAACCGGTCTCCGGTGGCAAGTCGCTCACCTGTCGACTATCGAGCACTGGCTCACTCTGCAGGCCGATCCTGTTCATCCGAATATCCTCCGACTCACAGCGCTCGCCCCACTGAGCACTCAGCCCGCATAACCCTTTGGATTCGCACTTTGCCAGCGCCAGGCATCGGCACACATCTCATGCAGCCCGCGCGCGGCCTGCCACCCTAACGACTTCAAGGCTTGCTCGGGATCGGCATAACAGGACGCCACGTCACCGGGTCTGCGGGGGGCGATTTTGTAGGGAACGGGCCTTCCACTCGCCGCTTCAAACGCCCGCACGATCTCCAATACGCTGTACCCATTCCCCGTCCCCAGGTTCACCGTCAAACATTCGCCCGGACGCTCCAGGCGACCAAGCGCTTCCAACGCCTTGAGATGGCCCAGCGCCAGATCCACCACATGAATATAATCCCGCACCCCGGTGCCGTCCGGCGTCGAATAGTCATTGCCCCACACGTTCAGACAATCCCGCCGGCCCACCGCCACCTGCGCCACAAACGGCAGGAGGTTATTGGGTGTCCCCTGCGGATCCTCTCCGATCAATCCGCTGGCATGCGCCCCGACAGGATTGAAGTAGCGCAGAATGCAGAGTTGCCAGGAGGCATCGCTGAGTTGAAGGTCCCGCAAGATCTCCTCCACCATCAATTTCGTCCTGCCGTAGGGATTGGTGGCCGATAGCGGATGATCCTCCGTGAGCGGGAGACTCTGCGGATCACCATAGACCGTGGCAGAGGAGCTGAAAACCAGCTGCTTCACGCCGCACTCCCGCATCGCTTCCAGGAGACGCAGAGACCCGACGACATTGTTGTCATAGTAGGCCATCGGCTGCTGCACCGACTCCCCGACCGCTTTAAGACCGGCAAAATGAATGACTGCCGTCGCGCCGCTCTCGCGAAGCGCCGCAACCAATGCTGCCCGATCACGGCAATCCCCCCGTATCAAACGAACGGACTTTCCGGTTATTCGCTCCACACGAGCCAACGATTCGGGATGGCTGTTGGAAAAATTATCGAAGACCGTGACCCCACAACCGGCGTTCAGCAGCTCCACACAGGTGTGGGAACCGATATAGCCGGCACCGCCGGTAACCAAAATCATGCGTTTCGCCTCCCGATGAAATGGGCAGAAGGAATAACCTGGCTCTCATCTACGATACACCGACGACGATTTTCCCACAATCACGAATCAGCGTGGGCCAGTCCACGCGGCGCTCACACATTTCAACCTAGCGCTCCCCTCTTGCACTCCGCTACACTTCACGGACTGGAGCAGGACACATATGCGGGACGAACGGACCACGAACTTCTACGCCATCCTGGAACTCTCTCCCGGCGCATCAGACGCTGAGATCAAGCGAGCCTGGCATGAGCACATGCAGGTCTGGCATCCCGATCGCTTTGTGCATTCGCCGACCTTGCACCGGAAAGCCGAGGCCCGCACGCAGTTGATCAACCAGGCCTATCAGACCCTCAGCGACCCCGCAGCCCGCGCCCGGTACGACGCCGGCAGACAACAGCCCTCATCACCGACGCCGCCGCCACGCTCCTCGCCGACACCCCGTCCGCAAGCTGCTCCACGACCGCGCCAGGAACTGCGTGGGCCCCAAACGATGCTGAACGTCACCCGGTTCAGTCATCCCAAAATCATGGTGCCGGCGATCCATATACTGGTCGACAGCCGCCAACATCTGCCCTACGAATTCAAGGGACTTGTGCGCATCGCAGGAACGATGAAACAGACACTGCCGGCCGGTGACTATGCGATTGCAGAAGCCCCGGCCATTTTTTGCGTAGAACGCCGTCGCGTAGAGGAGTTCGACACCATCTTCTCCAACCCATCCGACAATCGCCCGCGCTTTCTCCGTGAGCTGGAACCTCTCCGCGCTTTTCCCCATCGTTTTCTGCTGATTGAAGGGACCATCCAGTACAACCGCGGCGGAGGGCGGCTCGGCCAGTATCACCGCAACGGCATCGTGGACTTTCTGGATTCCCTGACGGCCAGATTCGGACTGCAGATTATTTTCTCAGACAGTCGTGAAGAAGCCGAGGAGCGTGTCGCGAACCTGGCGGCCCTGCACTATGCCTACCATCTCGCCGAACAGCAGGGTCTCGGCCGCTGTCTCACGGAGAATGACGTCTAGGAGGAAGGAGAGCCCTACTTCCCATCAGCTATTCCCCATCAGCGCCTGTCCCTGCTCTCATGCTCCCGCCCCGTCACAATCGCTCCTTTCCTTGGTGAGGTGAAACCCTCGTGCTAGCATTTCACTCCTATGGCATTGTCGACGAGCGTGCATGACCTCCGCACACTGATTCGTTCCTGCCACCCCCTGATCGTCATCGAGACGGTGGAAGAGGAGCGGGTGCTGGCGTTGCTCCAATCCGTGGCAGCGCAGGAACGCATGCCGCTGTTCGAATGGTCGATTACCAGAGGCCTCACCAGGCAGGACGAGGGGCAGAGCATCAGCAAGATGACGGCCACCCCTCTGGCAGTCCTTCAACACCTCAACGGATTGACCGTCGAGGCCCTGTTCTGGCTCAAAGATCTTGCGCCACACCTGCAGGACGCGGCCGTAGCCCGCCAGCTGCGTGAAGTCAGTCATCATTTCGGCCGTTCTCGTACAACCTGTCTGCTCACCGGCCACCCCATTGTCCTTCCGTCCGACATTGAACAAATGGCGGTCCGGCTCGACCTGCTGCTGCCGGATCGTGATGAACTGCAGTCCATGCTCCACAGTGTGCTGCGGTCACTCGGCACGAGACCGTCGCCACGCCGCCCCGGCTCCACCACCGTGGTGCAAAGTATCCTGCACTCGCTCGTCGACGCCAAACCGACGCAGGCAAGCCCCTCGACACAAGAATCCGACGCGATCCTCCGCGCCTTACAGGGATTGACGCTGCATCAAGCACGACAGGTCATCACGCAATGCATCATCGAGGACGGCAGACTGTCTGCTGCTGACGTACAGATCATCCTGAAACGCAAGGTCCAGGCAATCAAAGACGGCGGGTTGCTGGAATATTATCCTCTGGAGGACAACCGGTTCGAGTTGGGCGGATTCGTGAATCTGAAATCCTGGCTGGAGCGCGCGAAGGTGGGATTCACGGCAGAAGCCAAGGCGCTCAACCTGACGCCGCCACGCGGGATCATGCTGGTGGGTGTCCCGGGTTGCGGCAAGTCGCTCGCGGCAAAAGCCATTGCGCGCGAGTGGCAACTCCCGCTGCTCAAACTCGATGCCGGACGGCTCTTCGATAAATTCGTCGGCGAATCGGAAAAGAATTTCCGGAAGGCGATCGAGATGGCCGAATCCCTCTCGCCGATCGTGCTCTGGATCGATGAAATTGAGAAGGCGATGGTGGCCGGCGGCGGGAACGGAGATGCCGATGCCGGATTGAGCCGCCGGCTCTTCGGCGCCTTTCTCACCTGGCTGCAGGAAAAGAAGCAGGAGGTGTTCGTCGTCGCTACGGCAAACAACCTCGCATCCCTCCCGCCGGAACTGCTGCGCAAAGGACGGTTCGACGAAATCTTCTTCGTGGACTTGCCGGACGACCACGAACGGAGCGCCATCTGGAAGATCCACCTGGCGCTCCGCAAGCAGGACATCGCGGGCTTCGATCTCGAGAAGATCGTCAGCGCCAGTGATGGTTTCAGCGGCTCGGAAATCGAGCAGGCCGTAGTCGCCGCACTCTATCGGGCCTTACACTCCAAAACCCCGCTGACGACCGATCTCTTGATTGAAGAATTGTCCAGCACTGTGCCGCTCTCGGTCACTCGCCACGAAGACATCGATCAGCTTCGAACCATGGCTCACGGCCGCTTCGTCAACGTGCGGTAAGCGGATTTGAATCCGCTTCGCCGAACAACCGCTTCGGTACCTATATCCACGGGCTGACCGGAACTTTCCCGGCAGGATGCGCCTGATGCCCCGCCCACAGACGGATCCGTCCTAGGCACCTCGCAGAGAGTGGCTATCGTACAGTAAGATGATCCATTGTTCTTGGGGCCGTCGCGACGGCGAATCCTTCTCCCGCACGGTGCCTCTAATCGCATACGGACCGGCATACTCCGGGTGTACCTCCATCCACCCGGATCCTGTCTTAGAATGGAAGGAACCGATTCACTTCAACCAGAGACAGACCTTATGATGATCCATACAGGTTCACCCATTCGTGCGCCGCAGCGGTCCATCCCGCTGACCCATCACATCATTGGATTTCTTCTCCTGCTCCTGCCCGTCACGCCGACAAATGCTCCCGGGGCCAGGGCAAGCGACCATGGCCTCCACTCGGAAAACCAGATTGCCCAACGCGCCAAAGCCGCGTGGGAACAGGGCACGACAGACCTGGCCCTCGGCATTCTTGACCAAGGCATACGTGAGAACCCGCAGGCCTTCGCGCTGCATCAACTTCGTGGCGACATGCTGGCTACTTCACGCGACACCGAAGCGGCCCTTGAATCCTATGAAACCGTCCTGGCGAGTATTCCCAAGGCACTGGACGTACGATGGGCGAAGTGGAGCGTGTTGGTGCGGTCGGGGCAAGTGGAAGCAGCGGTCGATGAATTACAGCGCATTGCCGCCATCGATCCCCAGAACCCGCTGATTCATTTGCGACTGGCCCGTGAGCTCCGGAAACTGGACCGGCTGGAGGAGTCCTTGAAGTCCTATCAGCAGGCCGTGGAGCTGGGACCAGACATGCTCAACTGGAGATTAGCGATGGCACGCGCGCGCTTCGATGTCTTGGACTACGAAGGCGCCGATCGCGAGGTGCAGTCTGTGTTGCAGCAAGTCACACCCGGTTCCCCGCTGGAGCTGTCCGCCAAGAATCTGCTGACCGTATTCTACGGATCGACGGAGCGAGGCCGCCGCTTCACGCCCACGATGAGCCCGGACGCAAACCCGAAACAACTCAGAGACTGGTCGATGATCCGCCATGACGCCTACGCGCTCTTCGAGGCAGGGCGCTATCAGGACGCTGAGCCGATGTATCGGCAACTCCTCCTCCTCAATCCGATGGACCCCCTCGCCAAGCAGCACCTCGGACTGATTCTCATGAACCTGGGCCGGTGCAAAGAGGCGATCAGCATGATCCCAAAAATGGAAGGCCTCGATCCCCTTGATGAAGACTATGCGGCCACCGTCTATCGCCTGGGTCAATGTCTGGTGGATTTGGGAAAATGGGAAGACGCATACATGCAATTCAAGATTCTCTACGACACGACTGTAGCATTTGAACAGGCGACAAGGGAGGTCGAACTTCCGATCGGAACCAGAGTGCTGGATAAAAATAAGTTGCTGCGCTGGTTGGAAAAAATTCGTCCGCATGTGCCCGAACTAGCCAAGGAAATCGAAATGGAGGAGGCCGCCCCTGTCACACCTGCAGCACCGGCCGTTCCCTCGGAAGCAGAGCTGGCCGCGAAGGCGATGGAGAACCTGAAACCGCAGAACACCCTGGATACGACGGCCTCCCTGGTCGGACGGGATGCCGATTTTGCCTGGTTCCGATTCGTCATCCCCGCAAAGAAGGTCATGCGTGACGATTCGCCCACCGGCGCCCATGACTTCATTCCCCTGGACCCCGGGATCAGCTTTCCCGCCACCCAGCCCGACATTTACCTGGTGTTCGGATTGGTGACGGCGTCGTACGATGAAGTCCCACTCGCAGCGCGCTGTTTCAAAGAACGCGCGGAGCTGACCGGCCCCCAGCCGGCGGTGGCGCAAGATCGGCTCATCATGTCCACTAACGACCAATCCGGGTACTTCGTCCTGCCACGTCCCTCCACCGGCTGGGCGGCGGGGCTCTACCGCTGCGGGTTATTCGCAGGGGAGCAGACGTCAGCCTATACTCAGGTGGACGAAGTGCGATTCCGTATCGTTGAATCGACGAAGCCGTCGTAGCGGAATCTGCACGGGGAAGAACCAATGGCTGATAGCGTATAGCAAGTGGCAGGAGAACACGGAAGACACCGGACAAGAAGCATTACATCGGACGATGACTGATAAGATACCGTCCGGTGAACAGTTCATCGGGCAGCACTCGCTTCAACCCCCAGTCGGGATGATTGAAGGCATCGGTCGCGCAGGTCATCGGCTCAATCGCCAGGGCGCGGCGCGGCGCATCCACGATCGCATCGCCGGTGTAGACTACGAGCGCGGAAAAGGAACGATCCATCAGCACGTCAATCCTACGACCATTCCCCGGATGTTGCAGTGTAGCCGTCGCCATCCCATCCGCATCACGCTCCAACCCGACATAGCAGTGATTGAAGCGACGCGTGCCGATCCGGCGACACTTGCGAAAATCCCACTCGGTATCCTGCACGTCGAGAATCTTGCCGGTCGGCGCAAGGCGGTCATTGAACTCAAGATACCCGGAAGCGGGGATCAGGGCCTCCGCTTCATCTATCAGCGCAGTGCCGACCGTGAAATACGGATGAAATCCGACCCCGACCGGCGCAACCTCACACCCTACATTGCGAACGGCGAACGAGCAGGTCAATCCCTGTGTTTCTAAGCGGTAGGCGACACGGATTGCGAGCGAAAAAGGATAGCCTTTGGAGGCATAGTTGGCAGCTTCCAGCTGAACCTCAAACGCGACCTCATTCGAAGCAACCTGCTGCGCCGACCACGGCAGAGTCCTGACGAATCCGTGGATTGCGTTCGGACCTTCTTTGTCGTTCAATTCAAGCTGCAACTGCTGCCCATCAAAAGTGTAGCGCCCCTCCGCCACACGACCCGGAAAGGGAATGAGCACATCGCCCTGCCCACCTTTTTTGTGCATACCACCGGCATAGCCCCAGGCAATGTCGGTTTCGCTTCCGTTGCCTTCAAGTAGATAGTACCGACGTAACGCCGCCCCCCAGGGAGAGACCAGCGCGCGCTGCTGTCCGCATGCGAGCGAAATTTCTGTATCCGGTGTCGTGTCATTCGTCATGGCATCCTACGTCGCAGCAGCGTTCACAGATCCTTGCCCATCAGATATTCGAAACGCTTCCGGAAATCATCCACGGCTAGACCGGCCGTAGTGGCCAAACGGACCAGCTCCTGAGGCTGATTGAAATCATCCGGAGCCAATCGAATCATGTACCTCCTGGCAATGACATACGACTCAGACGCCACATCCACCATACGCACCCTGGTACGTCCGGTTGCGGGATCCAGAATGTCGACGAACGGAATCGGAATGAACCGGCCATTTTGAATCGAGACCATCGCGGCATTCCCGCCCTCCAGGAGAAACTGGGCGGCGGAATAACCCAGATCGCGGGTATATTCCATGTCGAACGAAATGGGATCGGCACAGCGCAGTTCGTATCCGATATTCTTGTCGACGATAGTGGGCTTCATGCCGAACGAACGCAGTTCCTTCTCGACCGCCCGCTTGAGCACAAATCCGAAGTTGATCTCCGCCAGCCGCACATGTCCGTGCTGGTCCCTCTCCACATCCTGCAGTCCATCGAGATCCTGTCGGTCGAGGCTTTCAACGAGACCTTCTGCCAGGACTGCCACGCCGTCCGATCGTCCGGCATTGAGCCGCTTGATGATTGCGCCGACCAGGATATCGACCAGCGTTTTGAGGCGAAGTGGCTTCTGCCGAAACTCCTCGGGAATGACCGTCAAGGTGGCGCCGGCAGCTTTGCCGATGCCGAGAGCCAAATGCCCGGCCTTGCGACCCATCGTCACTACGAAATACCAGCGCGAAGTCGTCTCGGCATCTACCATCAAACTCTTCACGAGTTCCACGCCGATGTGACGTGCCGTCTGGAATCCGAATGTCGGTATTCCATGCGGCAGATCCAGATCATTGTCGATGGTCTTCGGCACATGCACGACCTGAAGGCGGCCTGCAGCCCGCTGTTCCAACTTTAGTGCGGAGAACGCGGTATCGTCACCGCCGATCGTGATCAGCCGGGTCACGCCAAGCGTATGGAGACTCGTCAGGCAGGCATCAAGATGCTCGTTGTTCTGGGTGGGGTTCGCGCGTGCCGTACCGAGGCAAGATCCGCCGCTGAAGTGAATCCGACTGATGTCCTCGATCGACAGGCGCCTGACCTTGGTGGTCTGGCCCTCCATAATCCATTTGAAACCGTCTTGAATGCCGATCACATCGCACCCGCCGAGAATGCTCCGAATCGTCGCGGCCCCGATCACACTGTTGATGCCAGGTGCCGGCCCTCCGCCGACAAGAATCGCCACCATCGGTCGTTGCTTGATGGTTCCCATCTGCGCTGGATCTCCTTTAAACCTTGGATAGTTCTTTGATCTGGACGGGCCCGTGCTGGGACCCTACACGGAGATGGAGAACGCGTCAAGAACCTGGATACGCCCTTATGGCAAGACCGTTAGATCGGTGTGGCGCGAATATTCGCAACGACGATTCACACGCAGTGCGGTTGGAGGACAGCCGGCCCGTGGCCGGCTGTCCCGCAGATATGGCGGGGGAGAGCGCGTTTAGGGGGTTTTGTTGGCTGGAGCGTCCTGGGCATCGCCCTTTTCGACCTTGATGATCTTGACGTCAAAGGTGAGCATCTTTCCAGCCAATGGATGGTTGAGATCGATCAGCACCTTCTTGTCATTCACTTCCAGGACTTTGACCAGCCGGTTGTCCGATGCCTGCAAAATGTCCCCGACCTTCACGTCTTTAGGAAGTTTCTCTTTATCCACGCTCTGGCGTAGTTTGTTGTTGTATGGACCATAGGCGTCCTGCGCTGCCACCTCGATACGCCGTTTCTGTCCGGCCTTCATGCCGTCAAGAGCCTTTTCCAGGCCGGGGACAATTTCATGAGCCCCCTGTACGAAGACGATCGGTTCCTGCCCCACATTCGAATCGGCGACGGATTTGTCGGGAAGCGTCAGGATGTACTCCATTGACACTTTCACCCCGTCGGCAATGGCGAGATCGCTTTGGGCGTAGGCTTCCCCACACAGGAACTGACCACCGGCGGCCAGCAACATGCCCAGCAACAGACTCCGTCCAAATCTCATCGACGCGTCCTCCTCATCATGCCGGTCCGGCAATCCCTTCCGGACCATGCGGTTCCTCAACTGTTGCCACGGCGCGGCGCGGCGGGACGATCTGCACGCCAACCTCGACGCCCCTGTCCGCCCCTCGCATCTTGAGGCAGTGAGTTTGGGCGCTCTCCTGCACGACGCGGGCGAGCGTCGCGCCCCCGCCCGTCATGCCGGGATTGGCTGTTTGACTCAGGCTCATGCGCAGGAGGCGGCAGGACGGCCAGTGCCGGTAACGTCAGGCGCTTCGTTTGGATTCGCAAACGACGTACCATGGCCAGATATTCATGTTCTTCCTGCGGGGAGAGAATCAAGAGTGTCGCGCCGGATCGTTCAGCCCGACCCGTTCGGCCGGTGCGATGAACATACGACGTGGGGTTGCCAGGCAGTTCGTAATGAATGACCTGCGACACCGACGGCACATCCAATCCGCGAGCCGCGACATCAGTCGCGACCAGGGTGCGCAGTCGGCCCGACCGGAATGCCGTAAGGGTTCGTTCCCGCTGGGCCTGCGAATGGTTTCCGGTGATGGCCCCGACCGAGGCCGGCTCACCGCCCAGACGGGCAGCCAATCGCTTCACCTTGTATTTCTGATCGCAAAAGACCATCGACTGATCGCCGGACTCCGGAGATTGGAGCAGCGTGTGAATCAACTGCACGCGCGAAGACTCACTCGGTACCACGTAGTATGCGTGCGTGATCGTGGTGGGCGTGTTTACCCCGGGATCCACCGCGGTCCGAGCCGGATTCTTCAACATCGATTCCGCCAGAGTCAAAATCTCCGGCGAAAACGTCGCGGAAAAGAGCATGGTCTGCCGCTGGGTGGGAAGCAACTGCAGAATGCGCTGAATGTCGCGCAGGAATCCGCGATCCAACATCTGATCCGCTTCATCCATCACCACATATTCGACTCCGCGCAGGTCCAGATGGCGGGTCCCCGCCACGTCCAACAAACGCCCCGGCGTTCCAATCACGATCATCGGCGGTTGGCGCAAGGCGCGGTAGTGGCGTTCGATGGGGACACCACCGTACACGGCCAGGGACGTGACTGACGGCGGCGCATACTTGCGCAATTCCATTTCAATTTGAAGGGCCAGCTCACGGGTCGGCGCGAGCACGAGTGCACGCGGCGACCTGACGGATCCGGCATGCGGCGCGGCGGCATGGCCGGCAGGCTTCCAGCCTTCTTTGACCGCCCGTTCGATCAAGGGGATGAGAAAGGCCAGCGTTTTCCCGCTGCCAGTCTTGGCCTGGGCCAGTAAATCGCGCCCCTCTAATGCCAGCGGAATCGCCGCGCTTTGAATGGGAGTCGGCGCGGTGAATCCGGCCTGTTGTAAACGATCAGCGAGAAACGATGTAAGAGACAATTCGGCAAACGACACCATGCAACGACACTCCTAAATCTCAATCTTGGGAAAACAGGGGCAGATAACCTGATGGCCCTGCAGACCAGAGAGAGGACAACACGGTAAGAAAAACGCAGGGGCTACCCTGTCGGCAGCCCCTGAATAGATATAGCGAAAGAAGCGCAGCTTAGTGCCGGCCCCCGCCCATTCCACGTCCTCCGCCTCCACCGGAGCGGGGCTCCTGCGGGCGGGCTTCATTCACAGTCAACGTGCGGCCACCGAATTGTGTCCCGTTCAACGCGTTGATCGCCGCCTGCGCCTCGGAATCTCCCGACATTTCGACGAAGCCGAAGCCGCGTGACTGGCCGGTGAATTTATCCGTGATGATGCGCGCCGACGTCACCGCCCCGTGCACCGCAAACAGGTCACTCAGCTGTTGCTCGGTGGTTGAATATGGCAAGCCGCCAACGTAGATCTTCGAACCCATTGGGTTCCTCCTTTGAGAATAAAGTGGTGTTGTCTGGGACTCGAGAAAGAAACGAGGAAGGAATGGGGCGAAGATGCAAACACAGCGGCAATCTTAGCTCTGGCTTCCGAAATTCCCGGGAAGAACCCAAAACAACATCGAATTCGAGCCCTGTAATTCTTTTTTTACTTCACCGCCAAGGCTCTTCGCAATGAAGCACCTTCACTGTATCCTACCGAAATAGGAAAGGCAAGCGTGAAATTGTCTCCGGCCGAATCGGCCTGCAGTCATCGGAACGTATGAATGCAACCAACGCACTGTTCCTCTGCCTGCAGGAACGCTGCGGAAAATCTCACTCGTTACAGCCTACGCCGTCATACCAGCACTTCGTCCGGCATCGCCGTTGAAATGATACGCAGGATGCGCAGAAGAAACATCCAGCAAGGCCGAACCAAGCCAAGAGGCAACTGCACCCCGCCTGCACGGTGAGCCTCTTATGCCCACGAGGCGCTGAATACAGGGCGTCATGTTTGTGTACGCCCCGAGACGGTGAGGCGGCGGTGCCCTGCGAAAACTCCGCCGGCGCGTTTTGTCCGGGTCCTGCTAGTAGGCAGCCGGTGCCGACAAGGGCCGGCTGGAATACAAGGGCGAGGCGTTGAAATTATCGAATCGCGCAGTCGCCTGCCCCCGCACCAGAATCCCCACCTGCCCGATGCCAAGCGTTTGATCCTCGACAGATAGCGCCAGGCTCCCGTCGAAGAAGGTCTCCACAAAGTCCTTACTGATGATGGTGTTCCGTTGGACCCTGAGCGTATGCCACTCAACCGGCTTCGACTTAATCGCCGCCCGACCCAAAACCGACTCTTTGCCCTCGATCACCCGCACCACCTCTATGGACTTCTGCGATAAATCCACCACCGTCGCATAATAATTCTTCGGATCTTTCAGGCCAAACACCACTCCAATTTGCCCGGACGCGGCATCGGCTCCCTGGCGAATCCGGACGACCAGTTCAGGATACTCATACTGAAATCCTTGCGCGACCAATAACTCGACACAGGCGGGACAGGAAGATGCCCCGAATAAGACATTGGGCGAGGAAGGTGCGGCCGATTGCGCTTCGACTTTCCATTCCCCGCCTGGTTGATCGCCCGAAACCACGGCGAGAAATCCCTTTGGAGTCCCTCCTGCCTGATCCTTATCGAACGTCCAATGGTTGAAGAGCTCAGGATTCGCTTGTTGGCGCAGGTGCTCCGCCTTCTCCGAGGAGGTTTCCTTCGGTACCGCCAACACCGATTCCACTCCGCTTACCGACATCATGGTCAACACGATGACACCGACGTATCTCCTGATATTCCTGAGATGCGCCATAGGAAACAACTGACTGTCACGTAGACTGTCTATCTGCCTTGCCAGCTCGTTTCGATATTGCACGGGAGCACTCCTCCTTCGAGCGGATCCTAGGATTTCGGCTGGGTCTGCTTGATCCGGATGATGTCCTGCTGAAATCGATCACGTTCAGCCAGGATCTTCTTTCGTCGCCAGCCGCGCAACGTCCACCACTTGATCTTGTCCATGAATGTCACCACGGGGGGAGGCACGCTCCCGGCAGGCCCCTGCTGAAATTCATAGCCTTGATGTGTGCCTTGATTCTCTCGAAACCGTTCGTACTGATGGTCGTAAAGACCCTTTCCCTGCTCTGCCATAGGTCCTACCCCTCGCCTCGCTCGTCGACCTTCGCCCCGCACCCCACAGAGTAACGGATCCTGAAAAATGGGGTCAGCCGCTTGCCTGACGCAGATAGTACATTGAGCCCTCGGCTCTCTGCAATGGGATCGAGGAGGTATGCTATAGTGCCAACCGTTCGCAAGAAATCTTTCGCCCCCCTGGTCACGAGGCACCCGATGGACTTATCCCAACAGCCGCCGCGACGATGGAGCGACACCCTGGCAGGCATGATGTGGCTGCCACGGCTGATCGACAAGGTGCGCGCCTTTCAGGCCGGCACGCTCGGATCCTATGCCTACCCCTCCGCACTGGACCAATCCTTCATGCGCCGGTTCCAGCTCACGCCTGCCTACATCGAACCGCTGGTACGCGAAGCGGCATCCGATGAGGCAATCGGAAACGCAATCCGGGCACGTCTTCGGCTGAGCGACGAGGAGGTGCAACAGCGCTGTGCGATCTTCCGGGACAAGTACCGGCTGGCATTCGCCGTGCTGGACAGGGATGACGGCTATGTCCAGGGCCTGGGCTATCCGATTCCCCGGTTTCTGCAGCCGCCGCTCTGGCGATGGTATCAACGCTGGTCGGCACAAAAGGCCTCTGCCACGTCTATCTGATGTTCTGCGATCGCTCCATACCACGTGCGCCCTGCCGGCAAGAGACCAGGGCCACTGAATCGTCATACGTTGCTCGACTCCCGTTCCACCTGCTGTTCCTGTTCTGTATGGCCGTGGTTGCCGGCCAGAGTGCCGCCGCAGAGACTGGCTCCTCGTCCACGGCACTCACGCAGGCCTTGAGTCTGATTTCCAGTGATCGCATGCAGGCGGATATCGGTGCATTAAGCGGACCGGCGTTCAATGGACGCCAGACCGGGACACCTGACGATCTTGCTTCTGCGGAATTCGTGCGGCAACGATTTCTGGATCTACAACTGCAGCGCGCAGCGTCTCCCGCCACACCTGATCGACTCCCCGCGCCCCCCCAGATCCAGTCCGCCCCTGTCCGCATCACTAAGATCGCCGATGATTCACTGCTCCAGATTGGACCGATCTCTGAGAGTCAACCTGCCGCGATCGGCACCGACTATCTACCGATCCTCGATTCTCCTTCAGCAGAGCTGGAGGCTTCGATCGTTTTTGTCGGATACGGAATCTCCGACCCGGCCGGCGGACTCGATGACTACGCCGAAATCGACGTCCGGAACAAAGTCGTGCTATTTCTCCGGGGAAGACCCGAACGGTATGCCAAGCAGATCTCCCACGCCGACAAAGTGCACATGGCCCACGAACATGGCGCCATCGGCTACCTGACCACAACAGGACCGATTCTCAATGCCTACGAGATCCGTCGTGGAGTCACGAGTCGTCCGAGCGCCTTCTACGGACTCGCGGACTCCTACCGAACAATTCCCGGCGCATGGATCCATACCGATCTCGCCTCAGCCATCCTCGGCGCACAGCAGCCGGGCGAGGACAACCGATTACGGCGATTACAGCAGCAACTCAACGACAGCTTGGCCCCGCAATCCACGCCCACCGGCGTCTCGATTCGAATGCGGTGGCACAGTGCGCAGCACACCGGCACGCTTCAGAACGTTGTTGCATTCTTTCCGGGAGAAGATGTCGTGCATCAGCACGAGGCCATACTGATCGGGGCCCATCGCGATCATTTTGGAAAACAAGGCGGGCTGCTGTTTGCGGGAGCCGACGATAACGCATCAGGTACCGCCGTGCTCCTGGAGGTCGCACGGATGCTCGCCGCAAGGGCCGGCGGCCTGAAACGCACGGTCCTGTTGATATCGTTCAGCGGAGAAGAACAGGGCTTGCTGGGGTCGAAACTATACGTGGCCCGACCGATGGTGCCGCTGAACTCCACCCTGGCCATGATCAATGTGGATCATGCGGCAGCCGGAAACGGCCGGCTTACGATCGGGGTCACCGGCCTGGAGAAACCAATCGCAGAGCAGGCCGGGGAGCGGGCCGGATTGGCGGACCGCATCGATCTGTTCGGTTTTTTCCCGGGGGGAGACCATGTGCCGTTTAAGGAAGCGGGAATTCCCACTGTGACCGTGGTGAGCGGCGGTATCCATCCGCACTTCCATCAGCCGACTGACACGGCGGACACCGTCAATGCAGATATTCTCTCATCTGCCGCGCGCTATGTACTTGCCATGATCTGGCAACTCGCCGAAGCGCCCTAACCCTTCAGCGGACCCGCCGGTCGCTCTGCACCGAACCGGATGTGAATCGATCCGGCGCTCACAGTGCGGCCGACCGAGAGGCTGGCACCCTACTTCACCGAGACCACTTCGACTTTTCCTGCACGACGGATGACCGTGATGCCTACATCGAGGTCATGGCGCCGCAAGAGAAGGTCCACCGAGGCGGCACCCACCTTCAGATTCTTGATCTGCATCTCACCAATGAACTGCGGAAGAATCGGATAGTTGAAGACCACTTTCTGCTCCGATGCGACAATCGACAAGCCCAGACAGGCTTGGAGCGCCATGAATGCCGAGCCGGCGGCCCAGGCCTGAGGGTTACAGGCCACCGGATACCGCGTCAGGCCCTGACCGGGCCGACGTACAAATCCGCAGAAGAGTTCCGGCAGCCGGTGAAAGTCGAGGACAAGACTGACCTCGAACATGCCGGTCATGATTTTTTCCACACCGGCCTTGAGGCCGTACCGGGCTAAACCGACCGCAATCATGGCATTGTCGTGCGGCCAGATCGATCCATTATGATACGACATCGGATTATACCGTCGCTCCGAATCGGCGAGGGTCCGCACACCCCATCCACTAAACAGCTCGTCGGACATGAGTGTTTCCGCCACGCGCCTGGCATGCTCATCGCTTGCGATACCTGTGTAGAGACAATGGCCGGCGTTGGAGGTTTTCACCTGACAGGGCCGCTTCTTCCCGTCGAGGGCGAGCGCATAGGTTGAGGCTTCCTCGCACCAAAATGCCTCTTCGAAACGTTCTTTGAGCGACCGCGCCTGCCGCCGAAGCTGGCTGGCACGATCGACATAACCCAACGCCTCGGCAAGTTTCGACGCTTGCACCTTCGCGTCATACACGTAGCCTTGCACTTCGCATAGGGCGATCGGTCCTTCAGCCAGCGAACCGTCCGCGTGGGAAATCGAGTCATGCGAATCTTTCCACCCCTGATTATCCAATCCAGTGGGTGATTTCCGCACGTACTCCACAAATCCGTCCCGGTCGGGATCGCCGTACGTGTCCATCCAGGTCAATGCCGCTTCAAGGTTGGCCCATATCGACTGGATAAACGCCAGATCCGCAGTCCGTTCATAATAGGCGCCGGCCAGCATCACGAAAAGCGGAGTAGAATCGACGCTGCCGTAATAGAGCCCAAAGGGAATCTCGTTTAATGCTGCCATCTCGCCCTTGCGGGTCTCGTGGAGGATTTTCCCAGGCTCGGCATCCTGAGCAGGGTTCATCTCTTTGGCCTGCGTCGAAGCCAGATAGGCCAAGACGCCGCGCGCCAATTCCGGCCTGATCCACAGACACTCCAGCGCCGTGATGACGCCGTCCCGTCCGAAGGGTGTACTGAACCAAGGGACCCCGGCGTAGGGATAGGGGCCTTCGTTCGTGTCGGTTACCATCATGCGGACATCCAGCACCGAGCGATTCCACCATTCATTGAATTGAGCGTTGGAGGTCTGGATCGTGCAGTCCTCCGTCTGTTCGGCCCCGAAGGCCAGCCCCGCTTCGGCCATGGCCGCATCGTACGGCAATAGGGGCCGGTGGCTGTCCCCGACGTCGCAGGCCACCAT
Source organism: Nitrospira sp. (assembly GCA_040376625.1). Classification (GTDB taxonomy): domain Bacteria; phylum Nitrospirota; class Nitrospiria; order Nitrospirales; family Nitrospiraceae; genus Nitrospira_A. The sequence goes on along the minus strand of JBEIQG010000007.1, from coordinate 14,213 downwards.
CACCGCCACCGCCGTTTCCCCCTTCGGATCGAGCTCGATATCGAAGGTGGCCTGTGAGGCCGTGATCTCCAGCGGCTCCGGCGAAAACTGAATCCGCGCCTCCCGAGCCACCTCATCAAGACCTTCATACCTCAACACCAGCAGATCCTTCCGCAGCACATTCGGCAGCATACGCCCCTTCCGCTCACGCTTTTTTCCACGCACCTCGAAGATATCGGCGAAGTCGGCTTCGAACCGGATCGACAACGTCATCTTCACTGGCGCCAGACTGTAGTTGGACAGTCGAAAGCGTTCGTAGCTCACCCCATTCCAGAGAAAGCGCGACCGGAATACGTGCACACTACCCCGTGGAATGGCGATTCGGCCGTCCCGATACAAGTCCGGATTCGTGAGGTCCACGGCCAGCAAGGCATTGTCCTCCTTGACCGTCGAGCTAAGCAGCATCGGCCGGTCATTATTCAGAAACAATTCCTGGCGTGACAAAAACCGAGTCCCCTGGTGAAAGACACCTTGAGTTCCCCGTCCCACCGGTTGAATGTCCCCATACCGATCGTAGACGCCGAACGTTTCCCCATGCTTAAGCACACGCGTGCGATCGTCCGCCATCGATGAACTGGCCAGGATATAGAATTGATCATTAACACTGATAATTTCTTCCACGTCTTCCTCCCCTGCTCCCAGAATACACGACGCGACGAGTCATGCCCGACATGCCGCTCCGCTCCGCGCCCTGACTTATCTCTTCGCCATTTGCTTCAGTTCCGCTGCTGAACGGACTCAAGACTCGCGGGCTGCGTGACCACGACCACTGACTGCGGTTCCTCTGCGGAAGGCGAAGTCGCCTCTGCCCAATGAGTCTGCACCCAGCGCGCCACCCGCATCGAGACCAGCGACGACAGGAATAACCCCATACCGATCCCGAACACGCTGGGACGCTCGCCGAATTCCTGCGTCACCCAGCCGAAAATCGTCATGCCGGCAATGGCGGAAGTCATCGCGCCAAGATTATAGATGGCCAGCACCCGTCCCAGAAGCGATGCCGGGGCAATCTCCTGCAACACGCCCCAGGCGACCGGCGTGAGAGTCCCGGCCCCCATCCCGATGATGACCATGAGCGCCGCCGCCATCAACCGATTCGTCGTCATAATCAACCCGAGCAGTCCCAGGCCGCTGACGAAACTGGAGAGCGCCATCAATTGGATCCGCTTGGGCAGCGACCAGGCCGACAGGGACACCAACCCCAGCGATACCAGCAACAATCCGATACCGAAGGCCGACCAGAGGTACCCGACTTCGATAGGACCGAGATCCAGCAGCTTCTTGCCGAACACCGGAAAGAGGGTGCTGAACGCGCTCGTGGCGAAGGTATACATGGAAGCCGCGCCGATGAGCATCAAAATGACCCGTTGGCGATGGAGCACGTAGCGGAAACCATCGAGCACATCACTGAAGGTTCCCCCCCGAGGGCCGACGGCCACCCGAGACTCGACACGCGGAAAGCGAATGAACGCAAAACAGGCGGCGGAAACAACATAGCTCACCGCATTCACGCAGAGCACTTCCTGAGAGCTCATGGTTGCAATACCGACGCCACTCAGTGCAGGGCCGACGATGATCCCGATGCTGGTCGTCGTCTGCAACAGCGCATTGGCGGCGGTGAATTCGTGGCGGGAGACCAGGGACGGAATGGCGGCCGTCAATGCCGGACCAAAGACGGCGGAGGCGACCGCATGGACGAAAACCATGAGGTACAGCCGCTCGATACTGAACGAGTCCACCGGCAATAAACAGGGCAACACGCCGAGCACCAGCGCGCGAATCAGATCGCTGCTGATCAGTAGGAGTTTCTTGGGAACGCGATCGACGATGACACCGATGAACGGACCGAACAGGATGGGCGGCAGGGTCTGCAACAGCCCGATCATGGTGGTCTTGAGGGGAGAACCTGTAATGGAATAGACGAACCAGAGCAACGCAAGCTTCGACACACCGTCGCCGACCTGCGAGACCATCTGGCCCCACCAGACAAGCGTGAAATCGCGCGTCAACAGATGCGGCGACCACTTCACGTTCGGGCGTCCCGTTCCTCCTCCGTTCACGTGCCGTGGCTCCATGGTGTCAGCAGACTGCGTGTCGGACCTCCTGTCTCCCTGTCGTCACGAGCCGTTCCTATTCTCCGGCCACCAACCGCACGGCGTCGGTATTCACGGCGCGCACGCCCGGAACCTGTCGGGCGGCCTGCGCCGCTTCGAGTACGATGATCTGGAACCGCGTCGCACCGTTCAGGGTGACGATGCCGTCCTCAGTTTTCACATCGAACTTGACCGATTGCAAGGTTTTGCTTTTCTCGAACCGTTCTTTCACCAATTGCGTGATGATTTTGTCGCGTTCCGCGAAGAGCCCGTGCGCTGCATCCTGTTCAACTTTGAGTCGATTCTCGACCGCCTGCACCCCTTCAAGACACCGCACAATGTCCGTCGCCACGCGCTTGTCCGATTCCTGCGACACCTTTCCAAGCAGGACGAGAACCTTGTCCTTGGCATCGACCTCGATGTCATAAGGAAACAGGTGCGGATCCGCCATGAGCGCCAGCTTGGCCGTGACCATGGATGATCGGATCGGCTTCTTAGCTTCCGGCTCCGCCGCCTTCGGGCGTTCTCCTGAACCGGGCTCTCCCGGGGATGCCTGTGTTTCTGCCGCCGGCTTCCCCTCTGCCGCATGGGGTACCGCTGGACAGGGATGTTCCGCCGCCGCATCCGGCTCTTTTGCTCTCGACTCCGGCTCTTTAGGCTTCGGCTCTGCCTCTTTGGTCTTGTGTTCGGGCTCCTTGGCCTTCGCCGCCGGCTCCTTCGCTTTCGGTTCCGGCTCTTTCACTTTCGGCTCCGGTTCCTTTGTTTTCGCCTCCGGCTCCTTCGGCTTCGCATCCGCCTCTTTTGGCTTTTCAGGTGGCTTGACTTCTGATTCTTTGGGCTTCGAGTCAGGCTCCTTGGCTTTCGTCTCCGGCTCCTTCGGCTTCACCTCGGGATCCTTCGGCCGCTGAACCGGGGGGGCCTCCGACTTTCCCTCTGGCGTCGATTCTGCCAGAACAGTCCCATTCACATTTCCCATTCCTGACGCCGATAAAATCGCCAGGACACCAGTCACGTAGACGGTTCGAATTACCCGCATAGGCATGTGCCCCTCATGTGTTGAATGAAACCGCGACTGCGAAGTCGATCGACGAGAGCCTATCTCCACCATCGCCTCGGAAAACGAAACATCCCCGGAAGCAAAGACATACGCGACGGAAGAGCAGAAAGCAACACCGACAATGCCTTGCTAACCAGGCAGCGCAAGGGCAGGAACAAACATGCACGCACCGCATGGATGACCGGTTGACCGACGAAAAACGGATGTGAAGGGAGTGTTACGCAACAGCCGGACTCACTACGTGGCCCTGGCGGCTTACCTGCACCGTGACCATCGCAGTGAGCAAGAGGAGCAATCCGATTCCGATCAGGCTGACGGCCGGACCGAGCGTATCAGCGGCCCATCCGAACCCGGCCATACCGACCATGGCGGAGGCCATCCCGCCGACACTGAAAGTGGTGAACACACGTCCCAGCAAATGCTCAGGCGTGACTTCCTGGAGCATCGCCCATACGACCGGGTAGAAGAGCGACGTACTTCCGCCGATGACAACGATCAGCAAGAACGTACTGAACAGCACCGGTGTCTGAATCAATCCCAATGCACAGACCGCGATACCGCCGACCGTCAGAGAACGACCGATCTTACCGATGCGATCCTGGAAAGTGCCCTGGGGCGTCCTCGCCAACCAAATGGAAGCTGCCAACATCCCGATACCTAAAGCCGACCATAACCAGCCCAACTCCATGGGGCCGACTTGCAACAGCTCCTTCGCCACCACCGGGAGGAGAAACACGAAAGCACTGATCGCCAGGTTGTAGAGCACGGCGGTAATCATCAACGCGAATACCACCCGATGCTGGAGAAACACGAACCGGAATCCGACCATCATGTCCTGCATGACGGGGGTCGCCAACACATCTAGCCCCTTCACCGTTCGGCTGTCCCGCACCCGAATCGGCAGGAGGAAAAGCGCGGATACCAGAAAGGTCGCGGCATCCACATAGAGCACATTCTGGGCACCGATCAACGCAATACCCAATCCGCTCATGGCCGGTCCCAGCAAGACGCCGATGTTGGTGGTGCTCTGGAGGAACGCATTCGCGGTCGTCAGTTGCGACCGCTGCACGATCAACGGTACCGCGGAGGCCAGCGCGGGTCCAAAGATGGTGGAAACGATGGAGATGAGGAAGACCAGCACATACAACCGTTCAAGGGTCAGCATGTCGAACGTGTAGAAGAGCGGTATCAGGAGCACCATCAGCGCGCGCAACAGGTCCACGACGATCATGACCGTCTTCTTGGGGAGGTAATCGAGGTAGACACCGATCAGAGGACCGAAGACCAGGGGAGGGATCGTCTGCAACAACCCAATGGCAGTCATCTTCAGCGCCGACCCGGTCATTTCATAGACGAACCAGAGGAGCGCCACCTTATTCAGACCGTCACCGATCTGGGAGACGACCTGGCCGCCCCATAGACAGCCGAAATCACGAGTGCCCAATAACCGCCACCCGTTCACATTCGACTCAGGGGTAGATTGCGACTCAGCTGCCATGCTTGTCCTTCCGCGAGGTTAATGTCGCGCTGACTAGAGGTTCGAAGCGTGCTGCTGCCCGGCTTTACCGGGGAGCGCAGCGGCATCGGTGACTAACTGCTGGTAGATCTTCACGTAATCGTTCGTCATTCGCTGAGAGGTGAACCGTTCGTCAAACACCTGCCGGCACCGGTTGCGATCGATCGTGCCGAGCTTCTCGACCTGGCTCACCATTTCATCGAGATTTTCGCTGATGAAGCCAGTGACACCGTGGCCGATAATCTCCGGGATGGATCCCCGTCGATAGGCAAGCACCGGAGTTCCGCAGGCAAGGCTTTCAATCAACACAAGGCCGAAGGGCTCCGGCCAGTCGTAAGGACAAACCAGGCCGATGGCGTTTCCGATAAAATCGCTCTTCTCCGCATCGGTAATTTCTCCCACAAACTCGATCAAAGGATGGTCGAGGAGAGGCTCCACGACCCGCTCGAAATAGGCCCGATCGGCCGGATCGACTTTGGCCGCCATTTTCATGGGAATGCCGACACGTTTGGCCAGTTCGATTGCTTGATCCGGACACTTCTCCGGCGAAACCCGTCCAAGAAATGCCAAATACTTGCCCGGCGCGGGATTGAATTTATAGAGGTCGTGCGGCAGGCCGTGGTAAACGGTGTTTTGCCAGTTGCACCAGGGCAGTGGTCGTCGTTGAGAATCCGAGATGGAAACCAGCGGCATCTCCGCAAAGTCACGAAAAACCGGCACGAGTTCAGGCAGATCCAGCCGGCCATGGAGTGTCGTCACGACGGGCACACGACATCGGCGCGAGAGAGAAAATGCCAGAAAGTCGAGGTGGGAGTGAATGAGATCGAACTGATCGGCGGAAGCGAAAACCTGCTCCATCATTTGAATCAGCGGCGCTTCGCGGTTGAAGATGCCGGTGTTCAAACGCAGAGCCTGCTGGCAGGGGGCCTCCAGCTTTGCCCGCGTGACCGAATCACCGCTGGCGAACAATGTCACCTGGTGGCCCTGGCGGACGAGTTCTTCCGTCAGATAGGAGACGATGCGTTCCGTGCCCCCGTACAACTTCGGAGGGACGCTCTCCCACAGCGGCGATACCTGGGCAATCCTCATAAGGACAATCTCCTTTACTCTTGAACGGTCAGCGGCCGGTGAGGGAAACGGCGTCGAACATACACCACGCCTCCAACATCGTCAGCATTCTTTCTGTTCTGCCTGGTCCGATTCAATTGACATCTTTGACGTGGGCCGATTGTTTTTGTCGTCTTGATGGCGATGGATGATCGTTCGCGCTGACCGGAGGGCAAAGCAAGCGCCATACCTCCACCTTCCTCAGGCGTCATCCTCCTGGAGGAGACGACTATAAAAACATTTAAACTCAACAACTTGCAGCACTAAATGCGCATTTCAGCTGGAAGTCGATGAAGCCTGCGGGCTGTGGATTCTGTTGATAATTCACTCCCCGCAGACGACCCGCTGTGACAGGCTTGCGCCGACAAACCAAACCGCCACAGCGATGCCCCAGAGATTTCCCCGCTCGACCATCGAAAATCTACTCCTTCTGACTTCGGCCCTTCGTCGAGCGGAGCAGTCACAACCGTCACGACAGATGCACAGCGTCGTCAGGCGACACTTTTCTTCTAGAAGTAAGAGCATCAAAACGCGAGGTCACCTGCCGGATGGTACACAGCCCCGTCGCGTTCCGGCGGATTATGCATCATGTTGCCGAATATTGCTTAGGGGATGATATCGTCGAACAGGCCCGACTGAACGGGAGGGAGAGGCGCCGCCCCACGCGGAACGGGAGGAAAAACCACAGGCGATCCAGCTTGGTTCGCACCTTGGATCAGCCCCACCGAGAGTTGCGGACCGAGCGTCATCAGGGCGCCGCTCCAGGCCTGCCCGGTGGCTGGATTGCGGAAATTATACGATTCGAAGTTGTTTCCGAAGTTATAAATGTATCCTTGCGTCCCTTGATTGTCGATGTAGAGATTTCCCGGCCCTACCAGACCAAACAGCGGCGCGACCCCGCCACCGAGACCTCGCACACTCGAGATAGATTGCGCCGCAGCCGGGTAGGTCAGCAGCAGCAGCAGGCCGGCCATCGACAGGATCCTGTTCGCGCGATTCGCAGCCGCGGCCCCGCTTCTCAGCATGGACACCGACTTCTGTTTGTGGTACCACGCCAGCATCAAGTCAGTATGGCCCAACGCAGACCTCGCATCAAGGAGTTTGTTATGACGACTTCAATCCTCCGGGGATGCTTTTTCATCGGGAGCGCAGCTGCGCTCCTCCTCTGGATGGCGCCCGATTCTTTTGGACTGGAAGTGAACAAGCCGGTCCCCACCGAGCGCCGCGAGCCGATGTCGCTCGCCGACGCCGTCCTGAAGGCCTTACAGAACAATCTCGATATCAGTATCGGTCGCCAAACGAGAGAGAGTCGCCTGGCCGACATTGTGATCGAGCAGGCGAAGTTCGATCCCACGGTCAGTTTGAACGGACAATACAACCGTCAGGTCTCGCCCCTCAACCGGCCGATCCTGGGATTCACCGGGGCAAATCTGCAGGAGATCACCAAATTCGACCAGAACTCTCACTCGATCACCGCCGACATCACGCAAAATCTGCCATCCGGCGCGAACTACGACTTGAACTACAGTCCCCAACGTAGCTACGTGAGCGGCCCCAACACCTTCCTCTTTAATCCGGCGTGGACCGGCGGGCTCGCCTTGACGGTCACCCAACCGCTGCTGAAGAACTTCGGCTCCGACATCAATAAGACATTCATCTCAATCGCACAGAACAATGCCACGGTCGAGCAACATGTTTTTCTGGACCGTGTGCTCACCGTCATTGCCAGCGTCGAGCAGACCTTTTGGGAGATGGTATTCGCGAATGAGAATCTTAAAGTTGCGCAGGCGGCCCTCAAGGCGGCAGAGGAGCTGCTGGCCAGCAATCGCGCCAAAGCCAAAGCCGGGGTCATGTCGATCGTCGATGTCCTGCAGGCCGAAGCGGCCGTTGCCTCGCGGGTCGAACAGATTCTCGTCGCGGAAAAATCGATTCGGGATCAGGAAGATCAGTTACGCCGCCTCCTGAACCCCGCTGAGGAGGAACTCCGGCAGGACTTACGCCTCCTCCCGACCGATCCTCCGGTCACTTCATTGGAAGCGATCAGCCTGCAGGAAGCGATCGATATCGCCATGGAGCGCCGTCCTGAAGTTTTGCAAGCCAGCAAGAATGTGGAGAGCAGCGATCTCAATGTGAAGTTCGCCAAGAACCAACTCCTCCCCACCCTCTCCGTCCAGGGGACGATGGGACTGTCGGGGCTTGGCGCAGACTATGGCGATGCTACGAGGCGGAATTTAGGCGGCGATTTCTACAACTATGGCGCAGGCCTGGTTCTGAGCTACCCCATCGGCAACCGGTCAGCTTACAGCACCTATAACAAACGGCAATTGGAATCCCGCAACGCCCAGTCATCGCTCCAAAGCGTCCGTCAGCAGGTGATCGTCGGTGTTCGGGAAGCGGTCCGTCGCGTGCACACCGATTTCAAGCGCATCGAAACCACCCGGTCGGCCCGTATCATGGCCGAGAAACAACTGCAAGCCGAACAGGAACGGTTGAAGGTCGGTCTCAGCACGACCCGCTTCGTGCTCGACTTTCAACGCGACCTGGCCACCGCCCAAGGGAACGAGCTTCGAGCGGTCCTGGATTACAACAAGTCGCTGTCGAATCTGGCCCGTAATAAAGCCACCACCCTTGAGCGATACCGTCTCCAGCTCGATTAACTTCTCCATGATCGAGCCTGACGACCCGTCCTTGCCCCGTGCGACTCAGGCCGGCGAACGGGGAGCAGCCCTCGTGCTGCTCCCCCTGACCGCCACAATCCTGTTTTACAGTTCACCGGCCACACTTCAACAGAACAGCCTCTTTCAGTTTTTCCCCCAGGCCTGCGCCTATGCCGCCTTCATCGCCTGGAGCAGGATCAATGGATCCGTCCCCCTCCGTATGGGGCTTGCCCGCCCACTCGTCCCGCAGGGCCTCCGCTGGGGCCTGGTCACAGGACTGACACTCGGACTGATCAATCTGCTTGTCATCCTGTACCTTGTTCCAACTCTGGGGGGAGACTACCGATTTCTCGCCGACACCCCCCACGCCCACATTCCTTTGCCGATTATGGTGCCCTGGTTCATCCTCTTCATCGCCACCGTGGTGGAGTTGAACTTTCGCGGTTTTCTCCTGGGGCGGCTCCTGTCGCTGAGGCTTCCCCCTTCGATCGCCGTATCGACGAGCGCCCTGCTGTTTGCGTTCGACCCCTTTCTGGTGGCAACCTTTCACCACCTGCATTGGATTGCCGTCTGGGACGGCCTCGTCTGGGGAACCCTATGGATCGTGCTCAGAAATCTCTATGCCACCATCGTGGCGCATGCCGTCGAAGTCATTGTCCTGTACAGTGTCATGCGAGCGATTTTGACCTGATGTTCCCATTCTCAGGTCGCCGGCAAAACTTAAAGCATAGGTTTTGCTTGCGTATGACTTCACCGGCTCTGAAAGCATGATGCACCGCTCCCTTCACACATGAACCCTTCCTTCTCAAGTCACCTCGTCAACGATGTCTTCGGCGATCCAGGCCTGTTCGTCGAGGTGCGCTGGTCCAAACGCGCCCTCCTCTTCGATCTCGGCCACAACGATGCCCTGGGCCCGACGCGCCTTCTGCGCGCCGGCGACATCTTCATCTCGCACACCCACATGGACCACTTCATCGGGTTCGATGCGTTGCTCCGCGTGGCCCTCGGACGTGGGAAGACTCTTCGGCTCTATGGACCGCCCGGCCTGATCGCCAATGTTCAAGGAAAACTTCATGGCTATACCTGGAATCTCGTGGATGGGTACCCGCTCACCCTCACCGTGCAGGAATTCCACGAGCAGACGATCCAGCGCGCCACCTTTCGGGCAACGGATGGATTCCAGCGCCATGACGATACGGAGGTGACCCCCGTCACCCGCCAAACCGACCATCGCTTTTCCGTGCTCAACGACCCCATATTCACAGTCGATGCAGTCGCCCTTAATCACCGCATTCCGTCCCTGGCGTACTCGCTGCAGGAACGGTTTCACGTGAACGTGAACAAGGAGCGGCTGCACGAAGCCGGGCTGCCGGTGGGCTATTGGCTGAAGGAAGTGAAGCAGTATCTCTGGCAGGGGAAGCAGGACGACTTCCGGTTTCAAGCAACGCTCTACCATGAACATCACAAGGAAGAACGCGAGTTGATCCTGGGTGAGGTTCGTGAGCGATTCATCACCATCAGCCGTGGCCAAAAACTCGTCTATGTGGTGGATGCGCGATACGACGGAGAGAACGAAGCCAAGATCGTCGAGCTTGCGCAAGGCGCCGACATCTTTTACTGTGAGGCCCCCTATCTGGATCAGGATCGGGACAAGGCGAGGGATCGCCACCATCTCACCGCGCGCCAGGCCGGAGTTATGGCAAAGAAAGCCGGCGTGCGCGAGCTGGTGGCGTTCCATTTCTCCCCGCGCTACACCGGACTGGGTGACCGGATCGAGGCGGAAGCGCAAGAGGCATTTCACGCCAACTGAAGGAGGGCACGGATGGGTGAGTGGGCGAAGTACGGATTGTACTTCTTGTTAGGCGGGACAATCGTGAGTATCTCGACGTACCTCGGCTCGCAAGGCCGGTCGTTTCTCGCCGCCTTCGCCAGCACCTTTCCCGCGATGACCGGCGCGACGTTCATCCTCATCTACCTCAACGGCGGCAGCGAGCACCTCGTCACTTATGCCAAGAATCTGCTCTGGTTCGTGCCACCCTGGCTCGTCTATGTCGGCTGCATGATCTACGGAGTCGAACGTGTCGGTTTTTGGCTCTCCATGGCCGGCTCAATGGTCCTCTACATGTGCTGCGTCGCAATCGTAAAATTCCTGGCGCGGTAGCGATCAAAGGCGGGACAGCCGCAACTGCTTGAACAGCTCGGCACACGTCACCTGCGCCCACCTCCAGCCGGCCAAGCCCCCTTGGAGCACGTTGCCGCAAAGGAACCCTCTCGGCTTCCACCTCAATCATCCAGTCTCTGACCTGGCATATTCCGGAACGCATCGCCATTTGTCGGCTCGGTCTGCAGGCTCATGCCGACGCCAGCCGGCCGAAGGATATCGTGGGGGAGATCGGCGCAACCTGTTTGAGAAAGATACCAATCAGGATGCCGCGTCCATACACTTCAGCTCCTGCCGCTAAGAGAGAGAATACATTCCTGCTTTTTCGTTTACTGGGATCTCTAGAAAAATGAGGTTCGCAAAAACTGCATTGGCCGAAAAAAAATCCACCGCAGCTGTATCTCTTCGGGCGACACCGTATCCCATCGGATACGAACCCTAGGGAATTGATAGGGACCCTCCTACAAAAGAGCCGAGATCCGTGCGTCTCTCGCAACCGGATGGGTGAATCCGACCTTGGCATGGATATTGATGACTCGTTGCCGCATCCAACCAGGGACTCGCGTTGGGGAAGTCGCGGAGCCTTCCCAGCCGAAGCCACATACAAGGAGGTAGGTCATGTCGAATCTGGACGACCGCGTGCGGGCAACCATGCCCTCGCGGAGGTCATTTCTTCAACGGATGGGATTGGGTGTCGGGGTGCTGGGCGCTGGCCTGTTGAGCGGCCTGACATTGCCGGAATCGGTGCTGGCCGTGTGCGAGCCCCCGGGCAGTCCCGGCACACCCAAGCCGTGGCGCAAGGATTGTCGCATGATCCTCCCGCGCCGTCCGGCCAGCACATTGAGCGCAGCGGAGATCACACAACTCAAGGATGCCTACAAGGCCATGCGCGCGCTCGATACCAGCGCCCCCAACGACCCGCGCGGATTCCTGCGGCAGGCCAACATCCATTGCTGGTACTGCGGCGTCGGCACTCAGGTCCATTTCTCTTGGCAATTCTTTGCCTGGCACCGCGCCTATCTCTACTTCCATGAGCGCATTCTCGGGAAACTGATCGGAGACATGAATTTCCGTCTCCCCTACTGGGACTGGGACACTCCCAGTCACCGAAAGCTGCCCGGCGCCTACAGCGATCCGAACGACAACAGCAACCCGCTGTGGACCGGCACCAGGAGCATGGACCCGACGGATGAAATCCCGGAAGAAGATGTCGGGGAAGACGTCATGGAAGCCGCCCTCACGGCGGACACCTTTACGGAATTCGGCGGCACAGCGAGCGGGAGCGGTATCCCCGAGGGAACTCCCCACGGCGCCGTCCACGTGGATGTCGGTGGCGACATGAGCTTCTTCGATTCAGCCGGGAAGGATCCTGTCTTCTACGCCCACCATGCCAATGTGGACAAGATGTGGTCGGACTGGAACAAGGCCTCATCCACCCACACAAACCCGACGGCATCAGCCTTTTTGAACCTGACCTGGAACTTCTACGACGAAAACAAGGTGTGGCGGTCGGTCAAGGCCTCGCAGGTCCTGAACCATGACACGCAACTGCGTTATACGTATGGACCGTCGAAGTTCTTGGAGCAGCTCCCCTGCCTCCTCGATTGGTTCCCCATCAAGACCGATTGGCGGGTCAGCCAGACCCTGAAGTTTGCCGGACAGACGCGTGCTAAGATGATGAAAGTCGTCGAACAGGGAGGCCGCGCGAGGCTGCACCTGAACGAGCTCGCCGTTCCCACGGATAAGAGCGCTGTGTATCGGCTCTATGCGACTCCCGAAGCGGCGAAAGCCGATGAAGGACCCGCTAGCAAGGGCTATCTCGGTACCGTGCCGGTGGTGTTGAACGATCGGGAGCGTCGGCATGTGTCGAAGAACGCACGAAACATCGTCGTCAGGCTCTCCACCGCCAAACTCGAAGCCCTGAGCGGTACCGTCGGTCCGGTGCGCCTGGCTCTGGTCGAGCGCGGAGTTAAACCTGAGGCCCGAAAAGTTATCCCGGTACGGGCGAAGGACGTCTTGCTGTCCGTCGCAGAGGTGGAACGCGAAGAACGGTAACCATGGGACTTTTCTCCTGGCTTGCGAGTGTCATGATCCTGGCCGCACTGACGGTTCATGCGGAGGAAGGACCGCACCGGTTCTCCGTCGACTTACCGACCGGGTGGCAACAGGCCTCCCACGTCAGATTGGTGCTGGAGGGCATGACGGTCGCAGGGGGACAACCGTTCAAACTGCGGGCGGCGGCGATCATCGAAGGAGCAGAGCCGGTCTTGCTGGGCTCGGCGGGCATCGTGGGGGACCGGTCGGTGGGATCGGCTCCGCGACGCCTGCCGACCCTGCTGATCGATGTAACTCGATCCCTCGGCTCGTTGGCCGACCGCCTGGTCACGCAACCGGCCATTACGATCCGCCTCGAAACCGTCGATGGTCGCAATGCCCCGTTGAAGGAACTCGACTGGTCGGTGCAATCAGTCCGGCTGGAAAGAGGCGGGCGCAACTAGCAGAACTGTCGCCGCACAGGCTCAGGGCAGGATGATCGCCTGATCGGCGTGACCACACCCCTTGTGTGAGAAAATCATTCCTGGCACCGTTTACTTGCCTCGATTCTTCACGCCCGGCTGCCCTATGACTTTCAGCTTCGGACCTTGGTGCCGATCCGCGCGGCCTATTCTCGCGTAGCGGAAATCGCCAGGCAACGGACTCGCATCAGCCGCTTGTGGACAGGGCGATGGTTGGCTCCATACTAACTCCAGTCACGCTGTATATTTCTAAGCTCATCTTTGCTCACTCGATCCTTCCGCAGATCCAAGGGGTAGAGCGGGAACAACCACCTGTTCGCGATCGTAGTGATCACGCCAGAGTCGTCAGTTTCCAGCAAACCTGCCGCATGGAGGCTTTCCAAGCAGTTGTTGTTCAGATCGAATAGCGCGTGCACCGTTAGATTCTCATCAATGGTTTGGGCTCGCCAAAACTTGGCAAGGATACGCAAGGCACCCGGCTTTAGGCAGCCCGCTTGGGAAAGAGCGGACACCAGATGAAGGGTCGGACTCCTCGAGTTTGCAGGCATAAGCCCCAGCTCGTCCGTGCACCTGGGGTCATGCCAGAAATGGGCACCGTCATTTTCGACGTAGTCTACGTATATGGTTTCTTCTCGTTGGCGGAGAATCTCGTTGTAGAAGATCCAGTCAACATTATTCGGCCCATCAAGGTAGTACTCCTTTCGTTCTCGATCGACCCATTCACGAACCGCCGAAAATGAGTGCGGGCGGCGCCAGCAATATTGTGCATATATGCCCTTCGCTAAGTGATCATTGAAATACTGCAACTGCCTGTTAAAGTCGGATTGCCGCTCAACGCGAGGGCAACGGACAGCGTCGAGTAAGATCAGAACTTTGGCTGCCTCTTCCTCTGCCGCGAGGCGCAGGATCTCACTCCCCGCAGGCCGCTTGAGATCATTCAGCAAGGATGAGTCGCCGTCGATTTGCTGCGCATTTGATAGGCAGAGCGAGGCACCGGCTGCAATCTCAGAGAAGAGTGCGTCATCGGTCAACTGGGAAAGATCTTGAATGGCCTTTATACGCATTGC
>JBEIQG010000188.1:0-7418 GCA_040376625.1 Nitrospira sp. | reverse complement strand
GGGCGACCGACGACGATGACGACATCACGGAAAGCCATTGTGTTCCCACGACCAATCCGACGACCCAGACCGTGACCCTGCCGGCGACCAGCACGGCCCATCGAGTCGACCGCCTCGCAGGATCTTCGCACAGCGAACCGGTCACCCCTTCACGGTTCTCACCACGGGCGAGAGAAATTGCCGCCATCATCGGAGTCCATGACCTCCTCGTGGAATCCCAATTGCTGGAAGATGAGATGGCGAAGGGAATGGAAGGCGCTTTGCTGCATTCCCTGGCGGTACGACAGGAATTATCCGATCGCCTCCTCCTCGCGCTCTTCGAGGCCAACAGCATCGCCGCCGAACTCGAATGCGAGAAGGCTCGGACGGAAGATCTGGCGTCGCAGCTTGAAGAAGTCCGCAACGACATTCAACAGGGACGGACAATCATGGCTATTCTGGCCGACTCCATTTCCGGCGTCTTTGCAGGAACGTTCCTGCTGCTGGGGTCGGAGATTCTCTCCGGCCTGATCGATCTGTCCGGAAGCGTGGCCGCGTTGGGGTTCGGGGTGGCCGCGCTGGGCGGAGACCAAGCCTATGAGTTCAAGCACGGGCGCAATCTCATGGCGGACGTGTGGCAAGGCGAAACCATCAGCCGGCAGTTCCCGCAACCGGTCTGGCAGTATCTAAACGGGTCGGTGCGCCCGAACGGAAAACGGAGCCGTCGAGACACTATCATCGGCACCTGGAGAACCCGTCTTGGCAAACCAGGCTCGAAAGAAGAGCAACGTCTGACCCGGCTCTATTTCGGCAGAGGCGGGATCTATCGAATCAACGAATTGCGCCATCGCGGTGAGATGCTGGGCCTGCTCAAAACCCACGTGAATCTGATGACCCAGGACCTGAACCTACTGTTCCTCGAAACGCTCCAACAACGCGCTTCCCGTCCCGAACAGCCGATCTAGCCCGCACGGCCACGATTTTTCCTGACGGAACGGCCGTTCCCGCCGCCGGCCCACGGCCGATCCATTCGTTCGCACCACAGTGCCTATCGACTGGTTTTCATTGCGCAGGCCCGCCGGGAACGGTAGACTTCCCCGATAGGTACGATGCCGCACATCCCCACAGGACTGACCGACCCGCTCAACTTTTCCTTCACGAATGGAGCCGCTGATGTTGGACTGGCTTGCCAATCCTGAAATATGGATCGCCCTTGGCACCTTGACCGCACTGGAAATCGTGCTGGGGATCGACAACATTATCTTTCTCTCCGTCCTCGTCGGACGACTCCCCGAGCATCAGCGCGCCGTCGCACGCCAGGTGGGCCTGGGCCTGGCCATGATGGCGCGCCTGGGACTCCTGTTTTCCATTTCCTGGGTCATGGGACTCACCCGTCCCTGGGTGACCGTCTTCGGCCACGGCGTGTCCGGACGCGATTTGATTCTGGTCGGCGGCGGCCTATTCCTGATGGCTAAGGCCACGCATGAAATCCACAACAGTCTGGAGGGGATCGAAGAGGACGCGACCCCGACCGCTGCCGCCAGCCTGGGAATGGTGCTCCTGCAGATTGCGCTCCTGGATATCGTCTTTTCGTTGGATTCGGTGATCACGGCGGTGGGCCTGGTCGAACATGTCTCGATCATGGCCATCGCCATCATTCTCGCGGTCATCGTCATGTTGATGGCGGCCAAGGCGATCGGGGATTTTGTCGACACGCATCCGACGATCAAAATCCTCGCCCTCTCGTTTCTGATCCTCGTGGGCGTGACCTTGATGGTCGAAGGGTTCGACGTGCATGTGCCGAAGGGCTACATCTACTTCTCCATGGCCTTCTCCGTCACGGTCGAAATGCTTAATATTCGCATGAGGAAAAAACGGACGGCGCCGGTCAAACTTCACAGCCGTTATGCGGAGGAACGCCGGCAGTAGCAGGATCGATCGCCATGGACAGTGGCTCGGTGCCGGCCTCCGTTGCTCAAGGCGACGTCTCGCGGCCTACGTGCCCCTTCACTCTCCGTGGAGCCCATCCGGCACGGAAAGCAAATTGTTCGCCCCCACCGTTTCCTCCCGCGCACCGCCTTGTTGAGCCTGTCCCATCGTCCACCCTCGCAAGAAGACCAATGTGAGCACCGGCTCAGTCCCGGACTCGATCGGAGGTGTAAGCTCTGGCGAATCCGCCACCCGTCCTACCACCGTCACCCGTGCCCATTGCCTCCACTTGGGAGGCAACGTCGACGCATTTTGCACCATGACCCAATAGAGACCGGCCTCCGGCCCGGTGGTATCGCTGGGTCGATGGGGCCGGTAATCCTTGTCCAACGGTCGATTTTTCAGATGCAGCCATAGCCGCCGGCCCTCCTGCCTCTGCTCGACCACCACACCCCCCAGAATCACCGTCTTCCCCCGGTAGACCTCGGGAGACTCCGTCAACGCGGTCAACGTCACCCCGGGCTCCGCCTGCTGTACGTAGCGTGAGGGCAATGAGCCGCACCCCGTCAGAATGAGAAGCCCCAGGGCCGTCCACAGCATTCGATTCATGTAACAACTCAAGGTATTCCCCCTCACGGTTCACACTTCCGGGAGCCCCCGACGCTCACCCGCCATGTTTCTTCCAACCGCTCATGACACATCGCTGCGCGACCAACGGGATCATGCTCTCCAGATCCAGTGAGACGCGTGTCATCACCTCCTCCGCCAGCCGCTGATCATCGAAACATTCATAGGCATCGTCGAGAAAACCTCCTCGCAATAGCGGATGCTGGAGAAAACGTTGGCCTGGCCCGCTCGCGACTTCGAGCGGCCGTTCGACGACGGCGATCCGCTCCATGTCGAGCCGCTCCAACCATCCACGGACCTCTGCCGACGAAGGCCGCTCCGCCACGTGGGCCGCCAATCGCTCCCGCTCGATGACCAGCCCGTATCTTCCCATTTCCTGATCGATCCGGCGCCAGATGGAGTCGAACGTGCCGAGGGAAGGGAAGGTCAGGACCACCTGACCGCCTGGCGCCAGATGATCGATCAATCCACGCATCGCCTCAAAGCGATTCGGACGCAGGAACATGACGGAGAGATTGCCGGTGATACGTTGAAATGTGGGAAGCGATGCCGGTATGGCACGCATGTCCTGACATTCGAACCGCAGCCAGGGCAACTCGCCCCGCTGAATGGCGCGCGCACTCGCGACCTGGCTTCGACTGGCATCGATGCCGACCACGGTGCCGGCCTCACCGACCTGCTCCGCCAGATAGAAAGCGGGAATGCCGTGGCCCGACGCGATATCGAGAATCGTGAGACCCGGCTGCAGATCAAGCTGCTCCAGCAAGACCTCGGCAAACGGAGTCGACCAGTCATCGTGCTTCGGAAGGGGCCAGCGCGGAGAGACTAACGGGCCGCGTGCGGTCATGACATTCCTTTCGTCGAATCGACGGCATTATTTGACACCGATCACCATCGAATCCGGCCCCGCCAGTTTTTCCACCTTGGTCCGCTTGAAGCCGGCCTTCTTCATCCACTGAATGCAATCCGCGCCGGTGAAGTCAAATCCGCCGGGCGTCTCGATCAGCATGTTCAGGCTCATCAACAATCCAAACGCATTCTGTTTTCGCGCATCGTCGATCAGCGCCTCATGAACGATTAATGCCCCGCCGGACGGCAGCGCCTGATGAGCCTTGCGCAACAGCATCATTTTTTCGTTGAGGTCCCAGTCGTGAAGAATGTGCCCCATGATGAGGACATCGGCCTTCGGAAGTGCATCTTTGAAGAAATCTCCCGCATGGAAGGTGAGCCGCCTGTCCAACTTCCTGGACTTCGCATAGGCCTCGAAGATCGGACGCACGACCGGCAAATCCATGCCCTGTCCTGACAGATGCTTGTGGGCCAGCGCGATCTCCGCTGCGACACCCCCCTGCGCGCACCCGATGTCGACGAAGGAGCGATATTTCTTCCAAGAGAACTTCGCGGCGATGGCCCGCGCCGTACCCTGACTGAGTCCAGTCATGGCTTTGAGAAACCCTTCCAGCCGCTGCGGATCAGCGTACAACGTGCCGAAGAAATCGTTTCCCGTCTTCACCTCATTTTGCGGTTTCCCGGTCCGGAGCCCTTCCGTGAGCGATCCCCAGAACGGATAGAGCCTGAGGTTGGCCATTTCGAGGATGCCGCCCACATACGATGGTTTGGCACGATCCAAGAAAAGCGCGGCCTCGGGAGTGTTAGCGTATCGCACGCCGGTCCGTTTGAGCATGCCCAGCGCAACCAATGCGTCGAAGAAATCCCGCGCGCTTCGTGGATGCAGTTCCAAACGTTTGGCTAATGCGCCGGCCTCGAGGGGCTTTTTGGCCAACTCCGTGAACAGACCGAGTTCGACCGCGGAGAGTAAGGTCTTCGATCCCCAGAATCCGAAGCCAAGTTGCATGATCCGATCGTGGGCCAATTGACGAGTCGCCATGATGTCGTCCTTTCAGGAGTGAAAAAGTGGAGAGAGGCTACGTCGCTCACGCCATCATGTCAACAGGTTGCATCTGCAGAGAGGTCGTAATTGCGGAGGCCGCCCCCATCCATTGCCGGGGATCTGCCTAGTTCTCCTGAACCCATCCTGGTGTCTTAATTCCATCAACGATGGCCCAACCGTTCCAGAAGGATGAAGCATGACGAAGGTGCTGCAAGGGATTTTGCTGATCGCTCTCCTGGTGGGCTGCTCGACCACGTATGAGCCGCGTCTCAGCCTTCCACCCTCTGACGATATGCGCTCCATCGACGCAACCGTAGAAGTGCATCCCTTCATCGCGTCCGACGACTTGCTCTCCGGGCATTCCCGCTATGGCGTGCTCGCAGAGGACTATGTGAATAAATCGCCGTCTCAGTTGACTCAGGCACTGACCGACCAAGTGGTCGCAGAGTTATCGGCGCATCGTGTGTTTCGAAAGGTCACGACCTATGAGGTGGCTCCCGATCTCATTCTTACAGGCCGGGTCGAGCAATTCTTCGAACACGATCGTCGGAAGCTGTGGACGTTCGTTCCCTACTATTCGGATAAGCTGGCCAGTTTGTTCCGGGTGAACACGTACCGCGCGAACGGAGAGATTCGGCTCACGATGACGTTGCTCAAGCCCACGGGTGAAGTGATCGGATCGTATATAGGCCATTCTAAATTTAATGAGGATTACACTCCCAACAGCGATGTGCGTCCTGGTGATCGCCTCAATCGCGCGCTGGGACAGGCCATGGCGCAAATTCGCGACGAGATGTTCTCGGATTCGAAACTTCCCCACGGCCGGAACAGTGAGGCACTGTAAAGACCGTTCCGCTTTCAACGCTACGTCAGCTTGAAACAATTCTTTTACCGATCATACCAGCGGCCGATTGTATGACGGGAGTCCCGGTGTACCGGTATGAAGACACATGGTTCACCGGCATGAGCGCTATCTGCAAGGCCCCGCAACGCTCGCTGCTCCAAACCGGTGAAGGATTACGGTGGGATTCTCATAGCCCGAGCGGGCGGGAATTCCTAGGGGACCGGGAGCTGGGCGGGACCCCTTGCTACCCTTCCGCCCGTTACTTCCCTACATTCCCCAATCCTCGCATCTCATCCAGCCATCCCAAGCGCTGTCGCTCGTTCATGCCCTCGATGTTGCCGATGAGGGTGGCCCGGATCGGTCCGATACCGGCAAAGCCCAGAATGTTTCGCTCAAGACTTTTCACGCTATGGGCAAGGAAGAACCAGCGGTAGATAAACGCCGGCATGCCCATGGTCACCACGATCCGGGCGGATTTGCCGGTAAGACGTTTCTTCGGTAGGTGGCCAGCTGAGCCATACTCGAATGCGAAGCCGGGTCGAAACAATTGCTCGAAGAAGGCCTTGAGCAGGGCCGGCATCGAACCAAGCCAAAGCGGATACACAATGACCAGATGGCCTGCCCATGCCACAGCCTCCTGTGCTTGCGCGATCGAAACCGGCAGCGCGCCTTTCTCAAACTCCTCTTTGGTGCGTAGCAGCGGAAACTCGAGCCGGGCCACGTCGATGCGTCTCACCTCATGCCCCCCATCCTCACAGCCTTTCGCATATTCATCCGCCAGGGCATGGCCGAAATGACGGGCCTGAGGATCGGGATGACCTTGAATGATGGTGATAAACTTACCCATGGCACCTCTCCACCATGCTCTTGCGCCTCATTAGACCATCGACTGGAATGATGGGTCATGCTGGCGAGCCGGCGCGACAGGTGCCCGCTCAATCATGGGTGGCGCGACCGATGGAGCGACTTTCGGAGTCGGCGGGGCACAGGCAGCCACCGACCAACCTCCCATAATCACGACTAGAACGACGATGTTCCGTGCGACACTCATCATGTCCTCCAGCCTACGTCTGATTGCCGTTGAGACCTGTCCCGAGCCAGGCGCAACAGACGTGCCAACGGTCCTCCTGCTGCGATTGACACAACAGAGCGGTTTCAATGGCCGACCGAGGCGTCAGGACCGAAGACGACTGCGGAGAATTTCCGCAGCACCGGTGCAGGGCCCTGGCGCAAATATCCACAACACCTGCCTGCGAACCAAGCGAGGAGCGACTGCCGTCCCCGCCGGAGATCGCTCGCAATCCGCTCCTTTCCGGCAGAACCGCCATGCTTTCGAACCTTTCGCTCACAACCTTCAAGATCCTAGTGGTTGATTCCTTTCCCGCCTTCGGCGGCATTTGAGAAGACTGGTAGTGGCACTAACCTTGCTCCTCTTAGATGCGGCGGAATTTCACCTGAATCATAGCGTCCTGTCACCTCACTCCACAGTGGAACGGAAGGAGGGGTCCTATGAGAGCCACAGAATTTTTCGTCCACGCCTGCGACCCCAAAACTCTCATCGTCCGTCAGATTATGGAAGATGCCGTCGTCACGGTGAGCCCTGCAGCCAGCGCCATGGTGGTGGCGGAACTCTTGAGCGAGCACAATTTCGGAAGTGTCCCGGTCACAGAAACGGATGGCACTTTGCGGGGGCTGGTGACAGAGTTCGATCTGCTGAAAGCCGTCGAGCAGGGGCGGGATCTGCGGGAAATATCAGTCTCGGAGATCATGACCCGCGAGGTCATTACTACCGCCGAAGAGATGCCGTTGATGAACCTGATTCATGTGCTCCAGGAACGGCATCTGATTCGTGTCCCGGTCGTAAAGGACCGGAAGCTCATCGGCATGGTCGCGCGGCGGGATATCGTCTTCGCCTATGTTAAAGCTCGCGCCACCTATTGGCCGTGACAGCGAACAGGCTGGCTCGTTTCATTCATGAGCGCTTCCGCTGCAAGCGTGTATCTGCAGCTGCGACCAACCTGTCGCCGGGCGGGCTCGCGGAGCGGTGGATGTCCTTGAGCATGGCCTGGACAGGGCCACAAGTCGCGCAGACTGAGAGGGTGTGCCGATTCCTGCCGCTGAAGAGGGTGGATCCGGACCATACGGGCG
>JBEIQG010000241.1:0-5171 GCA_040376625.1 Nitrospira sp. | reverse complement strand
GGCCGCTCTTTTTTCACAGGCTTTTCGGGAGCGGGGGCTTTTGCTTTCGTCGTTGGTGTTTTTTTATTCGCGTGGACTTTCGTCGCCATAGAGTCTCATGCCCTTTCGTGATGAGTGCAAGGCGAAAAAGTTTGGCAGGTATATCACGCTACAGATCGTTTGACAAGTACCTCGCTCCCCAAGATCTTGGGGATTTACGGATAGATAATCATCGAATGCACATTGTGCCCCGCCAGCCGCTCACGTCCGTTGAGGCCTTTCAGCTCGATCAGGAAGTCCAGCCCAGCAATCTCCCCGCCGAGTTGCCGCACCAAGTCGATCGTGGCCGCTGCCGTGCCGCCTGTGGCCAGCAGGTCGTCCACGATTAATACTCGCTCCCCCGGTGACACGGCGTCCCGGTGAATCGCCAACACGCTGGATCCATACTCCAGGTTATATTCGACTTCATAAATATCGGCAGGCAGCTTCCCCGGCTTGCGCACCGGAACGAAGCCGGCGCCGAGACGGGCAGCCAACGTCCCACCCATGATGAAGCCGCGCGACTCGATCCCGATGATCTTTGCGATACGCTGTCCTTCGTAACGAGCGGCAAGCTCATCCGCGATGGAGCGGAAGGCCTGCGCGTTCTTGAGGAGGGTCGTAATGTCGTAGAAAAGGATGCCGGGCTTAGGAAAGTCTGGGACTTCTCGAATGAGGGATTTGTAATTCATGCGTGCAGGCGAATCGGGGCGTACTCATAAGAGATCCGCCCGCTTCATGGTTTTCCGTTCAATAATGCCGCGAAGCCTGGCCAGTGCAGCTGTTTCAATCTGGCGGACCCTCTCACGGGTCAGCCCCATTTCCCGGCCGATCTCTTCTAACGTCCGCGACTCGGCCCCGTCAAGTCCAAACCGCGCCAGGATCACGGTACGTTCCTTTTCGGGCAACTCTTTCACCCAGGCCATGAGTTCGGCCCGTCGCATCACGCCTTCGGTCGTCTCCGCCGGCGTCAGGCAGAGCGGATCTTCGATCACATCGCGCAGAAACGTGTCCTGCCGGTCGCTGATCGGGCTGTCGAGGGAGCAAGTTGTGCGTACCAACTGTTTGAGATCATCGACTTCGGCCACGCTGGTCTTCAGCTTGGCGGCGACTTCGTCGGCCCGTGGTTCCCGTCCCAACTCATGGACCAGCTGTTCAACCTTGCCCAGATACCGGTTCAACCGTTCGACGACATGGACGGGCAACCGGACGAGCTTTCCCTGATTGATGATGGCCCGTTCGATAAACTGACGAATCCACCAGGAAGCATATGTGCTGAAGCGGAATCCCCGCTTGTAATTGAACTTCTCTACCGCTTTGATCAGGCCAAGATTGCCCTCTTCGACGATATCCGCAAAGGGAAATCCCCGGTTCATGTACCGCTTGCCGATACTGATCACCAGACGGAGATTCGCCTCGATCATTTCCTGGCGCGCCGCTTCGTCTCCAGCCATCACCCGCTTACCCAGTGCCTGTTCCTGCTTAAAATTCAGCAAGGTCGACTTGCGAACCTCGCGAAGATAACTCTTAATCGTGTCGAGGCCCTCGGCCCGCCCGGATTCCGCAGGACGATGGTCCGCTCCGGACTCTTCGGCCTCGGCATGGCTCCCCGACTCAGCATCCTCGTCCTCATCCCCGCGCACCACACGTGGGCGGCGAGCCGAAACCGGTGAACTCCCTGCCTTGTCCTGTTGCACTGCTGCACGTCGAGCCATAATTCCGTTACCTACTGCTTAATCGTAAAGTCCTGATATCGACCGAGAGGGCGACTCCACTCCACCTGCACCTGCGTCACGCGTGACCCGACGGGGCCTTTCTTGAGATCCGACAGAAATTCCTCAAGGCCACCCCGATTCCCCTCGACATCCACCGCCACCTCTCCGCTATCGAGATTCTCGACGTGACCCGTCAATCCACGCGAAGCCGCCATCCGACAGGTAAAGGCCCGGTAACCAACCCCCTGCACATGCCCGCTGACAAGAATTCTCGCGCGCACTGATTCGCCGGTGCCGGTCATCGCCTTGCAGACCTCCCGTGGGTCGAACGTCAAGCGCAGAGCGAGTACCGCGCCTAGCATTGGATACTCTCACAGCTCCCGGAGAGCGTCACGCGATTTACAAGTTTACGCGGCATCACTAGACTCATACACCTACCTTATCGGCAGGTACCTGGCGAAGCATGAGCCTGCGCATCAGACGCCAATCCGGTACATGACATGACAGGGAACTCGGCACCGGATACGAGCCCTGACCCGGGATGCACGCCTGTACCAAGAAAGGCGCGTTCCGAATCGAGTAGGCCGAGGGTAAATTGGGTAGGGGGGACAGGTTTCCGCACGCGTGAAGTGCGGTTTTGGTCGGGGCGAGAGGATTTGAACCTCCGACCCCTGCGTCCCGAACGCAGTGCGCTACCGGGCTGCGCTACGCCCCGACCGGGCAGAACCAAACGGGAAACCGGATTGTCTTACATCACAGGGGTAAAACGCAAGCCGTGTGCATCGGCCACACCTTGGCAGGTAATTCTACCGTTCATCACGTTCACACCCTTGGCAAGACCGGGGTCTGCACGAATGGCTTTATCGACTCCCTCCGATGCGAGCCGGACGATATAAGGGAGCGTGGTGTTGGTCAAGGCTAGAGTTGAGGTGTGGGGCACGATGCCCGGCATGTTCGTGACGCAGTAATGCAGGACGCCATCCACCACATAGACGGGATCCGAGTGCGTGGTCGGCCTAGTGGTTTCACAACAGCCCCCCTGATCGACCGCCACATCCACAATCACGGAGCCAGACTTCATTTTCTTTACTAATGCCCTCGAAACGACCTTTGGCGCGCGTGCCCCCGGCACTAACACCGCTCCGATGACCAGGTCGGCGTCGACGACCGCGCGTTCGATAGCCGACTCTGTCGCCGCGCATGTCGCGATTCGTCCGCCGTACAAATCGTCGAGAAACCGGAGCCGATCAAGATCCAGATTAATGACGGTCACGCGCGCTCCCATGCCTACGGCGATCCTGACGGCCGACGTTCCCACCACGCCGGCGCCCAACACCACGACATGAGCCGGCGGTACTCCGGGCACGCCGGCCAGCAGGAGACCGCGCCCTCCCTGTACCGTCCCGAGATAATGGGCCCCGACCTGCACGGCCAGACGCCCGGCAATTTCACTCATCGGCCGCAACATCGGCAAGCTGTGATCTCTGGCCTCGACGGTCTCGTAGGCAATGGCCGTGATATCGGATGCGACCAACGCTTTGGTCAGATCCGGCAACGAGGCCAGATGCAAATAGGTAAACAGCATCTGCCCGGGTCGAAAGAGCGCACACTCGGACAGCTGCGGCTCCTTGACCTTCACAATGAGTTCCGCCTGCTGAAACACCTCGACTTTGGAGCCGGCCACCTGAGCGCCGGCTTGCCGATACGCGTCGTCTGAAAATCCGCTCCCCTGCCCCGCCGACGGCTCTACCACAACCCGATGCCCCGCCTGCAGCAACGCACGTGCGCCGTCAGGCGTCAGACTCACCCGATACTCGTAGTCCTTAATTTCCTTCGGAACTCCGATGATCATAGCCGCCTCCTTAGCGCCCCACACCGTTTCGCCCTGATACCCCGCATTATACATGGCCGAGCGGGATCGCCGTCAGGAAGCTGCGCACCTTGCTACGCGAAAGTTCAGTGCGGTAAGATTCGCAGACTATCGACCATTTCCGTTTAAGAGGAGCATCTCACGCATGGACGCCGGATCCTGTAACGCCTGCAGCGCCGCGGGCGTACCACTGATGAAGTTTTCGCTGGGAAAAGATTTCTTCGGGCGGACCTATGACCGGCTGTCGCCCGCTTCGGATCAAAGCCCGAAATGGTATTGTGAACCCTGCTCCATGATGAAGAATCTGCAACGTGATTTCCGCGACATTCGCGCTGAATTCGACAAACTTGCCAAGGGGCATGCCTCCGCCTTGTCGGAACCCGAGGCCAAACAACGGGCGCAGTTGCGCCTCAATGAAATAGCCGCCATCGCGGGGACCCAGGCCGCCGGCTCATCGCTCCTCAGCTCGACGGACGTGAAGCAATTGATCGAGCAATTTCATGCCCGCGCCTGATCCGTTACATCGCACCCTGGAACCTCGGACTTGCTGACATGACCGGCTATCAGCGACATATTTTTGTCTGCACCAACAAACGCGAACCGGATGACGCGCGCGGCAGCTGCTCCAAGCTTGGCTCCGATGCGCTCCACGCCTGCTTCAAGCAGGAGGCCAAACGCCTTAACCTGAAAGGCGTCGTCCGCGCCAATAAGGCCGGCTGTCTCGATTATTGCGCGCAGGGTCCGACCGTGGTGGTCTACCCGGAAGGAATCTGGTATCGCGTGACGTCCGAGGTTGACGTGAAGGAAATCATGGAGCGGCACATCGTCAAGGGAGAGGTGGTCGAACGACTCTTGATGCCCGATCAGTCCCCGCTCCCGCTTCTTTCTCCATTAAAATCCTGAATCCAGCACCCCTGCTGATTTTCGCGAGCTCTCTATGCCAGCCGACGATAAATGGAAGGCCAACATGGAAAAGGTGGCCTTTATGAAAACCTTCCCCGGGCTGCTCCGTCACTGGGAAGCACTCGCCGGAAAAACGGTCGAAGCGGTCACACCGCTCAAGAGCAAGGCCGGCGCAGCCGCGCTGATCTGCACGGACGGATCGTTCGTGGTGCTTCCGCCGCTGACGACGGAGCCTTATGAGTTGGGTGAAGCCCTGCAGGCGGGCCGTAGCTACCTGGAGCCGAAACACCCCGAAGCCTATATCGGATACGATCAGCTGCTGAAGAAAGACAAGGACGCACAACGCACCGCCCGCCTGGAAAATATTCTCGGGGCGATTCGCAACAATATGGAACAGATTCCAGAGTTGAAGGACCGGCTCAAGGACCTGGTCAAGGAGTGGAAGTGAGCAGTCTCCCTCAGAAAAACATGTTCGAGATTTTCTCCCAAGGTCTCTTCGAAGGAGTGAAACCCATGCTGGTTATTCGCGATCACCTGGTCCGACATCCCGACCGTTGCACCCATCAAGCCATTTGCGTCCCCATCTGCCCGACCAGCGCCTGGCTCTCCACGCCGCCCTACAAATTCGATCCTTCCCGTTGCCTGGAAAGCTGCCGACTGTGCCT
>JBEIQG010000166.1:0-8459 GCA_040376625.1 Nitrospira sp. | reverse complement strand
TCCCTTGGCATCCATCATCAAGGCTTTGATCTCCAGCCGCTTGAGGCCCTTATTCACCGGCAGCCAATTCTTGCCCCCGTCTCGCGACCGGAAGACGCCGCCTCGAAACGTGCCCGCATAAATCGCGCCATCTTTGCCGGTGGTGAGACAGAGCACGAAGGGATCGGTCAATCCCTGGTTGGCCGACGTCCAGGACCCGCCACGATCAGCGCTGCGAAAAATGCCCATCCCGAAAGAGCCGGCATAGATCACGCCTCCCGAGCCGGCCGCTAAAGCCTGAATACTCGTATTGCCGATATCCGTGTACGCACCCGGTTCCTGCCCCGGGTGTGCCTGCTCCAGATTCAGCGGAGCACTGCCTTCGCTCCCACCGGGGAAGGATGCCGCATGAGCGAACCCCTGCAGACCGCCGAATGTAAGCGCCGTCAACATCAGCATGTGACGCAGCATAGTATGATCATCCTTCCAAAGTGTGAGCGCCGGATTACCGGACGCGATGACCGGCCGTGCCGATGGGTATATCCGGATCGAGCGGAAGATTCATGTCGGGAGCCGGCCCTGCGGCCCGCCCGAAGATCTTGGCCCCGATGATCCCGATCTCATAGAGTACCATGAGCGGGACCGCCATCAGCAACATGGTGAACAGCGTGGCATCCGGGGTCACGATGGCCGAAATGATCAGGGCCGCCATGATGGCATGTTTGCGATAATGCGCCAGCACCGCAGCTGAGACAACTCCAACCCGCGCCAGTATGGTCAGTACGAGCGGCAGTTCAAACGCGCAGCCGAAGATCAGGAGAAATTTGACGTTGAAGTCGATATAGGTCCCTACACCAAGCGCAGGGGTGATATCGCGATCCATGCCGAAACTGACGAAGAAGTCGATGACGAGGGGAAGAATGACGAGGTTACAAAAGACCAGGCCGAGCGCAAACAACAAGGCTGCCAGCAGAAACAATGGAATCGCCCAGCGTTGCTCCTTGGGGAGCAACGCCGGCGCGATAAACTTCCAGCACTGATAAAACACCATGGGCAGGCTGAGGATGATGCCCGCCAGAAACGAGACCTTGATGGACGCAAACAGCGCTTCCGTCGGCCCGTAGAACACCAGTTGATTGGGAAACGGACGATTGAGCCAGGCGACCATTTCGGAGGAGTAGGCAAACGCCGTGGCAAACGAGACCGCCAAGGTCACCACGATGATCAGCAGCCGCTTCTTGAGCGACTGAATATGGGCGGCCAGTGGTGCGAGCATTGCCTGTCTGAATCAACGCCCCGGCCTTCCCTTCCTTCGAATCGCGCACCGGCTCGTGCGGGCAGCGTCTGGATACGACAGGGACGGAACAACCGGGACTATTCGCTAACGCGACGATCGAATGAATTCGGCTATTTTGTCTTTGGTGGCCAGCTTCTCTTTTTGCAACTGCTTCTTCAGTACTTCTTCCGCCGGCGTAAGCACATGGCGCTTCTGCAAATCGGCTAACTCGGCATCGAGGCGATGGTGAGATTCCTCGAGTGCGCGGAATTCGGTGTTGGATCGCCGTAACTGTTCAGTGATCGCCGTCTCCGTCTGCATGTCGCACCTCCTGGTTGACTACATACGTTCGTGGATGACTGTCCTGTTGCTCGGCTCCCGGATTTGCCCTACGACCGCTCGCATAGAGCGCTCAACTGGAGCGGCGCCATTTCCATGAGCACCGCATCTTCGTCAGGATTCACATAATAGCGCGCCCGCGTGGCAGTCTGACGAAACCCCAATTGCCGATAGAGGCTCAACGCCTCCTGATTCGACGCCCGCACCTCCAGCATTGCCCGGCTGGCACCCCGGTCTAACCCGGCCCGCAATGCCGTGCAGACGAGGCGACTCGCCACCCCTCGCCGTCGAAACGGGGCTAGCACAGCGAGGTTCATCAATCGCAGTTCCTCGAACACGATCCAATAGCAGAAATACCCAGCAATCACGAAGGCCCCCGACCGGGGGTCGGGACACTTCGCGATGAGGAACTCGGCAAATTGATTGCCTGACAACTCGGCTGACAACATTTTGCGCGTCCAGGGGGCAGAGAAGCAAGCCTGTTCGATGGCGAATACCTCGTCGAGCACCTCGGCAGTCGCCGGTTCAATCAACACCGAATCTGACGCCATATCCGACCCAATTCCCAATGCCATTGTCTACTTCCGCGCCTGCGGATCGGCGCCTGTTCTACCGCGTTTCCCGCGGCCCTGCGCCAACTTATCGGCGACCCGCTTCCGGCGCCGTTCGAGGGCCGATACGCCCTGCCGCTCGTCGAATTTCACTTCCGCTTCCGTGCGCTGAACGTAGCGAGGAACCAGTTCCTGTTGCGCAACCTGCTCCATCTCCAGACGCTGTAGCCCTGCGAGACCGACACTCACGGCCGAAGGGCGTTGTTGCGCCGGACTGACTTCCCGCACTTGCCCGCCTGCCGCTTCAACGGCCTCCCGAATGTCCGTTTCATAAGCCTGCCAGCCATCACCAAACAATGTGCAGACTTTGGCCACCTGTAGTGCCTGCGCCACCGAAGCAGGAGGACCTACCTGCTCGGCGAGGTGGGTTCGTAAACCCGTTCCCGGCATCCACTCATAGGCGGCCCAGTACACTTCATTGTGCCGACTTTTCAAAACCGGCACCAATAAGCCCTTCACATCACGCAGGTTCCAGGCCATCGCTTCCAGGGTCGGCACGGTGACAATAGGAGTGCCCAGCACGGCGCGAAATCCCAACATGGTGGCAAGACCCACGCGCAGGCCGGTAAATGAGCCGGGGCCGATGGAAACCGCCAGCCCCTGAAAATCATTCAACGACAGTCCGGCCTCGCGCAACAAACAATCAATGGAGCCCATCAAAGAACGCGCATGCGATCCGTCGGCATCCTGCTCGCGCAGGGCCAGCACCTGCTCATCCCGAAGCAGTGCGACACTTTGCCAGGCCGTCGCCGTATCGATTGCCAGCAGATGCCGGATCGGTTTCGCCTTCATACCTGCCCAAGCTCGTTGGGCTTAATCGGTTCGTTCGGCACCAATTCGTGAAACGTCACCTGCAGACTGCCCGAACCCTGTCCGTCGGTCATCCGGATGGCGAAGGGGCGCATGATCCGCTTGTCCACTCCCGGTTCTTCACGAGCCACCGGTTGGGAGATCGCAGGTCCCCCCACCGCCCGGTAGTCGTCGAACTGAATCGTGGCTTCGACGTCGCCGGACGCGGACAAACGTTCCTCCTGGACAACCAGCAGATTGCGACGATCGAACCAGATCCGCCTGGCCACGAAGGGAACCGCACCGTTCATGCCCGGCGCGGTGACCACATCGAGCCGATAGCGGTTGCCGTCTTCCGCCAATCGCACCGACTCGTCAGGCCCCACCACCTGTGTCCCGATGATCCCGCCCATCGCCCAGACGCTCAGTTGAAAAGGACGCGTCAGTTTGCCCAGCTGATCCGCTTCGGAGGGACGGCCGGTCACCTCACGTCCCATGGTCGGCAGACGGAGCTTAAATTGATCCTCGATCTGCACGAACTCGAATATTTCGCTGCCCACGGCAGAGAAACCGCGCAAGCGGATGGCATTTGGGCGTTGATAGAATACCGTGCCTTGCACGCGCTGGCCGATCGGCAGGATGCCGCCGGTGATCTTCGCGGTGAACAGCCCCTTGATCGTACGAATCTCGCCTGCCTGTTCCTGCAGGAGTGCCGTCAACTGGTCAGCCGTCGCTTGTTTAAGCTGAACCGTCTCGGACGGACCGAAGAGCGCACAGCCTGACAAGACCGATAGACACATCACGACAACCATGCCGAACAGGGCCGTCTTGCGTTTCACCTGTACCGTGTCTCCCCCTGCCTCATGCCAGTACTGCATCCAGCGCATCTCCGACTTCATGAATGCCAATCAATTCAATGCCCTCGACCGGTTCCAGTTTTGCGACATTCCGTTCCGGCAGAAGACAGCGCTTGAATCCCATTTTGGCGGCTTCGCGAATCCGCAACTCGGCCTGGCTGATCGCCCGGACTTCACCACCCAATCCCACTTCGCCCATCACCAGCGTCGTGAAATCGATCGGGCTCTCTCGCAAGCTCGATGTGACCGCGGCGACAATGCCCAGGTCGATGGCCGGTTCATCGATATGGATTCCGCCGACCACATTCACATACACGTCCTGCCCTGACAGATGCATGCCCAGCCGTTTCTCCATCACGGCCAGCAACAACGACAGGCGATTCGGCTCTACCCCGTTAGCCATACGCTTGGGCATGGGGTAGTTGGTCCCAGTGACCAATGCCTGCAGTTCCACCAGGATCGGCCGCGTCCCTTCCAGACTGGACACCACGACCGAACCGGTACTGCGTTGCGGCCGCTCGGCGAGAAACAATTCGGAAGGGTTGCTCACTTCCTCCAAGCCGCCGTCCTTCATCTCGAATACGCCGATTTCATTGGTCGATCCGAACCGGTTTTTGACCGCCCGCAAGATTCTGAAACTATGGCTCTTGTCGCCTTCGAAATAAAGCACCGTATCGACGATGTGTTCCAGCAGACGCGGCCCGGCGATGGCGCCTTCCTTCGTGACATGACCGATGATGAACACCGGTACGTTGCTGCGCTTGGCGAACCACATGAGTTGGCCGGCCACTTCCTGCACCTGGCTGATACTGCCCGGCGCGGACGTGAGTTGCTCTGTGTAGACGGTCTGAATCGAATCCACCACGACGGCCGCCGGCTGGATTTCCTGGATGGCTTTGAGAATCTGTTCGAGGGAGGTTTCGCCGAGGATCAGCAAATGTTTGCCATCGATTCCGAGACGTTGCCCCCGCATCTTGATCTGTCGGGGCGATTCCTCGCCGGAGACGTACAAAACCTGTTCGCCCGGTGCGGCCAGCAGCGGCAATGCCTGCAACAGTAACGTGGTCTTGCCGATGCCGGGATCACCCCCGATCAGCATCACCGAGCCTGGCACCACACCCCCGCCCAACACCCGGTCGAATTCCCCCATGCCCGTGCTGTGCCTGGGCTCGCCGACGATTTCGATGTCGGAGATCGGCGTCGCCACCGCCATCGCTGTCTTCGGCATGCCCTGGCGGCCCTTGGGGGCCGCAGGGAGACGCTCTTCTTTGAGCGTGTTCCAGCCCCCACAGTCGGGGCACCGGCCGAGCCATCGTAGCGCCTGATGGCCGCAGGCCTGGCAATGAAACGTCGTCTTCGCCTTCATCCTATTCGCTCCGCATCAACGTAACAGCTCTTTGGGCATCGTAATG
The DNA here is from genome assembly GCA_040376625.1 of Nitrospira sp. Classification (GTDB taxonomy): domain Bacteria; phylum Nitrospirota; class Nitrospiria; order Nitrospirales; family Nitrospiraceae; genus Nitrospira_A. Next base: position 3,196 of record JBEIQG010000166.1, on the reverse strand, counting down.
GAAACAGGAGAGGAAAAGGAAGAAGGCGGCAATGTCAGAACAGGAATGGGAGGAACCCGGCAGTCAGGTATTGAGAGTCAGGTCTTCGCGGCCTCAACCGGCAATCCGGACAGTTGGAAGAGGGCGATGGCGGTCGCCGCCGCGGCATTGAGTGATTCGACGCCCGATTTCAACGGAATGGTAAATCGAACCGTCGCGGCATCGAGCACCGGCTCCGACAACCCCCGGCTCTCGCTGCCGACCGCCAGTACCGTCCGCGCAGGAATACTCCGAATCGCCCGGATGGGCACACAGCCCTCACTGGTTCCTGCGTCTGCGGCCATGATCGCGCAATCCAGGTTCTGCAGTTCTTCGAGACTGGTATGGGGAAAGATCGGCAGTTGAAAGAGCGTGCCGGCAGTCGCTCGCACAACCTTCGGGTTGAACACATCAACGGAATGGGGTGCCAGCCACAAAGCACTCACATTGAGGGCGGCCGCAGTCCGAATGATCGTCCCCATATTCGTCGGGTCCTGCAGCATGTCCCCATAGAGGCCGAAAATTTTCGGTTGCGCGAGTATGGCCGACTGATTCCAGATGGGCTGGTGAACGATGGCCAACACGCCGCTGGAGGTTTCGACATCGGACAATTGAGCCAGCTGGTGCTCCGGGCAACTGTGGACGGTACAACCGCTGCTGACAATCTGCTGCGCGATTTCCGGGGATTGCCGTTCAAGAAACGTGGGAGCGACCACGAGACAGACAATCTGCTGAGGCGCCGAGTGCAGCAATTCAAGGATGGGTTTGGTGCCTTCCAGCACGAAGACCCGTTCGCGGTCACGCGTACGCTTCGTCTTGACGACATCCCGTATGTGGGAGAGAAAGTTGCGAGAAACGGTGCGAGGTGAGAAGGTCAACAGTTATCCAGGGGTCGGCGACACTGCGGGGAGGCCCTGCCGAACCAGCAGCGCCTCCCCCACATTTACCTATTTGCGTTTCTTGCCGGAAGCCGCTTCCGCCGCACGGATGCGTTGCGCGCGAACCTTCGCCCGCTTGAGTGCCGAGAGCTTGCCGCGGGTACGATCCCGCTCGGCCTTCAATCGCTCCAGCTGTGCACGAAGATGGACGCGTTCTTCCTTGTAAATATTGGCACATTCCGCAGGCGACAGGTTCGTCCAGTCTCCCGTTCCACGCGCCCGCTTGATCCGTGCCTCCAACGATTCACGCAGTAGCTTCTCGCGCATCGACATCAATGACTGCAAGGCTTCCTGCCGCCGCTGGACTTCTTCCTCTTCGGCCATAATGCCGCGAATGTCGGTTCCTAACATCGGCTGATCCTCCTCGCTCGAGACAACAATTAGAACGCCTCATTCTACCCGATTTGGCGCGCTTTGTTCTACCTAGGAGAATGGATCATAACGCATTGATCTTGCAGGCAAGTACCAGATAGACCTTAAAAATGCGCCGTTGCAGAGGCGGAAAGGGATACAGTAAGATCCGTTCATCATGCCGAACATCGGAACGCTCATCCGCGCCTGGCGGATCTCACAAAAATGCTCCGAGCAGGCGCTCGCGGACCGAGCCGGGATCGCAGTCTCTGTCCTGGAATCGTTGGAGTCCGAAAAAGCCGATCCTCAGGCCTCTACTCTGGAAGCCTTGGCCGGCGCACTCAAGATTCCCCTGCCCTGGCTTTTGATTCACCCCACGGATTTAGACCTGCTGTGCAAAGACGATGACGATCAGCCGGCCCCCCTCTCCACACTGACCGGAGCCGACCCCGTCTTGGAGAGAATTCTGGTAGCGGCCGGACATGACCGTTCGCTGTATGTCCTCCTTACGGCACTCATGCAAAGTGGTGATCCCAAACTCCTACGTGCGGCAGAAGTGAGCCTTCGAAGCCTCGTGAAACAGTCCAAGCAGGCGACGGTCCCCTGGCAATCCCGCCCACCGGGGCACTTCGAGCCGCCCAGCGATTAGGACGCCTCGCCATCCACGCCGCCCCACAACATCAACTTCGATGCACCATCGCTGAGTCCTTGTGGGAGGATGCGACCGATTGAGCGGCGCGCACGAGCAGCAGCCCCACCGCAACCAACGCAGCGAGCCCCGGCCATCCGCCGAGCGGCGGATCCGCAAACAGCTGAAACGGATCTCCTGAAAGCGACGGCCATACCGAGCTGAGCGCAATGGGCAGCGCCAGCAGAATGCCGACCAGCGCTTCACCGGTAACCAGTCCGGCAGCACAAAGCAGGCCGCGATCCTCCCTCGGAATGTCGGTAGATTTCCCGGCAGTCCGCACATACTCAGCCAGCAGACCGCCGAACAAAATCGTCGCCGACAACTTCAGCGGCAGATACATACCCAGCGCCACCGCCAGGACCGGCAGGCGAAGGGTGGCGTTCCGCCGTACTTGTCGCACATCGAGTCCGATTACGATCACACCCAGCACCATTCCCACGCCCACCAGATGCCAAGGTAAGGAGCCGCCGAATACCCCATCGGCAAGATTGGCCATCAGGGTTGCCTGAGGTGCAGTAAGCGGATGAGGATGGTCCGCCGTCGCTTCGCCGATTCCATATTTCGCCTGCAGCAAGGACAGCACCGGGACTATGACAATGGCCCCTGTCGCCACCCCGAGGACTTGCATCGCCTGTTGCTTCCACGGGGTCGCCCCGACGACATGACCGGTTTTCAGATCCTGCAAATTGTCTCCACCCATCGCCGCGGCGCAACAGACGACCGCCCCCACCAGTAGAGCCGCGGCTGGACCGGCCGGATTGCCCTTTCCCAGGATCCCCAGCAGTAGCAATGAGGCAAGCATGATAGTGGCAATCGTCACACCGGACACAGGATTGCTCGAGCTGCCGACGAGACCGGCCATGTATCCAGCCACGGCCGAGAAGAGAAAGGCCGTCACAACCATGAGCAGGGTCAATCCGATCCCGCCCCACAGATTGTGATTCAACAGGCCTTGATATAACAGCAGCATGGGAACCAGCGCGGCCACCGTCAGCCCGATCAGCCAGACCACTCCTGCATCCCGCTCAGTGCGCGGAAGTTCCGACTGCCCATCGGATCGGTTGCGGGCGCCGTAGAGCTCCATGAGTTGACGGAGACTCTGCAAAATCGGGCCGCGTACCTGAAACAGCGTCCAGACCCCGCCCACCAGCATAGCCCCGATGCCGATATAGCGAATCTGCCCGCTCCAAGTCGCTTT
>JBEIQG010000299.1:0-2709 GCA_040376625.1 Nitrospira sp. | reverse complement strand
GAACCACTGTTCGGTCGCGCGAAAGATGACCGGCTGCTTGCAGCGCCAGCAATGCGGATAGGAGTGATTGAGCGTACCGTGGCCGAGTAGACGTCCGTTCTCCTTGAGACGCTCGACGATTTTAGGATTCGCCTTGAAGACATGTTGCCCGGCAAACTCAGGAACAGCAGCCGTGAACTTGCCGCCGTTATCCACCGGTGCGAGGATTTCGAGCCGCTCACCGACGCTGGCCTTGGCATTGTGGTCCAACACCAGCAGATAATCTTCCATGCCGTGGCCCGGCGCGATATGCACGCAGCCCGTTCCCTGCTCCAACGTCACGAAGTCGCCCAGGAGTAGCGGCGACAGGCCGGTGGTCAACGGACGTTGCGTCTCCAGCCCTTCGAAACCCTCCGCGCCTTTCTTGACGCCCACGACCTTGTAGGCCTGGAGACTGCAGGCCTTCGCCACCGACTCCACCAACTTTTCGGCCATGACGAGCAACTCGTCGCCGACCTGCACAAAGGCATAGTCGATGTCGGCATGCAGACAGACGGCCTCGTTGGCCGGCAGGGTCCAAGGCGTGGTCGTCCAGATCAGGACGGAGGCGCTCTTTACATCGGCAGGGAATGCAAGCCCGCCGAACCGCTTGCTCAATACAGCAGGGGGACTCACGAGCGGAAACTTCACATAGACCGAGGGCGACGTGTGGTCGTCGTATTCCACTTCCGCTTCGGCCAACGCCGTCTGATCCTGGGTGCACCATAAGACCGGCTTCAGCCCCTTATAGACCCCGCCTCGCTCCACGAACCGTCCGAACTCGCGGATGATGGTGCCCTCATAGGCCGGATTCAACGTGAGATAGGGTTGCTGCCAGTCGCCCAGCACACCCAGTCGCTGAAATTCCTCCCGCTGAATCGAGACGTACTTCTCGGCATATTCCTTACAGAGCTTGCGGATCGCGAGGGCATCCAGGTCACGTTTCTTTTCGCCCAGCTCCTTCAGGACCTGATGTTCGATCGGCAGGCCGTGACAATCCCAGCCCGGCACGTAGGGAACTTGAAATCCTGACATCGTCTTCGATTTGATGATGATGTCCTTCAGAATTTTGTTCAGCGCGTGACCGATGTGGATCCGCCCGTTTGCGTAGGGTGGCCCGTCGTGCAACACATAGCGCGGGAAACCCTGGCGGGACTCCTGGATACGCTCGTACAGCTTTTCCTGCGTCCATCGGGCGAGCATCTCCGGCTCCCGCTGCGGCAGGTTCGCCTTCATCGGGAAGTCGGTCTTGGGCAAATTGAGGGTCGCTTTATAGTCCATAGGTACTCACGCTGTCGGCTGACAGCCTTCAGCGATCAGCATATCAAGAGGTTGCGGGCTTAGTCTTTGATGATGAAATGGAATATACCGGAAGGAAGGGGGAAGGCACCAGCCCTTTCACGAGCAAGCCTCCACGTAGAACAGCTGACAGCTGAGACCAATGCTTCAGGATCGTCAAAAGCGTCTTCCGGCAAGGCCGCAGCGAGGCGCACGGCGTGAGGAATATCGAGCGCCATGTTTGTGCGCGCCCGCGAGACGGTGAGCGGGCAGTGTCTTAACAATATTCACGCGTTAATACGGCAAGCCTCTGAGCGATGCGAGCACGCAGCTGGAAGCGGTTTTCACGATTCTGTCAACTGAGGGCCATCATGCGGTCCAACGCCACCTTCGCCCACTGCTTCTCATCATCCGGGACTACGATCCGGTTCACGACATGGCCGTCGGCAAGATTTTCCAGCGCCCAGCAGAGGTGCGGAGCGTCGATCCGGTACATGGTCGCGCATTGGCAGACGGTCGAGGAGAGGAAGAATACTTTCTTGTCAGTCTGCTCGTGCTTCAGGCGATTGACCAGGTTCAGTTCGGTACCAACCGCCCAGGTGGTCCCCGCCGGCGCCGCCGTAATGGTGCGGATGATGTACTCCGTCGAACCGACCAGGTCGGCCTTGTTCACCACATCCTCATGGCATTCGGGATGGACGATAACCTTCACGTCCGGGTATTGCTTGCGGAAATAATCCACGTGCGACGGCTGGAACATCTGGTGGACGCTGCAATGGCCCTTCCAGAGAATCAGCTTGGCCCTCTGAATCGCCTCCACGGAATTGCCGCCGCGCGGCATATAGGGATCCCACACAATCATCTGCTCGCGAGGAATGCCCATCTTGTTCGCCGTGCTGCGCCCCAGGTGCTCATCGGGGAAAAACAGAATCTTCTCGCGCCTCGCCCAGCTCCATTCGATGACTTTCCGGGCGTTGGACGAGGTACAGGTCAGCCCGCCATGTTCGCCGCAGAACGCCTTCAAAATCGCGGCTGAATTCACATAGACCGCCGGCATCACCGTCTCTTCGACCGGCACCACCCGACTCAGCGCATCCCAACACTGTTCGACCTGCTCGATCGCCGCCATGTCGGCCATGGAACAGCCTGCCGCCATGTCGGGAAGGATCACCGTTTGGTTGGAGCGGCTCAACACGTCGGCGGTTTCCGCCATGAAGTGGACGCCGCAAAACACGACATAGGGCCGATCGGAACGCTGCTCGGCCACCTGCGCGAGAATCAGGGAATCGCCCCGGAAATCGGCATGCTGGATGACTTCATCGCGCTGATAATTATGGCCGAGGATCATCACCCGGTCACCCAGCGCCCGTTTGGCCGCGCGGGTCCGTTCAAAGAGTTCTTCGGCAGACAAGG
>JBEIQG010000219.1:0-5978 GCA_040376625.1 Nitrospira sp. | reverse complement strand
TTATCAACGTAGAGGCGGCGTACACCCCGGGTCGACTTCTGACGTCGCCCGATGTCCGTACAAATCCACCTGAGGTGGATGATCTACAGATTGGGTTGGTCGCCGAAAAATACCAGCGGTTTTCCGACTCATTCCCCGCCACCTATTTGGTATTCCAGTACCTCTGGTCCAAAGAGACGGATCTGGCGGGTTTGAGGATCGACGGATACGGCGGGGAGCAGTTCAGCACGCAAAACCAGGGTATCCGCTTGGATAAGGACGTGCCGCTGAGCGATAACCCGAGGTCGTTTCGAAATGGTGGCGGCGGTGTGCATAACGCCAACTATGTGGTGTTCGCGTTCCTGCAGCCGACCGATGCCTACATCTGGGAATACAGTGCAGCGGCTTTGATTGATGTCCAGGGCGGCATCCTCGTCCAGCCCGCGGTGCAGTGGAAACCCCGGGGCAACGTGACCGTGAATCTGTTCTATAACTACATCAACGACTCGGTCTGGGGCGACAACTCGAATCGCAACACCTTGAGCTTGGTCGATTTCGCCAACGAGGTAAATATTCGACTCGGATATCAGTTCTAGGCCGGGCGCTCGACTGCCACAGTAATCGTTCTTCCTCTAGCGCACGTCCTTCCTGCGCTATCGTTTTGGCAGCCGGACTCAGCCGGCTGCCATCTTTATAACGGATGTTCAGCAAGGTGGACTCGGGAAGTTCCTTGAGAATTCAAAAATACGACTACGAGTACAGCCGCAGGCACTTCCTCTCGAAGGTTGTGCAGGGAGTGGGCGTGGCCGGTGTGCTGATGCCGAGCTGGAAGGCTATCGCCGGTACCGGCGAAGTTTCCAAGGCTTATCCCGATGAATTGCTTTCCATCGAGGGGTTTACCAAGGGAAGGATCAAGACGGGCGACGAGATCAACGAGTCCAATGTGGAGCTCGTCAAGGACGCACTGGAACCGATCCGCTACGAACAGATCCTCAAGCACGGGCGCAAGCTCCGTGTGGTGAAGACCACCACCGATGTCATGCGTCTGTCGCCGTGGGAGTACATCGAGGCGACTCTGAAGAATCAGGGGAAAGGCGCATTTGATGCCACCGGCAACGTCGTCAACAAGGAGGATGGACAGCCGTGGATCGGAGGCAACCCCTTTCCGGACGCGAAAACCGGCATTGAGTTGTTCGCGGCGCAGACCTTGAGCTGGGGGCGTCACGACGCATCGTTCTACGCCGTCAAGATTGCCGATGTTGCTGCTGACGGCGAAACCCGCTTTCGCTACAACGGCGGATGGGCCGAGCTGAATACGGTTTCGCGGGTCAGCATGGAGCCGAAGCCCTACTGGCCACCGCACAAGGACAAACTGCGCTTCCAGTCGGTGTTCTTCACCGCCCCGCAACAGTTCCGAGGCACGTCGTTTCTCAACGTATGGGCCTACGATCAGCGAAAATTCCCTGCTTTGTACGGCTACGTCGCGGACTTCCGCCGCATCCGTCAGTTTCCGGCCGATCAGCGGTTCGAGCCCCTCCTGCCGGGCACCACGCTGTACCTCTCGGACGCTTGGTCCGCGGGTGATCCTTTGCTGACCTGGGGCGAGTTCAAGATCGTGGGGCGAGGGCCGTACCTCGCAGGCGTGTCGGGCAACTGGAATGCGGAGCATGCGAACTGGGAACACGGGACGCACGGCGGACCGAAGAACAACACATTCTGGAACACGGACGTCGAATTGATCCCCGAGTCGATTCGAGTGGAGGCGCGCCCGACGGGTTTTCCGCGAGCACCGGTGTCAAGAAAGGAAGTCTGGTTTGACGCGCGCAACCAAGTCGTCGTCGGGATGGTGACATACGACCGACGCGACCAGCCTTATCGCTCCTTCGATGGCGCCTATTCGCTCTATGAGGCCGGAGACCGGAAGGTCATGGATGGGGCACACCCGTACTGGAGCTGGTGCCATGCCACGGTCTCCGACATTCAGACCGGACGCGTGACCCGCCTCGAACAGGTGCGGAGTGTCGACGAAACGCACTTCAGCCGCGCCAATGATCCGACGATGTATGACAACTACCTTACCCAGACCGCGCTGATACGGCTCGGGGCGAACTGATCTGTTCGATCACCTTCCACCTAGTAATTCTTCAAGGCAATTCAACGTGGCAATCATCCTATGAACGAGCTTCCCTTCCGATTTAAACTCGCAAAATGGATCATGGACCATCGAGGCCTCGTCTCGATCCTGTTCATATTGGCGACAATCGGGTTTGTAGCTGGATTCCCGCGAGTGGAAGTCCGCACCATCTTCAAGAACCTGTTGCCTACAGACGATCCATTTGTCCAGGTGTACTACGACCATCCCAATTTCGGAAACCCGCTGACCATGTACATCATGGTCAAGCGAGTGGGTGGCGATATCTATCACCAAGACACTTTGCAGAAAGTTTGGGATCTCACGCGCAGTGTCGATCTAACCCCCGCTATCGATCACGACCAGTTGATCTCGATCTCGACCGAGAAACTGCGGTACGTCGAAGCAACACCTGAAGGCGTGGACGTGCGACCGCTGATGGGTGATCGAGTCCCGGCCAACGACGAAGAAGTCGAAGACTTCCGCCGCCGTGTCGAGCAGTCCCCCAATGCCAGAAACTTCTTCGTCTCGCACGACGGCACCGCGACCCTGATCCAGGCCACGTTCCAGGACTATGTCGAATACGGCGTGGCCTTCGATTTCGTGCGTGACCTGATTGCCAAGGCCGAGGACAAGAATCACAAGATCTATCTTGCCGGCCAGCCCACCCTCACGGGCTGGGTGTACGAACTGCAGAACCAGACCTACACCATCTTCGGTCTCACGTTGGGTCTTCTGGTGGTTCTTCTGGTGTTGTACATGCGCAACATTGCGGGCGTGGTGATGCCGGTGGTCTGTGCGTTGACGGCCGGACTCTGGGGCGTCGGCTTCATCGGCTGGATGGACAAACCCATCGAGCCGCTGCTCACCATCGTGCCCCTGCTGCTGGTGGCGCGCACGCTCTCGCATTGCATTCAGTATTCCGAGCGCTATTACGAAATTCTTGCCCACCTCAAGGACAAGAGAAAGGCCGCGGAGGTGTGCATGGGGGTGATGATGGTGCCCTCGGTGCTCGGCATCATGACCGACGTGTTCGGTATCGTCTTCATCGCCATTGCGCCCATTGAAACCATGTACGACCACGCACTGTTCTGCGGCGCCTGGGCGTTGTGGATCATTCCGACCGGCGTGTTCCTGGCCTCGATCCTGCTGTCCTACCTGCCGCTACCAAACAACTTTGAGCAGATCTCCGGCGGTGAAGGTAAGGAGTCCGGCATTCACCTGTTCCAGAAGAAACTGCTGCTGCGCATCGCCAGCATCACCTACGGCAAGCCGGCAAAAATAACTGCTGCGATTATCGTGGTGGTCACGGCCTGGTCCGTGTACGAATCTTTCCAGATCAAGATCGGCAACCCCGTCGAAGGCAGTAATCTTCTTTGGCCCGATTCCGAGTTCAATACCGCGGTACGCGCTATCAACGCGCATTTTCCCGGCATGAACACGCTGGAACTGGTGATCGAGGCGAAGGATCCGGAAGACAGTACAACGCGAGTCGCCCTGTCCCACGAGGCGATGGCCGTGCGCACGGAATTGCAGGATCTGGTGGAACGGGATCCCGGGATCAAGCCTCGTGCAACGCTGTCTTTCTCCGATTACATGATGGAAGGCAACCGACTGTTCGCCGGCGGCAACCCACAATGGATGCCGATCGATCCCAACAAGCGAGCCGCCTACAGCGCAGGCCAGGCCGTGTTGTTCGGCTCCACACCGCTGAACTTCGGACATGTCATGGATTTCGAGGCGCAGCACTCGACGGTCTCGATCTGGTTCGCCGACAACAAGCAGGAGACGGTGGATGCAGCACTGGCCAGTGCCAAGCGCGCGGTGGATATCGTTGGCTCGGACCACGAGAAGTTCCGGGTGCGCATGGCCTCTGGTTTTATCGCCCTGCAGCAGGCCATGAATAACGTGGTTCATCGCTATCACTGGTTCATCTTCGGCCTCGTGAACCTGGCCATCGCGGTGATTGCGGGACTGGCTTACAAATCCGTTATGGCTGCCGTGCTGTTGCTGATTCCGGTGAATCTGTCCAACTTCCTTCAGCTCGCGGCGATGCACATCCTGGGCATCGGTCTGGATATCAACGCCACGATCGTCGCGGTCATGGGTGTGGGTGTCGGTATCGACTACGGTATCTACCTGCTCTCCCGAATCTGCGAGGAATACCATGTGCACGGCGGCGATTTGGGCGCCGCGATCACCTCGTCGCTGACCACCACCGGCAAGGCCATCATGTTTACTGCCACGATCATGCTGCTCGGTATCGTGCCGTGGTATTTCCTGTCCGACCTGAAATTCATGGCCGACATGGGAGTGCTGCTGATCGCGATCATGTTGATCAACATGGTCCTGTCGCTGGTGGTGCTGCCGCTGACGGTGTGGTTCGTCAACCCTGCCTTCCTCCGTCGCACTGATCTCGCCGTCGGGGAGAGCATCGACCTGACGCAGTTTCTCGCTGCGACGCCGGCAAAATGAGGAGCGCGCGAGATGCCAGAGAGGCCGATTCCAGCTTCTTGTCGTATGCAGAAGTCCCTCTTTTGATTCATTGAGTACTCATACATGAGCAAGACGAATCGGTGCATTGTCGTGGCCCAGCGGCCCCGCTACGGGGTCCCGACACGCGATATTTTCAAGATGCAATCCGTCCCGACGTCGGAGCCTCGTGACGGACAGGTGCTGGTGCGGACGATGTTGCTGGCCATCGATCCCTACCTTTACGGACGTGTCACCAATGTTTCCCAGCACAGCAGCCCTCTGCCGCTGGGCTCCGTGATGGATGGAGCTACGGTCGGACGCGTGGAGGTCTCAAACCATCCAAAGTTCGCGGTAGGTGATCTTGTCCACGGCGCCTGGGGCTGGCAGGACTATCACGTGACGGACGGCAGCGACCTCACCGCTGTCGATCCGGAACTGGCGCGGCCATCGTACGAACTCAGCGCCCTGGGTCTGTCGGGGTTTGCCGGCTATATCGCTGTGAACGAGTTGCTTCAGGTGAAACCTGGCGAAACCCTGGCTTTCGGTGCGGCGCTGGGCGGCGTGGGTCAGATCGCCGGTCAGATCGGCAAGTTGAGGGGGGCCAGGGTTGTGGCTATCAGTGGCGGGGCGGAAAAATGCCGCTACGCCGAGGAACAACTCGGCTTCGACGTGTGCCTCGATCGGAAAGCGCCGGATTTCAGTGCGCGACTGGAAGCAGAGTTCTCGAAGTCCGGAGTGGATTGCATCGTGATGGCGGTGGGGCCCGGTGGCCTGCAGGCCGCAATGCCCCAGTTCCGCAACTACTCGCGGATCGCCGTGTGCGGCTTGATTGGTTCCTACAGCAGCGCGTCGTCCGGCGACGGGCGTGGTCAGGATTGGAGCACTCTGGTCCAGGAGATCAATCTAAGGCGGCTGAGGATGTTCGGGGTTGTTGCCAAGGACCTGCGAGGAACTCCGCTCGACGTCCAGTTCAGGAAGGACATGAAGCAGTGGATGCTGGAAGGGAAGATCAAGCCGGTCGAACACATGGTGGAGGGGCTCGAGGCTGCGCCAGACATGATGCGTGGCGTGTTCGAGGGCCGGAACTTTGGTAAGGCGATCATAAAAATCTCCGACTGAGCGCGGCTCCCCGGAAAGATCGCGTGCTTGGCCCATTTGCCAGAAGTGAGGGGCTAAATAGAATCGGGGTTGAGGAACAGTAGTGACGACTGAAGGACGCGAGCGTTATGTCGAGATTCGCGATCCCTTGCGCGACCTGTGCAGCCGTTTTCCCGACGAATATTTTCTGAAGATCGACGAACAGCGCGGTTACCCGGAAGCCTTCATCAAGGCGCTGACCGAAGCCGGCTGGCTGTCGGTGATGATTCCGCAGGAGTACGGCGGCTCCGGCCTG
>JBEIQG010000296.1:0-2869 GCA_040376625.1 Nitrospira sp. | reverse complement strand
GGAGCCGAGCCCAATTCCTCCGAGAGCTCCACTGATGCCCCCACCTTCCCAACTGCAGGTGCGGATTCGCTTCATGCCGTCCTCCGCCCTCAAGCTGAACAGGCACAGCCGGGGGTTGCTCGAGGCCCTCGGTACGCAGAGCAGAGTGGTTCCGTCAGGGTACAGGACCAGTCAACCACAATCCTTTCGGTCTCCCCAATCCACTCCGGCATTTAATGAATTGGGAGTTCCCCGACTTCGCATGACAGCAAGAGAGTTCATCGGCCGTCGCAACCGCTCCCATCTCGATGCCCGCTTTGTTTCCGGGAAATCCTCCATTCCACACCGTGAGTGCGATTGAACAACAGCCAGGGAACGAATACGATCGCATGAACGATGCCTCAGGTGAGATTTGGCATGGAGGCAACTAGCTCCTGACGGATCCCCAAACGCATCCTTCCGCCTGTCGCCACTGGCGACGAGCTCCGTACGGCCCTCCTCTGATCAGCACCCGCCATGCACACATCTCTGAGCGCTCTCAGCAGAATACGTGGAGAAACCAGTGGCCCGCTGCACAGCGAGGTGCCGCGCCTGAAGCTGCATAGCCGACGGGTTTGCGGAGATCGGTCGATATTGGACCAACGCTTTGCTGCTGGCACTTTGCGTCCAGGCGCGGATACTGCCTCGCAACCAGTTGATTTGCTTCGGCTTCCCCTCCTAAGATAGAAGACTTAGCCGGAGGCTGCAGGCCCTCCAACTCGTCCTCCGAAGTCCAATTGCCTGCCCGGGCCTGGTCATAGTTTTTGAGATCAAGCCTTGCTTGGGCGGGCAGCGAACAGATTTCATAAAGGTCCGAGCGATCTATGTCAGGCACAAAGCAAAAAACTTTCACGATCCTGCTGGTCGAGGATGATGCGGGTGACGTGGATATGTTCCTGCGCACCGTTGAGCACGAGCTGCCGCGCCATGAGGATGAGCAGGTCACGCTGGTCATCAATGCCACGGCCGAGGGCGCGCTGGAGCGGCTGCAGCAGCAACCGATCGATCTGATCATCGCCGACGTGCGGTTGCCGGGCATGAGCGGAATCGAACTTCTGCGGCGAGTGCAGGACCTGAATCGACGCATCCCCGTCATCATCGTCAGTTGGGTTCATGCGATCGAGACGGTGATCGATGCAATGCGCCATGGTGCATTCGATTACATTGTGAAGCCCTACGACAGCATGGATCTGTCGGCGCGTATTCACCGGGCCATGCGCATGTCGGAAATCCTTTTCCAGTCCTCTCCGGACGAGCCTGTCGCGCCGCGCATTCCCTTCAAGAACCTGGTGGGTGTGAGCCCTCCGATCAGAAACGTGATGGCCATGATCGAAGCCATAGCCCGGGTTCCCTCCACCACCTTGATCATCGGAGAAACCGGCACGGGCAAGGAATTGATCGCTAAGGCGATTCACGAGCGCAGTCTCGACAGCAACGGCCCGTTCCAGGTCGTCGACTGCACAACCTTTTCGGAAGGCACCGTGGAGAGTGAGTTGTTCGGCCATGTCCGCGGCGCATTCACCGGCGCGGTAGCCGATCGAACCGGCTTGATCGAATCAGGCAGCCACGGCACCGTCTTTCTCGACGAAATCGGCGACCTTCCCGCCAATCTGCAGGCGAAACTCCTGCGAGTGCTGGAAGCCGGGGAAGTGCGTGCGGTCGGCAGCACGCAGCAACGGAAGGTCAACGTGCGCTTTATTGCCGCGACCAATCAGGATCTGGCTGAGAAGGTGAAACGGAACGAGTTCCGGAAGGACCTGTTCTTTCGCCTCAATGTCATGGTGATCCGCGTCCCGCCCCTCCGTGAACGGACGGAAGACATCCCAGTTCTGGCGCGACACTTCATCGCGCGTTATGCCAAGGAGTTTACGAAACGCGTGGAGGATCTCCATCCCTCCGCCGTAACGGAGCTCGTCGCCTACCCATGGCCCGGTAATGTCCGGGAATTGCGTAACGTGATGGAACGGGCGGTCATGCTCGCCAAGGGAGACCGTATCGGTATCGCAGATGTAGCCGGCATGCTCGCCGTACCCGACGAGCGGCAACGGGAAGCCCTCGATGAAGACTATCTTCACCTGCCGTATGCGAAAGCCAAGGAACAGGTCCTGGAGGCCTTCAACCGACGGTACATCTCGACCAAACTGACGATCCATCAGGGTAACGTTACCCACGCCGCCCAGGACGCCGGACTGCCCCGTTCCTACTTCCACGAGATCATGCGCCGCTATACAAAAGACGAAAAATAGCGGTGTCAGCAAAGCATGACACCCGCCCGCACGAATTGTGCGTAAGTTATTGTTTATATGAACTAAAACATTGACGCCACTGTGCGTCCTAGATTACAGACACAAGTAAATTGTTATTTTTCAACATCTTATAAATTATGCCCCCCATTGTAGTCAGCAGTTACTGACCCCTGAGTTTTGGTCAACCATTCCCCTCCTGCTTTGCCTCTCAACACAAAACGTAAGATCATGATTTTTATAAATATATATCCTCGCTTCCGAGACGAAACGCCGCTACATTTTCTGCCTGCTTCGGCATGTGAATTGTAATACTCCTACACCGCGAGCGAATGTCCGCTCGACAATTTCGAATTGTGAGGGGCGAATGTTTCCAATTCGACACACGGAAAGGAGGTACTCCAGACAAGATTGCATCCACGTGACTGTAGTGAGGTTGTACGAACAGGTGCATGAGGGACTCATGTGCCTCACAAGGAGGTAGCTATTATGCAGGTTTCCGTTTCACGGAGACAGTTTCTCAAAATCTCGGCGGGAACCGTCGCGGCCGTGGCCGTGGCGGATAAAGTCCTCGCGTTGACCGCGCTGCAGCCGGTCATCGAGGTTGG
>JBEIQG010000175.1:0-7801 GCA_040376625.1 Nitrospira sp. | reverse complement strand
GAACAGGCGTTCCATATCTTCCCTCGCCGCCGTCCCCACCTGCTTGAGACGTTCGCCGTGCTTGCCGATCAGAATGCCTTTTTGCGACTCCTTCTCGACCAGCACCACGGCGCCGATCTTGGTAAATTTCTTGGTCTCGATAAATTCTTCGATCTCGACCGCCACCGAGTGAGGCACCTCCTCATAAGTCTGCTGCAATATCTTCTCCCGGATCAGCTCGGCCGCCAGGGTCCGCATCGATTGATCCGTAACTACATCGTCGCCGAAGGTCGCCTCACCTTCCTCCAGCAACGAAACCGTCACCGAGAGCAGTCGATCCACATTGTCTCCGGTTTCCGCCGACACGGGAACGATCTCGTTCCAGGGGAAAATCCGCAGATATTGTTCCATCAGAGGCAACAGTCGCGACTTATTCACCAGATCGACTTTATTGATGATGAGCACCACCGGACGTGCCTGCTTGGCGACCGCTTGTTTCACATGCTCGATGACGGCCAGGTCCCCGGGACCGGGCTGAGCAGTGGCTTCGACCACCACATACAGCACATCGGCATCATCGAAGGTGTCCAGTGTCGTGCGCACCATGCGACGGTTCAACAAATGATGCGGCTCGTGAAACCCCGGCGTATCGAGAAACACAATTTGAGCGCCCTCGACATGCGCCACACCCAAAATCCGCGTCCTGGTGGTCTGTGGCTTGTCGGAGACGATAGCGATTTTTTCTTTCAGCAGACGATTGAGGAGCGTCGATTTCCCGACATTCGACCGTCCGATGATGGCCACACTGCCGAATTTCATGGTGTCCTCACCGTGGGAAACCGTTCTTTCTCGCCAATCGGAGCCAATTGATACACCGTTTCTCCTTTTCGCACATACCCTAACCGTTCACGTGCCAGTTCTTCGATGCGAGTCGGATCGTATTGCACGCGATCCAGATCCGCGCGCAGTTCTCCGTTCAACCGTTGAAGCTCAGCCAGTTCCTGATCAAGCTGCTCTGCGTGGTCACGCAAATGCAGGTAGCGTGAAATCCCCATCTCGCCGAACAACAGGGCCCCCATCATAAGGAACAGCGCTCCCAGCCCCACCCACTTCCCGGCAGAGCAAAGCTTCCGCTGCCAATCCAACCAGTCGCGACCCCGGTTCGGCTTGATCATCATAGCGATTAAGACCTCGAGGGTACAGCGGCGCGACCTCGATAAACGGCCGCCACGCCCAATTCATCCTCAATACGAAGCAATTGGTTATATTTTGCCACACGATCGGTCCTGGACAACGACCCGGTTTTGATCAATCCGCTGTTCGTCGCAACCGCGACGTCCGCAATCGTCGTATCTTCCGTTTCCCCGGATCGATGCGAGATGATGGCCGTATACCCGGACCGTTTGGCCAGTTCGATGGCATCCAGCGTCTCCGTCAACGTCCCGATCTGATTCAGCTTAATCAAAATCGAATTGCCGATCCCCTCGGCAATCCCCTTGGCAAAAATTTCGACGTTGGTGACGAAAATATCGTCCCCAACCAGTTGTACCCGCTTCCCGAGCTTTTCGGTCAGAATCTTCCACCCCTTCCAATCCAGTTCGCTCAAGCCATCTTCAATGGAGAGAATCGGATAACGGTCCAACAGCTTTCCGTAATAGGCGACCATCTCTTCGGACGAACGCTCAGGATTCTTTTCAGCCTCCAGCCGATATCGCCCCTTCTCGTAGAGCTCGCTGGCCGCACAGTCTAAGGCCAGCGCGATATCCTGACCGGGGCGATACCCTGCCGCTTCAATTGCTTCCATAATGAGGGCCAAGGCCTCCTCGTTCGACTGCAAATCAGGCGCGAATCCCCCCTCGTCACCGACAGCCGTATTGAGCCCTTTTTTCTTTAGGAGCGACTTCAGCGTATGAAACACTTCCGTGGCCATCCGCAACGCATCACTGAAACGAGGCGCACCCACCGGCATGATCATGAACTCCTGCAGATCGAGCCGGTTGTCCGCGTGAGCGCCGCCGTTGATGATGTTCATGAGCGGCACCGGCAGGACCCGAGCGTTCGTTCCCCCGAGATAGCGATATAACGGTTGGCCGGTCTCAATGGCCGCAGCCTTGGCCACCGCCAGAGACACGCCCAGGATGGCATTGGCGCCCAACTTTCCCTTGGTCTTCGTTCCATCCAGCGCGATCATTTCGTGATCGACGGCCGCCTGATCTAACGCCTCCATGCCCATCAGCCTTGGCGCGATGGTCTTGCTCACATTCGCAACCGCCTTGGAGACGCCCTTACCCATCCAGCGCTTCTTATCGCCGTCACGCAATTCGATGGCTTCTTTTTCACCGGTCGACGCCCCGGACGGCACCGCTGCCCGACCGTGCGCACCGCTCTCCAGAAGCACTTCGACTTCCACCGTAGGATTGCCCCGTGAGTCAATGATCTGCCGTGCCTTCACGTTCCTGATTCCGCTCATGCTCGTGTCTCCTCCAGATCCCCAGACTGAACTATCACTCCTATCGTCTTACTGCCTCTTTCAGCACGCACCGCATCGAGATGCGGTGCGCGGCCCGCTACCATTCACACCCCCACGCAGACATGGAGCACCTCAGACCAATGCCTTCTTCAACAGCTCATTCACTTTCCCAGGATTGGCCTTGCCGCCGGACGCCTTCATCACTTGACCGACAAGATACCCCAATACCTGCTGCTTGCCTTCCTTAAATTGCCCCACCTGCGCAGGATTGTTCTTCAAGACTTCATCAATAATCGTCGCCAGAGCCCCTTCATCGGACACCTGCGTCAGCCCCTTTTCCTGAACGATTTGAGCCGGTGCCTTTCCCGAGCCATAGACGTCGGGGAAAATGTCTCGCGCCACCTTGAGACTGATCATCCCTTGATCCACGAGGGTCAACAATTCGACCAACCGTTCAGGCGACACAGGAGAAGCGTCCGCCTCAGTTCCGGAATTGTTCAATTCGCGCAGCAATTCGCCCATTACCCAGTTGCTCACCGTTTTGGGCTGTGGGTACAGTTTCACACAGGCTTCGAAGTATATCGACAGTGCTTTGCTGGAAGTCAGAATCCCCGCATCATACTCGGGCAAGCCGTACTCCGTGATAAACCGCTGTTGCTTACTCGAGGCCAGTTCCGGCAACCCCTTGCGCAGTATCTCGATCGATTCGGAAGAAATCTCCATCGGGACCAGGTCAGGGTCTGGAAAGTAGCGGTAGTCATGCGCCTCTTCCTTGCTGCGCATAACTGCAGTTTCACCGCGCTCGTGATTCCAAAGCCTGGTTTCTTGGTAAATCTTCCCGCCCTCGCTCAGCACCTTGGATTGCCGTTTGATTTCGTAATCAACGGCGTCCTTCACGAATTTGAAGGAATTGATGTTCTTCAACTCAACCTTTGTTCCGAACGCCTTCTGACCCGCCGGACGCAGCGACAGATTCGGCTCGCAGCGGAAACTTCCCTCTTCCATGTTTCCGTCACACACATCGAGGTACATCAAGAGGTCGCGAAGCGCCTTGAGATAGGCCACCACCTCTTCGGAAGAACTCAGGTCCGGTTCGGTCACAATTTCCAACAGCGGAGTCCCGGCGCGATTCAGGTCCACGAGGCTCATCCCGCTGCCGGCCTCGTGCAGATTCTTTCCCGCGTCTTCTTCCAAATGCGCGCGCCGGATTCTCACTCGCTTACGATTGCCGCCGGCTGCAATTTCAATCCAGCCGTGTTCACAAATCGGCGCTTCGTATTGCGAAATCTGATACCCTTTCGGCAGGTCCGGATAGAAATAGTTTTTGCGCGCGAAGCGATTCCGCACCCCGATCGTGCCGTTCATCGCCAACCCGGCACGCACCGCCATCTCTACGGCCTTTTCATTGATAACCGGCAATGTCCCGGGGAGGCCCAAACAGACCGGGCAAGTCTGGGAATTCGCCGTGAGGCCGAAGGCCGTGCCGCAGGCACAAAACAATTTCGACTGCGTGCGCAACTGGGCATGCACTTCCACGCCGATGACGACTTCGTATCCCACGCTCAGCTCTGCTCCCCCTTCGTAAAATGCTCACGCTCCCGGCGCATCGCCTCCCGCCCGGCATCGAACGCATCCCGCAGGACGGTTTTCTTCGACTCGATGAAATCGCGCCCCTCTTCGACCGCCCCTTCAAACCGTTCACCCGCTTCGCCGACGAGATCGCGTAAGCCGTCCTCCGCACGCCGCGCGTACCCGCGCAGCATCTCGCGTGATTCCTGTCCGGTTCTCGGTGCCAACAAGATGGCCGTCACCGCACCCAAGGCCGCTCCGCTCAGAAACCCCAGCAAGACCGCCGCCGACGATGGACTTTGATTATCCGCCATTGTGATGCCCTCCTTCTTTGAAACGTTCCGTCACGACTTGTTTTGCAGCGCGAAACCCCGCCACCACACTGGCCATGTTGGCCAACAACGAACCGCCGGAGCCCCGCACCAAACTATGGACCTGATTAACCGATTCGCCGACCTCTCCCACCGCATGCAGCAGGACCGCGGCATGCTCAACCCCGCTGCGGGCATGCTCGGTCACATCGTTCAAATTCTGACTCACCGCACGCAATTCGGTAATCAGCGTCGGCAATTCAAGGTTCAGCTTCGTCACCAATTGCTCGGATTCCGCCACCGTCTTGCGTATCTGAATCAAGAGGGGGACGAGATAACCCACGAGCACTGCAAAGGCAATGGCGACGAGGATCGCGGCGACCTCAACAATCATAGTGCCTCCTTGTCAGGCTCACCGAATCGCCGGACGTTTTGCCCGCCAGTTCGTCGCTTGCTCGTAGGCATGGGCCCCGCGCAGCAGGACATCTTCTTCGAACGGCCGACCGATGAACTGAATGCCGATCGGCAATCCTGCCTTGCTGAATCCACAAGGGAGCGCAATTGCGGGCAGCCCGGCCAGATTCGCCGAAATCGTGTAGATGTCGGACAGATACATCTGCAACGGATCCTGAGCCTTCTCCCCGAACTTAAACGCGGTGGTCGGAGTTACCGGGGTGACGATCAGATCAACCGCCTGGAACGCCGTCTCGAATTCCTGCCGGATCAACGTCCTGACGGCCTGCGCCTTCCCGTAATAGGCATCATAGTATCCCGCGCTCAACACGTATGTCCCCAGCATGATCCGGCGCTTGACCTCCGGGCCGAATCCGTCCGCTCTCGTCTTCAGGTACATGTCCAGAAGATCTTTGCTCTCCGCTGCCCGCAAACCGAACTTCACGCCGTCGTATCGGGCCAGGTTCGAGCTGGCCTCGGCGGTGGCAATGACATAGTAGGTCGCGACGGCCGCATCGGTCGTCGGCAACTTGATGTCACGGATGTCCGCCCCGAGTTCCCGCAGGCCTTCGATGGCCGTACGCACCGCCTGCTCCACCTCCGGATCGAGCCCGTCGGCAAAATACTCGGCGGGCACACCCACCTTCAGCCGTTTGAGATCTTTCCGTTTGAGCGCCTTGAGGTAGTCGGGAACCGGCACGTTCGCGGACGTCGAATCGCGCGGATCGTGCCCCGCTATGGCGCCCAATAAGATGGCCGCATCCGTCACATCCTTGGTGATCGGACCGATTTGATCCAGCGAGGAGGCGAAGGCTACCAATCCATATCGGGACACACGGCCATAGGTCGGTTTCAATCCGACCACGCCGCAGAACGCCGCAGGCTGGCGAATGGAACCTCCGGTGTCCGACCCCAGCGCCGCAACGCATTCATCAGCCGCCACAGCCGCCGCCGACCCACCGCTCGATCCGCCTGGAACAGTCTGAATGTTCCATGGGTTGCGGCTCGCCCCGAACGCTGAATTCTCGGTGGACGACCCCATCGCAAACTCGTCCAGGTTGGTCTTGCCGAGCAGGAGATAATTTTCCGCCCGCAACCTGGCGACCACTGTCGCGTCGTAGGGCGGCACAAAGGTGTCGAGCATCCGGGAGGCGCAAGTCGTGCGCACGCCTTCCGTGCAGATGTTGTCCTTCACCGCCAGGGGCATGGCCATCATCGGCGTAGTTTTCCGCCACCCCTTCAAGGCCTGGTCGAGCCGCTCCGCCTGTGCGTAGGCCGCTGCCTTGCACTGTGTCAGGTATGCGTTCACCTTCGGTTCGACCTGCATCACACGCAGGAAGTAGGCGCGGACGATCTCCGTCGCCGTGACATCTCCGGCCGTGAACTTCCGCTGTAATTCCGACAGCGTGAACTTGTGTAGTAGCGTCAGCGACATCAGCGTTTCACAGCCTTTTGAGTGATACGGTTTTTGCCATCGACCTGGATGATCTTCGGCTTATGCCGTTTGATCTCTTCGTCGCTATAGTACTCGTAGCAGAAAATAATAATCTGATCGCCCACCGCCGCCTTACGTGCGGTGGGGCCGTTCAGCACGATCTCCCCCCGTCCCCGTTTCCCCTTCATGGCGTAGGTCATGAACCGTTCACCGTTATTGAGATTGGAACAGACGATCGCTTCATAGGGCAGAATACCCGCCGCGTCCAACAGATCTTCGTCCACCGTGAGGCTGCCTTCATATTCCAGACAGGCCTCAGTCACCGTCGCTCGATGTATCTTTGCCCGCAACATTTGTCGAAACATAGTCGGCTGATGCTCCTTCGATCGCTTAGGATTCTTGGATGATTTTCGGAACCCGGAAACACTGCGCTTCCGCATCGGGAGCATTGCTCAAAGCCTGCTCGGTCGATAGTGACGCCTGCACCTGATCCGGACGAAAGACGTTGCTTTGCCCCGGCACGGTCGACGTCGGCTCCACGCCCTCCGTGGAAAACGATTTCAACTTCTGCACATAGGCCACGATCTGATTCAGCTGCTGCGAAAAGGCCGTGGTCTCGGCCTCGGTCAACGCCAAGCGCGCCAACTTGGCCACCTTCTCGACTTCCTGCTTCGTGATCTCCATCTCATGCTCCCATTTTTGTAAGGATGTTCGACATGGTCTTCCAGCAAGGCCGCAGCATGCTCGGCGACGGGGCGGACCCTCTGGGTGCGTCGTAGGACACCGGGCGACCGAGAACGCAGTGGGAAGCCATGTTCAACATCTGACTATTCTACCGTCACACTCTTCGCAAGGTTCCGCGGCTGATCCACATCCTCCCCGCGTAACACTGCAATGTGATAGGCCAGCAATTGCAGCGGAATCGTAAAAAGAATCGGCGACAGCAACGGATGCACGTCGGGAATGGTAAAGACGGCGTCGGCGATTTTACCCAGTTCACGCTCGCCTTCCGCCACGAACGCAATCACCGGAGCCCGGCGCGCTTTCACTTCCATGAGGTTGCTCACGGTCTTCTCATAGAGCCGATCCCGGGGGGCCAACACCACCACGGGCATGTCCTTGTCGATGAGTGCGATCGGCCCGTGCTTCATCTCTCCCGCGGCATACCCCTCCGCATGGATGTACGAGATTTCCTTGAGCTTGAGCGCCCCCTCCAGCGCGATCGGAAAATTGATCCCGCGCGCCAGAAACAAGAAGTCCGGTTTCTTGTAATACCGTTTCGCGATCGCCAGAATCTCCGCTTCCCGGCCAAGCACATGTTTCACCAACGCCGGCAACGTGACCAGGCGATCGAGCCAGGCCTTCCCGTCCGCCACACTCAGTACACCCCGCACCCGGCCGAGATGCAAGGCCAGCATGTAGAGCGCCGCCAACTGGCTGGTGAACGCTTTCGTCGAGGCGACGCCGATTTCAGGGCCACAATGGGTGTACAGCACCCCGTCGGACTCGCGAGCGAGGGTGCTGCCCACCACATTGACGATCGAGACGACACGCGCTCCTTTTTGCTTCGCTTCACGAGCCGCG